>NZ_JBFBHK010000010.1:0-90649 GCF_040685235.1 Curtobacterium sp. NPDC089185 | reverse complement strand
TGGGGGTTATTTTTCCTTTTCCTCTGGTGGGGCGGGGGGGGTGGGGGGGCGGGGGGGGGGGGGGGGGGGGGCCCCCCCCCCCCCCCCCCCGGCCGGTGGGTGGTGTCGTCTCAGACCGTGGTCGCCGACGCGGCGTAGGCCTGCTCGAGGAGCGCGCCCGTGAAGCGCGCGATCGCGCGCGGGCCGGAGACCGGCGCAGCCGCCTCGACGGCGGGGTTGTAGTTCGTGTTCGTGTTCACGTCGTAGACGACCGTGCGGCCGTCGGTGGTCTCCATGAACTCGACGCCGGCGACCTGGATGCGCTGGTCGGCGAGGAACGTGCGGAGCTGCTGCACGAGCGGGTGCTCGGCGGTGACCTCGGTGCGCAGGCTGAAGGCCTCGGGAGCACCGGGTGTCTCGGCTCCCGGGACGTCGCAGACGGCGCCGGCGATGACCTGCGGCACCTCGCACGCGTCGGCCGGGCAGAGCTCGAAGCTGCCGGCGCTCGTGTCGACGCGGACCGCGTAGACGAACTCGCCGCCGACGAACTCGGCGCGGGTGATGAACGGCTCGCGGGCGGTCAGCAGCTCCTGGAGCAGCGTGATGCCGTCGACCGGGGCCTCGAACTCGGGGCTGTCGACGTAGGCGTCGAACTCGGCAAGGGTGTCGAAGCGGCGGACGCCGAGGCCCTTGCCGCCCTGGTTGTGCTTCGTGATGAACGGGACGTCCTGCCCTCCCGTGAAGGTCCGCGCGGCGTCCTGCAGGGCGGCCGACCCGAAGACCGCGGTCGTGCGGGGCACGTCGAAGCCGGCGTCGCGGAGGAGCCCGTGCTGGGCGACCTTCGACACCTCGAGCTCGAGCACGTGGCTGCCGTTGACGACCGTCGCACCGGAGCGCTCGAGCCAGCCGAGCAGCGCGCGGGCGTACTCCTTGCTGTGCTCGTTGCCGCGGGTGTGGGAGCTCGCGGACATGCGCGACCAGTAGACGCCCGGGGCCGGCTCGGCGCCCAGGTCGATGCTGCCGAGGGCGCCGCCGTCGGTCAGCAGGAGTTCCTCGACCGGCACGCCCTCCGCCTCGAAGGCAGCGGCGAACGGCGGGAACCACTCAGGGTTCTCGTGGATGACGTACACGCGCGGAGTTGTCACCCGGCCACCCTAGGCACGGGGACCCTGGGGGTGCCAGGTGTGTGACGTGGGGTTGCGCGGAGCGGTGTGCGAGGGTGGAACGCATGTCCCACCCCGTGCACGAGGAGACCCTCCGGCCAGGCCGCACGATGACCGTCGTCGGGTGGGCCGTGATCGCGACCGCCGTCGGGATCGCGGCGCTCGTGCTCGCGGTGCCGGCGGGGTGGCAGGACCAGCCGCCCACGGTGTCGGACGTCGGCGTACTGGTGGTCACGCTCGCCGTCACGGTCGCGCTCGGCATCGGCTCGCTGCTGATGCGGATGACGGTCCGTGTCGACGAGGTCCTCGAGGTCCGTGTCCGCCCGTGGTGGTACCGGCGGCGCATCGCCCCGGAACGGATCACCTCGGCCGAGGTCGTGCACGTGACGGGCGGCAACTCCGGCGGACTGGGCATCCGGCTCGTCCCCGGCGGCACCGCGGTGTTGCTCGACGGTGGTCCCGGGGTGCAGGTCACGATCCGCGGGGCACGATCGCTCCGGTTCCGGTGCAACGACCCGGACGCCGTCGTGGAGGCGCTGCGGGCGCGGGGCGCTGCTGTCGACTGACGCTCGGGCCGGGTGCGGGTCAGCGCGCCCGTGACTCGGCGCCGAAGTGCTGCGTGCCGAGGACGCCGAGCAGCTCGAGCTTCTGCGCGTCCTCGCTGCCGGGAGGCGCGGTGAAGAGCAGGAGGGCCTGCGCCTGGTCGTCGGTGTGGAGCACCTGGCAGTCGACGGTGATGCGACCGAGCTCGGGCTGCACGATGGTCTTGTTGTCGGACCACCGCGTGGACACCTCGTGGCGCTCCCACAGCTCCCGGAACGCGGGGCTCCGCTGCTGCAGCGCATCGACGAGCGCGGTCGCCCGACGGTCCCCCGGCCCGGTGAGACCGACCGCGGCCCGGAGCGAGGCGACGACCACCCGTCCGAGCCGCTCGTGCTGCTCGGGCGCGTACTTCGCCTGCTCCGTCCCCGCCACGAACCACCGCCACGCCTGGTAGCGCTCGTTCCCCGGCAGGTCGACCGACGTGCCGAGCAGGGCACGGGCGAGCCGGTTCTCGACGAGGGTCTCGCCGAGGTGGCTCACGACGATCGCCGGGGTGTCCTCGAGCCGGTCGAGCACCCGCAGGATCGCCGGGTCGACGTGGTCGGCGCGGTGCATCCGGACCGGCGCGGTGTGCCCGGCGAGGTGGAAGAGGTGGTCCCGCTCGTCGAGGCTGCAGCGGAGCGCCCGAGCGATCGCTGCGACCATCTGCTCGGACGGCTGCGGCCCGCGCTGCTGCTCGAGCCGCGTGTAGTAGTCGACGCTCATGCCGGCGAGCGCGGCGACCTCCTCACGGCGCAGACCCGGCGTCCGGCGACGTGCGCCGTTGCCGAGCCCGACGTCCTCCGGGCGCAGGAGTTCGCGACGGCGGCGGAGGAAGTCGGCGAGGGCGGGGCGGTCCACCCGACCATCGTGCCCGTCCGGACCGGTCGGAGCCAGGGATCGGCGGTCCCCCGATGACCGCGTCCTGGCGACACCGGTGTCCGGGGAGCATCGTCGACGGCATGGACACCACGAACAGCACCGTCTTCATCTCCGGCGCGACCTCGGGCCTCGGGCTCGCCCTCGCGCAGCGCCTGCAGGCAGCGGGCAGCACCGTCGTCATCGGCGGGCGCCGCCAGGACCGCCTCGACGCGCTCGCTGCCGAGCACGGCTTCGGTACCGTCGCGATCGACGTCGCCGACGCCGACTCGATCGCAGCCGCCGCTACCGACGTGATCGCCCGGTACCCGGAGCTCGACACCGTGGTCACGATGTCCGGGATCATGCGCAACGAGGACCTCCGCGATCCGGGCCACGTCTCGGACGCGCTCGAGACCGTGCAGACGAACCTGGTGGGCACGATCCTGCTCATCGACGCCTTCCTCCCCCACCTGCTGAGCCGACCGGCGGCGACGCTCATCACCGTCTCGTCCGGGCTGGCGTTCGTCCCGCTCACCGCCACCCCCACCTACAGCGCGACGAAGGCCGGCGTGCACTCGTACACGCAGGCGCTCCGCCAGCAGCTCGTGGGCAGCTCCGTCGAGGTGCTGGAGCTCGCGCCGCCGGCGGTGCAGACCGACCTGATGGGCGGTGCGGACTTCGGCGGGATGCCGCTCGACGCCTTCACCGACGAGGTCGTGGGGTTGCTCGAGGCCGGTGCCGCGCCGGAGATCCTCGTGGAGAACGTGCAGCCGCTGCGGTGGGCCGAGCGGGACGGGACGCACCAGCAGATCCTCGAGGCGATGGCGGGCCGGGGGCACTGAGCCACACCTGACCCGCGCGTCCTCGCGGGACGAGAGTCGCCCGGCCTCCCGCAGTCACCTACTCGACCTCGTCTCCCGCAGCACGCCGTCGGCGGTTCCCGGCCTCCACCGTCCGGTTCAGCGCCCAGAGCCCGAGGACGATCGCCGTGACGACCAGGGCCTCCGCGACGGTCCGGTCGAGCAGCCCCCTGAGCACCCAGTACGCACCCGCGCCCAGGATGCCGGCGGTCGCGACGACGCCCGTGACGGCGACCCGCGGACGACGGTCCGCGTCTCCGCCCGACAGCGCGTGGAACCACAGGCCCCACGCCGCGACGGCAGCGCCGAGGACGAGTGCCGCCCACGCGGCGTCGTCTCGGACGTCGTGGACGAGGGCCACGACGGCGAGGACGACGATCGCGGCGCCGACGGCGGCCGCCGCGATCGTGACGACGAGAGCGGTCCGGGAACGAGGTGCGCGCACGGTGGCGAGCCTACGGGTCGTAGCGACCGGCCGAGGTGCCCGACCGGCAGGCGGAGGCGCCGGGCCGGCGGGCCGGGAGGCGCGTGGGGACCAACCGCGAGCACGTCGCGCCACGGAAGTGCACGGCACGACGTGCTCCCGGTTGTCCGGGGGCAGGTCGCGCCAGCGCCCCGTCACACCGCGCCGCACCGCACCGCATCAGCGGCACGCGACGCCGTCAGGCCGCGAGGACCGTCCGACCGAGCCGCACGAAGTCGTCCGGGGACAGGGCCTCGCCCCGCGCCGTCGGGTCGATCCCGGCGGCGGTGAGCAGCTCGGTCGCACGCGCACTGCTGCCGAGCACGCCCGACAGGCTCTGGCGCAGCATCTTCCGCCGCTGCTGGAACGCGCCGTCGACGAGCGCGAAGACCTGGGTCCGCAGCGCCTCGTCGCCCGGCTGCTCGTGTCGGTCGAACCCGACGAGCACGCTGTCGACGTTCGGCACCGGCCAGAACACCTGGCGGCTGATCTGTCCGGCGGTCGACCACGACCCGTACCACGCCGCCTTGACGCTCGGGGCGCCGTAGACCTTGCTGCCCGGGCCGGCCGCGATGCGGTAGCCGACCTCGGCCTGCACCATCACGAGCACGCGCTCGATGGTCGGGAAGGTCGCGAGCAGGTGGAGCAGCACCGGCACCGACACGTTGTACGGCAGGTTGGCCACGACGTGCGTCGGCGCCTCGGGCAGCTCGTCGGCGGTCACGGCGAGGGCGTCCTGGTGGACCACCTGCAGCCGGGCGTCGGGCTGCATCGCCGCGACGGTCGCGGGCAGCTGCGCCGCGAGCCGGCCGTCGATCTCGACCGCGGTCACCGAGGCGCCCGTCTCGGTGAGGCCGAGCGTCAGCGAGCCGAGTCCCGGGCCGATCTCGAGCACCCGCGATCCCGGGGTGACGCGGCCGGCCGACACGATGCGTCGGACGGTGTTGCCGTCGTGCACGAAGTTCTGCCCGAGCTTCTTGGTGGGGGTGACGTCGAGCTTCGCCGCGAGGTCCCGGATCTCCGCCGGGCCGAGCAGTGCGCCCACGGCTACTCGTCCACCGTGACGGGCTCGGCGTCCCACGCGCCGTACACGAGCTCGGTGTTCGACGCGATCTGCGCGGCGAGCATCGAGGCGTCCGTGCCCAGCGTCTCGGCCATCGACCGGAGCGTGAGCGGGATCAGGTAGGGCGCGTTCGGCCGGCCGCGGTACGGGGTCGGTGTGAGGAACGGCGCGTCCGTCTCGACCATGACCAGGTGGCGCGGGGCGACCCGGAGGGCTTCGCGGAGGGGCTCGGCGTTCTTGAACGTCACGGTGCCGGCGAAGGACATGTACCAACCGCGCTCGGCGCAGAGCCGTGCCAGGTCGGGTCCGCCGGAGAAGCAGTGGAACACGGTGCGCTCGGGTGCACCGACCCGGTCGAGGACCTCGACCACGGCGTCGTGCGCGTCGCGGTCGTGGATCGTCAGCGCGAGGTCGTGCTCCTTCGCGATGCGGATGTGCTCCTCGAACGACCGGACCTGGGCGGCACGGCCGTCCTCGCCGGTGCGGAAGAAGTCGAGTCCGGTCTCGCCGATCGCCCGGACACGGGGCAGCGCGGCGAGCCGCTCGATCCCGGCGAGGTGCTCGTCGAGCAGGCCCTGCTCGTCGAGGACGGGGGCCTCGTTCGGGTGCAGCGCGACCGCGGCCAGCACACGGGGTTCGCGGGCCGCGATCTGCGCGGACCACTCCGAGGTCGCCAGGTCGGTGCCGACCTGCACGACACCGCGGACACCGACGCTCGACGCCCGGTCGAGGTGCTCGCGGTAGTCGAGCGGACCGTCGCCGCCCTCGCCGACGCCGTCCGCGATCTCCATGTGGGTGTGGTTGTCGTACACGGGCACGACGAGCGCCTGCGGCAGCGGCGGGGAGCTCAGGTCGCGCTTCGAGCCACCCGACGACCCGTCACCGCGCGCCCGCACGTGCGCTGCGTCGGCCGCGTCGGTCACGCTGCACCCTGCTCGGGCTGCTGCTCGATGCGCGGGAACAGTCCGGACCCGAGCGGCACGACCGTCTCCGCACCCTGCCACTCCCAGGCCCGGTCGACGCGCTGCTCGGCGACGGACCCGCCGGCCCCGATCGACGCCCAGAGCTTCTCGGTGGCCTTCGGCATGACCGGCGACACGAGGACGTTCACGGTACCGAGGCCACGCAGTGCCGTCGTCAGCACGGTGCCGAGGCGCTCGCGCTGTGCGTCGTCCTTCGCCAGGGCCCACGGCTCCTGCTCGGTGATGTAGCCGTTCAGGGCGTCCACGAGCTCCCACACGGCGGCGATCGCCTCGTGCGGGGCGAAGGCCTCGACCGCTGCGTCCGCACGCTCGGTCACGGACACCGCGAGGGCGTCGATCGCCTCGTCCGACGCGGTGAGCGCCCCGCGCGTCGGGACGGCGCCGTCGAAGTACTTCTGCAGCATCGCGACGAGCCGCGACGCCAGGTTGCCGAAACCGTTCGCGAGGTCGGCGGCGTACCGGGCGGAGATGTCCTCCCAGCTGAAGTTGCCGTCCTGCCCGAAGGTGACCGCGCGCAGGAAGTAGTAACGGAACGCGTCCGACCCGAACGTGTCGGTGATCTCGGACGGGGCGATGCCGGTGAGCTTCGACTTCGACATCTTCTCGCCGCCGACGAGCAGCCACCCGTGGCCGAACACGCGCTTCGGCACCGGCAGGTCGGCCGCCATGAGCATCGCGGGCCAGATGACCGCGTGGAAGCGGGCGATGTCCTTGCCCACGATGTGGACGCTCGGCCAGAGGCGCTGGAACGCCTCGTCGTCGTCGGAGCCGTAGCCGAGGGCGGTCACGTAGTTGAGGAGCGCGTCGAACCACACGTAGAGCACGTGGTCGTGGTCCCAGGGGATCTGGATGCCCCAGTCGAAGCTCGAGCGCGAGATCGACAGGTCGCGCAGGCCCTGCTTCACGAACGAGACGATCTCGTTGCGGACGCTCTCGGGCTGGATGAACTCCGGGTTCGACTCGTACAGGTCGAGCAGGCGCTGCTCGAAGTCGCTCATCCGGAAGAAGTAGTTGCGCTCGGCCAGCACCTCGACCGGGATCGAGTGGATCGCGCAGACCTGCTGCCCCTCGTACGCACCTGTGCCGGGCACGAGGTCGCTCGGCTGCTTGTACTCCTCGCACCCCACGCAGTAGAAGCCCTCGAACTCGCCTGCGTAGATGTAGCCGTCGTCGTACAGCTTCTGCAGGAAGGCCGTGACGCCGCGCTCGTGGCGTTCGTCGGTCGTGCGGATGAAGTCGTCGTTCGCCACGTCGACGGTGTCGAGCAGCGGCTTCCAGGCGTCCGTGACGAGACGGTCCGCCCACTCCTTCGGCGAGACGTCGTTCGCGCTCGCGGTGCGCAGGATCTTCTGGCCGTGCTCGTCGGTGCCGGTCAGGAGCCACGTGTCGTCGCCCCGCTGCCGGTGCCAGCGCGCCGTGAAGTCCGCGGCGACCTCGGTGTAGGCGTGCCCGATGTGTGGCACGTCGTTCACGTAGAAGATCGGCGTGGTGATGCTGAACGAGGACCCGTCGGACATGCGGACCATCCTACGGGCGGCCGGCGAGCGCATGACGCGACCCGTGCCTCCCGTCCGACGGGTGGTGGCGTCAGCGCGCCGCGAGCGCGCCCTCGTAGAGGTCGCGCTTCGACAGGCCGGTCGCGTCGGCGACCGCCGCAGCGGCCTCCTTCATGCGCGACCCCGCGGCCACCCGCTCGAGCACCAGCCGGACGCCGTCCTCGATGCTCGTCACGTCGAGCGCACCGGTCGAACCCTCGACGACGACGCAGATCTCGCCGCGGACGCCGTCCGCCGCCCACGCGGCGAGCTCGGCGAGCGTGTCGCGACGGACCTCCTCGTGCAGCTTCGTGAGCTCCCGGCAGACCACCGCTCGGCGGTCGTCGCCGAAGCCCGCGGCCATGTCGGCCAGCGTGTCCGCGAGCCGGTGCGGCGACTCGAAGAACACCATCGTGCGCTGCTCCCCCGCGAGCGACGCGAAGAGGCGACGCCGCTCGCCGCCCTTGCGGGTGGGGAACCCCTCGAAGCTGAAGCGGTCCGTCGGCAGACCGGAGACGGCGAGCGCCATGAGCACCGCGGACGGACCCGGGAGGGCGGTGACCGTGACGCCGGCGGCGGCGGCCGCCTCGACGAGGGGGAAGCCCGGGTCGCTGATCGCAGGCATGCCCGCGTCGGTGAGGACGACGACGTCCTCGTCGCGGGCCAGCTCGACGACCTCGGAGGCCTTCGCCCGCTCGTTGTGCTCGTGCAGGGCGATGAGCCGCGGGCGGTTCTCGATGCCGAGCGCCCGCATGAGGTGGATCGCGGTGCGGGTGTCCTCGGCGGCCACGACGGTCGCGTTGGACAGGGTCTCGACGAGTCGGCGCGACGCGTCGCCGAGGTTGCCGATGGGCGTTGCTGCGAGGACGATCACCTCCCCATTGTGGTGGCAGGTCCCGCCACGGGGCGATCCGTAGGATGCTGCCGATGACCAGCGAGCTGACCGACGACCGCGCCGCCCTCGTCGACGGGCCGGTCGGCTCCCGCCTGGACGACTGGTGGGGCCGGGTCCTGTCGACGTCCCGGCGCGTGGCCGTGTGGCGGTGGACGGGCCCGCTCGCGGTGACGCTGCTCGCCGCCGTGCTGCGGTTGGCCGGCCTCGGTCACCCCCACTCGCTGGTGTTCGACGAGACGTACTACGTCAAGGACGGCTGGTCGATCGTGCACCTCGGCTACGAGGGCACGTGGCCGGCGAACCCGTCCGGCGACGGGGCACCGACCACCGACCAGCGGTTCGCCGACGGTGAGACCGACCTCTACTCGCGGGCGGCCGAGTTCATCGCTCACCCGCCGCTCGGCAAGTACCTCATCGGGCTCGGCATGCTGCTCTTCGGCGCCGACAGCTCGTTCGGCTGGCGCATCACCGTCGCCGTGCTCGGCATCGCGACCGTCTTCCTGACCGCGGTGATCGCGCGCTCGCTCTTCCGGTCGACCGCGGTGGGGACGCTCGCGGGCTTCCTGCTCGCCGTCGACGGGCAGGCGATCGTGCTCTCCCGGGTGACGCTGCTCGACGGCATCGTCACGTTCTTCGTCCTGCTCGGTTCGGGAGCGCTGCTGCTCGACCGCCGGTGGGCGCAGCGACGACTCGACGCCTGGGTGGGACGCCGGGCCGCCGCCGGACGGGACACGCTCTGGGGGCCGGTGCTCCTCTGGCGACCGTGGTTGGTCGCCATGGGGATCGCCCTCGGGCTCGCGTCGGCGACGAAGTGGTCCGGGCTGTACTTCCTGGCGTTCTTCGCGCTGTACTCCGTCCTCAGCGACATGCTGATGCGCCGCCGGGCCGGCGTGGCGTTCTGGTCGTCGAGCGCGTTCCTGCAGCAGGCACCGGTGTCGTTCCTCCTCACGGTGCCGATCGCCGCCGCGACCTACCTGGCGTCGTGGACCGGGTGGTTCCGCACGTCGGGCGGATGGGACCGCGACTGGATCGCGAGCGGCGGCGAGCGGTGGAGCGGTGTGCTCGCGTGGGTGCCGGACTCCCTGCAGAACTGGTGGCACTACCAGTCGGAGATCTACGGCTTCAACATCGGCCTGCACACCCCGCACTCGTACCAGGCGAACCCGCTGCTCTGGCTGCTCATGCAGCGCCCGACCTCGATGTACTACCAGGGCACGGACGCCGGCCAGGACGGCTGCTGGGCGGACCGCTGCGGCGAGGCGATCACCGGCATCGCGAACCCGTTCGTCTGGTACGCGTCGGTGATCGCGGTCGTGGCCCTGCTCGTGCTCTGGATCCTCCGCCGGCGGTGGGAGTACGGCTTCGTCCTGATCGGCGTCGCCGGCGGGTACCTGCCCTGGCTCATGTACACGGACCGGACGGTGTTCCAGTTCTACACGGTCGCCTTCGAGCCCTACATGGTGATGGCGCTCGCGGCGGCGATCGGACTCGTGGCCGGCTCCCGCGACGACCCGCGGCCCCGGCGCACGCGGGCGCTCGTCTGGATGGGCGTGTACCTCGGCGTCGTCGTGCTGGCCTCGGCCTACTGGTACCCCATGTGGACCGGCCTGCAGATGCCGTGTGACTTCGTCCGTTCCCACTACTGGCTGCCGAGCTGGCTCTAGGCGGGTCCGGCCGCCGGACGGGAGGCGCGTCGCGGCGCCGCCACGCGCCTCCCGTCCGGCTCCGCTCAGGTCCCGACGCGCCGCGGCAGCGTCAGGACGGGCCGTGCAGCGCGTGCTCGATCGTCGCGCGGTCCAGCGGCGCACCGAGCATCGGCTGCCGCCCCGTCGGGGGCAGGACGCCCTCGATCACGACCTCGGCGTAGCGCCGCCAGGCGTCCGGGTCGTGGTCGCGCGTCCGGTCCGCCACGGCGCCGACCATGACGGTGAGCATCGGCAGGTCGGACCATGCGAAGCCGGCGCGCACGACGCCCGCGGCGTGCGCCCGCTCGATGATCGCGTTGACCTGGGACTCGAGCCGGTCGCGCTCCTCGACCACCGACGGGCGGGCCTTGCCCGCGCGCACGATGGCGTCGGCGAGGGCGCGGTCACGCGCCCGGAACTCGAAGACGCCCATCAGGTAGACGCGCAGCCCCTCGCGGGGGTCGGACTCCTCCGCGGCACGGGCGGCGGCGGCGTTCATGGCCTCGAACTTGGTGGAGAGCAGCGCCTCGATCAGGGAGTCCTTGTCGGCGAACCGCCGGTAGACCGTCCCGACGCCCACACCGGCCTCGTGCGCGATGTCGTTGAGGGTCACCGACAGGCCGCGTTCCGCGAAGCACTTCCGTGCCGTCTGCAGGATCAGCTCGCGGTTGCGCGCGGCATCGGCGCGCAGGGGGCGCTCGAGGTCGGGCGCGGAGTCGGTGGTGCTCACGGACCCGACCGTAGTTGAAGTTTCTGGGAACAAACGGATGCGATGACTCCGTTTCGGTCTACACTGACGACAACCGGATGCGACGCATCCGGTTCCACCTCCTCGCGAAGCGCTCGACGGCGCGTGCTCCGCCACCTCCACCCTTCACCGAAGGAGGCTGCCGTGACGGCAGAACAGACCGTGCCGACCCCCACCGGGGCCGCACCCGCGACGACGAGCCCGACCGGCTCGGGCGCCGCTCCCGAGAAGGCGAACCGCCGGTGGATCGCCCTCGCGGTCATCGCGCTCGCACAGCTCATGGTGGTGCTCGACGCCACCATCGTGAACATCGCCCTGCCCTCGGCCCAGGCCGACCTGGGCTTCGGCAACGACCAGCGGCAGTGGATCGTCACCGCCTACTCGCTGGCGTTCGGCTCCCTCCTGCTCCTCGGCGGGCGCCTCGGCGACCTCTTCGGCCGCAAGAACACGTTCATCGTCGGGCTCGTCGGCTTCGCGGCCGCCTCGGTCCTCGGCGGCCTCGCCGACTCGTTCGGGCTGCTCGTCGCGGCCCGCGCGCTGCAGGGCGTCTTCGGCGCGCTGCTCGCCCCGTCCGCCCTCGGCATGCTGACGACGACCTTCCGCGACCCGAAGGAGCGCGGGCGCGCCTTCGGCATCTTCGGGTCGATCGCCGGCTCGGGTGCGGCCATCGGCCTGCTCCTCGGTGGCGTCCTGACCGAGTACACCTCGTGGCGCTGGTGCCTGTACGTCAACGTCGTGTTCGCGGTGCTCGGCGTGATCGGCGCGCTCGTCTTCATGGCGCGGCCCCCGAAGGTCGAGCGACCCCGCATCGACGTCGCCGGGGTCCTGACGATCACGGCCGGTCTGGTCGGCATCGTCTACGGCTTCTCGAACGCCGAGTCAAACGGCTGGGACGCCCCGCTGACGATCGTCATGCTCACCGCCGGCGTCGTGCTCGTCGCCGCCTTCGTGGTCATCGAGACGCGGGTCGCACACCCGCTGCTCCCCCTGCGCGTCGTCCTCGACCGCGACCGCGGCGGGGCCTTCCTCGCGATCGGCCTGGTGGCGATCGGGATGTTCGGCATCTTCCTGTTCCTGACCTACTACCTCGAGCAGACGCTCGGCTTCAGCTCGCTGCAGACCGGGCTGGCGTTCCTCCCGATGCCGCTGTCGATCATGATCTCGGCGACGCAGATCGGCGGCCGCCTGCTCCCCCGGGTCGGGCCGAAGGTGCTCATCTTCGCCGGCGGCCTGGTCGCCGCGACGGGACTCCTGCTCCTCCTCCGCACCGACGTCGACAGCTCGTACGCGGGGACCGTCCTGCCCGCGCTCATCGTCATCGGTCTCGGCATGGGCACGATCTTCTCGTCCGCGATGAACACGGCGACCACCGGGGTGGCCCGGGCGGACGCCGGCGTGGCCTCGGCGACGGTGAACACGATGCAGCAGATCGGTGGATCGATCGGTACCGCACTGCTGTCGACGATCTTCGCCGACGTCGTGGCGGACAGCCTCTCCGGGCTGTCGGCAGCGCCGACGAAGCTGCAGCAGGCCCAGGCCGTCATCGACGGGTACCACGTGGCGTTCGGCATCTCGGCGGGCGTGCTCGTGCTCGTCGCCCTCGCCGGCGGCCTCCTGATCAACCGGCAGTCGGTGCGGCTCGCCAAGCTCGAGCACGCGTCGAGCGCGACCACGGGCAGCATCCCCGCGGCAGCGCACTAGCCCGGTCTCGCGGCGGGGCACCCGTCCTGTCCCGCGGCGGGGCACCAGTCCTGTCCCGCGGCGGGACACCAGTCCTGTCCCGCGGCGGGGCACCCGTCCTGCGACATCCCACGCGTCGATCGACGCGTGGGATGTCGTCGTTCCGGCCCCTTGCGTGCCAGTCGACCTCGCCGTCGGGACAGTGGCGTTGCGCCCCGTGTCGGACACCCTCGCTCGCGTCAGGGGTGGCGGATATCGTGACGGCCATGGCCCCCGTCCTGACCTCGCCGCTCGTGTCGACGCAGTGGCTCGCCGACCACCTCGGCGCCGACGACCTCGTGGTCGTCGACGCCTCGGTGCGGACCGAGGGCACGGGGACCGCGACGCGCTGGCAGGGCGCCCACGACGCGTACGAGCAGCACGGGCACGTGCCCGGCGCGCGGTACGCCGACCTGCTCCACGACTTCTCGGCGCCCGACGCCGACCTGCCGTTCACCCGTCCGGGCGCCGAGCACTTCGAGGCCGCCGCACGGGCACTCGGGGTCACCGCGGCGAGCACGGTCGTGGTCTACGACGACGGCGTCGGCGAGTGGGCCGCACGCCTGTGGTGGATATTCCGCGCGTTCGGCTTCGACACCGCCGCGGTGCTGGACGGCGGCTTCACCAAGTGGCGGGACGAAGGGCGCCCCGTCCGGGTCGGACCCGTGCGCGCGACGCCCGCCACCACCGGCGCGGACCCGTTCCTGGCCGGGGAGGAACGGCCGGTCTGGGCGGACCACGACCGCGTCCTGCGCGCCGTGCACGGCGAGGAACCGGCGGCGGTGGTGCTCGCCGCGCCCGCGTCCTCGCTCGGCACCGACCACCCGGGCATCGTGCCGGGCAGCACGGTCATCACCACGGACGACGTCGTCGACCCGGTGTCGAACACGCTCCGACGACGTCCGGCCCTCGCCGAGGTGTTCGCTTCCGTGCTCGGCGCCGACGAGGTCGTGACGTACTGCGGGGTGGGCAGCGCCGCGTGCGTGGACGCACTCGCCCTGACGGTGCTCGGGCACGACCGGGTGCAGGTGTACGACGGGTCCCTGGCGGAGTGGTGGCGGCTCGAGCCGGAGCTGCTCGCGTCCTGACGCTCCCACCGGGGACACCGCCGCGCACTAGCGTGGGCACCATGAGCAGCAGACGCGCGGTCGTCCTCGGCGGTACCGGCGGCATCGGTTCGGCGGTGGTCCGCGACCTGCTCGACGTCTCGGGTCGCGGCGGTGACGACTGGCAGGTGGACGTGCTCGCGCGCCGCGGCGGTCCCGCTGCCGACGCCCTGACCGCGGCGGGCGCGACCTTCGTCCCCGGCGACCGACGGGACACCACGGTGCTCCGTGACCTGCTGCGGCCCGGCGCCGACCTGCTCGTCGACACCGTGGGACTGACACGTGACGACGCCCTGCAGCTCCGCCCGTTCCTCGACGACGTCGGCTCGACGGTGTTCGTGTCCTCGAAGGCCGTGTACGTGGACGACCGGGGGCGGCACGCGAACTCCGTCGACCGTCCCGTGTTCGGCGGCCCCGTCTCCGAGCTCCAGCCCACCGTGACGGCCGGCGACGGCGACCCGACCACGCGCGACGGGTACGGCGCGGCGAAGGTCGCCGCCGAGCAGGTCCTCCTCGACCACGGCGCACCGGTCACCGTGCTGCGACCCTCGAAGGTCCACGGCGTCGGCATCGGGCGTCCGCGCGAGTGGTTCGTGGTGCGGCGTGCGCTCGACGGTCGGGAGCGCATCCTGCTCGCCGACCACGGCCGCGGCGTCGACCACACGACCGCGGCCAGCGGCATGGCGTCCCTCGTCCGGCTCGTCGCCGACGCACCGGACCGCCGCATCCTCAACGTCGCGGACGAGACCGCGCCGGACGTCCTCGAGATCGTCCGCACCCTCGCCGGGCTCGCCGACCACCGCTTCGACGAGGTGCTGCTCGACCAGGACGCCCCCGCGTTCGTCGGGACGACGCCGTGGAGCTCCCCGTCCCCGTTCGTCCTCGACACCACGGCGGCGCGGGCGCTCGGATGGCAGCCGCCCCGGTACGCCGATGCCGTGCGCCCCACGGTCGAGTGGCTGCTCGAGACCGCCCACGCGGTCCCCGCCGGCGGCGACGTCCCCTGGGCCGAGGACCCGTTCTGGGACCGCATGTTCGACTACGGCCCCGAGGACGCCGCGCTGGCGCTCCTCTCCCTCGGCCGGGACTGAGGCGGGGATCGAGCCGGTGCCCCGGTCGGAGGTGCTGTTCGTCGGCGGCCGGTCGGGCGTCGGGAAGTCGACCGCGGCCGAGGCGCTCCACGACCTGCTCGTCGCCGCGGACGTGCCGCACGCCGTCGTCGAGGGCGACCTCCTCGACCTCGCGCACCCCGCACCGCACGTCGCGCACCCCGCTGCACACCTGGCGGAGCGGAACCTCTCGGCGATGTGGGCCGCCTACCGCGAGCTCGGGCACCACCGGCTCGTCGTCACGAACACCGTGTCCGTGCTGCGGACCGCCGAGCTCGCCGCGGCGATGGGCGACGACCCGCTGGTCACCGCCGTCCTGCTCCGCGCCTCCGACACCACCACCGCCGGACGGCTCGCCCGTCGCGCGGGTGGTGCCGTCCCGCAGGCGCAACTGGCCCACAGCACGGCGACGGCCGGGAGGCTCGACTCAGCCGTAGCGGACACGGTCACCCGGGTGGACACCGATGGGCGCACGCCGGCTGAGGTCGCGCGCGTGCTCGGTGCACTGACCGGCTGGTTGCCCGCCTGAGACTCCGTAGCCCGTGGCCCGTGGTCTGTGGCCGGTGGACTGTGTACGGCGTCGCTCCGTCCACGGATCCACACGCCGGGACCACCGTCCAGCGCGACCGGGGCAGGCTGGACGCATGAACGACAACCGGCTCGGGACCGCGGTCAGTCCGTACCTCCGCCTGCACGCCGACAACCCGGTGGACTGGCGGGAGTGGGGACCGGAGGCCTTCGCCGAGGCGCGGGAGCGTGACGTCCCCGTCCTCGTGTCGGTCGGATACGCGACCTGCCACTGGTGCCACGTGATGGCGCGTGAGAGCTTCTCCGACCCGGAGATCGCCGAGCTCCTGCGGCGTGACTTCGTCGCCGTCAAGGTCGACCGCGAGGAACGTCCCGACGTGGACGCCAGCCTGATGGCCTCGGCGAGCGCGTTCACGCAGCAGCTCGGTTGGCCGCTCACGGCCTTCGCCACGCCGGAGGGCCGCGTCTTCTTCGCCGGCACCTACTACCCGCCGACGCCGGTCGGACAGGTCGGCTCGTTCCGCCAGGTGCTCGCGGCGGTGCTCGACGCGTGGACGGAGCGTCGGCACGAGGTCGACGCGAACGCCGGTGCCATCGCGTCGGCGATCCGGCAGGGTGCCGAGGCGGACGCAGCCGCCCAGGGCGGCGAGGTGACCGCGCGGGTCGAGCCGCGCCTCCCGTCCGTCGACGCGGTCCGGGGCGTCACCGCGCAGCTCGCCACGGCGGAGGACACGACGTACGGCGGGTTCGGTGGCGCGCCGAAGTTCCCCGGCGCACCGCTGCTCGAGTTCCTCGCCGACGTGGCGGCCGACGACACCGCCGATGCCGACGCCGACGCCGAGCGCGTCGCGGCCGGGCTGCTCGACCGGAGCCTGCAGGCGATCCGGTCGACCGAGCTGACCGACGCCGACGGCGGCGTGTTCCGGTACGCGACCAAGCGGGACTGGAGCGTGCCGCACTACGAGCGGATGCTGTACGACAACGCGGGCCTGCTCGCGGTCGCCGACCGCGACCAGGCGAGGGGCATCGCGGACTTCCTCCGGGACACCCTGCGGCGCCCAGACGGTGCGTTCGTCGCCGCACAGGACAGCGAGTCCACCATCGACGGCCGCCGGGTCGAGGGCGAGTGGTACCGGCTGCCGCTCGACCAGCGGGGCCGGTACGCGCCGCCTCCCCTCGACGACCAGGTGCTCACCGGCTGGAACGGCCTGGCGATCCGGGGACTCGCCGTCGCCGGGGCGCGGCACGACGACGCCGAGATGATCGCGCTGGCCCGCGCCGCCGCCGACGCCGTCCTCGCCGCGCACGTGCGGGACGACCACGTCGTCGTCCGCTCGAGCACGGCCCACGGAACGTCGTCCGCACCGCCCACCATCGAGGACGTCGGACTGCTGGCGGAGGGGCTCCTCGAACTCGCACTCGTCACGGGTGCGGTCGGGTACGCCGTCACCGCCCGGAGCCTCGTCGACGACGGGCTCGCCGGGCGGTTCGAGGCCGATGCCGTCCTGGCGGCCGCCGGGACCGCGACGGGCGAACAGCCGCAGACCGCGATGCGCTCGGGGACCGTGGCGCTGGCGTCGACGGCCGCGGTGCTCGCGGCGCTCACCGGGGACCAGGACCTGCGGACGGCGGCGGCCTCCCTCGTGGCTGACCGCGCACGGACGGGGACGGAACGGCCGCTCGGGCACGCGGACGCCCTCGGACTGGCACTCGCGCTGCAGCGCCCGTCGCGCGAGGTCGTCGTCGTGGCCGCCGTCGACGATCCCCTCCGCCGGACCGCGCGGCACGCCCGCCGACCCGGCACGGTGGTGGCGACCGTGACCCCGGAGCAGGCCCGCGCGTGGGCCGACGCCGGGTTCTCCTTGTTCGCCGGTCGCGACGGGACCGCTCCCGCCGCGTACGTCTGCCACGACCACGTCTGCGCCCTGCCGGCACACACGGACGCCGAACTCGCCGACCAGCTCCGCTGATCGTCCCCGCTGGCCGACTCCGCTGGCCGTCCCCGCTGGCCGTCCCCGCTGGCCGTCCCCGCTGGCCGACTCCGCTGCCGGCGGACGACGATCCCACCGACGCCACTCGCTCCGCTATCCTGGAATGCTCATGTCTGCCACGCCCGTCATCACGTACCCGCCCGAACTGCCGGTGTCGCAGCGGCGGGACGACATCGCCGCCGCGATCCGCGACCACCAGGTCGTGATCGTCGCGGGTGCCACCGGCTCGGGCAAGACGACGCAGCTGCCGAAGATCTGCCTCGAGCTGGGGCGCGAGTCCATCGGACACACGCAGCCCCGGCGGATCGCCGCCCGGACCATCGCCGAGCGAGTCTCCGAGGAGCTCGGCGGCGAACTCGGCGACCTCGTGGGCTACCAGGTGCGGTTCACCGACAAGGTGAGCGCGAACACCCGGATCAAGCTGATGACCGACGGGATCCTGCTCAACGAGATCCACTTCGACCGCGACCTGAAGCGCTACGACACGATCATCATCGACGAGGCGCACGAGCGGTCCCTCACGATCGACTTCCTGCTCGGGTACATCAAGCGGCTCCTCCCCCGCCGGCCCGACCTCAAGGTGATCATCACCTCCGCGACGATCGACCCTGAGTCGTTCTCGCAGCACTTCGGCGGTGCTCCGATCATCGAAGTGTCCGGCCGCACCTACCCGGTCGAGGTCCGCTACCGACCGCTCGTGGCCGAGGACGCCGGCGACGACACCACCGACGAGACCGATCCGCGCACGGACGACAGCGGCGACGGCGGGAACGCCGACGACCGCGACGTGCTGCAGGGCATCACCGACGCGCTCGACGAGCTGGCGCGCGAGGACCCGGGCGACGTCCTCGTGTTCCTCTCCGGCGAGAACGAGATCCGTGACGCGCAGGACGCCATCGAGGGCAGGCGCTACCCGGGCACCGAGGTCCTGCCGCTCTACGGTCGGCTCTCCGCGGCGGACCAGCACCGCGTCTTCGACAAGCGCACCACGCCGGGCGTCCGACGTCGCGTCGTCCTCGCGACCAACGTCGCGGAGACGAGCCTCACCGTTCCGGGCATCAAGTACGTCGTCGACACCGGCACCGCCCGCATCTCCCGGTACTCCCCGCGGGCCAAGGTGCAGCGCCTGCCGATCGAGGCGATCAGCCAGGCGAGCGCGAACCAGCGGTCCGGCCGCGCGGGCCGCACGAGCGCGGGTATCGCGATCCGGCTGTACTCCGAGCAGGACTTCGACCGGCGCCCGGAGTACACCGACCCCGAGATCCTCCGCACGAACCTGGCGGCGGTCATCCTGCAGATGATCTCGCTCGGGTTCGGCGACATCGAGTCGTTCCCGTTCCTCCAGCCGCCGGACTCCCGGGGCGTCAAGGACGGCCTCGACCTGCTCCGCGAGCTCCGTGCGGTCGACGCCGACGGCCGGATCACGAAGTCCGGCCGCCAGCTGACCCGCCTGCCGATCGACCCCCGCCTCGGTCGGATGGTGCTCGAGGCCGGCCGACAGGGCGTCGGGCGCGAGGTCATCGCGATCGTCAGCGCCCTGAGCATCCAGGACCCGCGCGAACGGCCCCTCGAGAAGCGTGCGCACGCCGACCAGCTGCACGCGCGCTTCGCCGACCCCACGAGCGACTTCCTGACGCTGCTCAACCTCTGGAACCACATCGAGGACAAGCAGGACGAGATGTCGTCGAGCGCGTTCCGGCGGCTCTGCAAGGCCGAGTTCCTGAACCACCTGCGCATCCGCGAGTGGCAGGACCTGTACCGCCAGCTCTCCCGCGCCGCGAAGCAGGTCGACGTCCGCGTGGGGCAGTCCCGCTCCGAGGACGGCGACGCCGTGCACCGGTCGCTCCTCGCCGGGCTCCTCAGCCAGATCGGGCTCCGCGACAAGGAGAAGCGCGACTACCTCGGCTCGCGGAACACCCGGTTCGTGGTGTTCCCGGGCAGCGTCCTGGCGAAGAAGCAGCCGGACGCCGTGATGGCCGCCGAGCTCGTCGAGACGAGCCGCCTGTTCGCGCGCACGGTCGCCAGGATCGACCCCGCCTGGGTGGAGCCGCTCGCCGGTGACCTCCTCAAGCGCACCTACGGCGAACCGCACTGGGAGAAGAAGCAGGGCGCGGTGGTCGCGTACGAGCGGGTGACCTTGTTCGGCGTCCCGATCGTGCAGCGCCGGCGCGTGCAGTACAAGCGCGTGGACCCGGAGCACTCGCGCGAGCTGTTCATCCGGCACGCCCTCGTCGAGGGCGAGTGGGACGCGCAGCAGGCCTTCGACCGGGCGAACCGGAAGCTCCGCCGCGAACTCGAACAGCTCGAGGAACGCACCCGTCGCCGCGACATCCTGTTCGACGACGAACGCGTGTACGAGTTCTACGACGCCCGTGTCCCCGCCGACGTCGCCACCACCCGCGACTTCGAGGGGTGGTGGCGCCAGGCGCGACGCGAGCAGCCCGACCTGCTCACGATGCGCCGGACGGACCTGCTCGACGAGGACGCCGCGGAAGCAGCGCAGGACCAGCAGGAGTACCCGACGCAGTGGCGCTCCGGCGACCAGCGCCTGGCGATCAAGTACCGCTTCGAGCCGGGCGCGCAGGACGACGGTGTGAGCGTCCAGGTGCCGCTCGCGCTGCTCCCCCGGATGCGCGAGGAGGGCTTCGACTGGCAGGTCCGCGGGCTCCGGAAGGAGCTCGTCACCGCGCTCATCAAGTCGCTGCCGAAGCAGATCCGCAAGAACGTCGTCCCCGCAGCGGACTGGGCCGAGAAGATCGTCGCCGAACTGCCCGACGACGCCCCCACCGAGCCGACGGAGTCGTTCCGCGCGACGCTCGCCCGGGCCATCCAGCGGATGACCTACGTGTCCGTCAGCGAGTCCGACTTCGACCTCGGTCGCGTCCCGGCGCACCTGCTGCCGACGTGGGCCGTCGTCGACGAGCGCGGCCGCCGGGTGGAGACCGGCAAGGACCTCTCGGCGCTGCAGACGAAGCTCAAGGACCGGACCCAGCAGAGCGTCGCCTCCGCGACGGTGCAGGCGGCGGCACGGCCGGGAGGCGCGGCACGCGTCGCCGGGGCGGCCTCCGGCGCGCAGGTGGAACGGTCCGGCCTCACCGCCTGGCCGTCCCAGGACCTGCCGCAGGTCCTCGACACGAAGCAGGCGGGCGGCGTGATCCGCGCCTACCCGTCGCTGGTCGAGGAGGGCGAGGGCCCGAAGGCGACCGTCGGCGTGCAGCTCCTCGCGACCCCCGGCGACCGGACCGTGCGGATGCCCGCCGGTGTCCGACGGCTCGTCATGCACGCGGTGCCGTCCCCGGTGTCGTACGTGCAGTCGCACCTGACCGCGCAGGAGAAGCTCGCCCTGGCGGCGAGCCCCTACCCCTCGACGGCGGCACTGTTCGACGACGTCCTCGCGGCGGTCGTCGACGCCGGCATCCGACGGCTGCACCCGGACGGGCTGGTGTTCACGAAGGCGGAGTTCGAGGCCGTCCGCGACGCCGTGTCCGCGACGGTGGTCGACACGATGTTCACCGCCGTGTCCGAGGTCGCGGCTGTCCTCACCGCGCAGCGCGCCGCCGACAAGTCGATGAAGCAGGCGAACTCGATGGCGCTGCTCCCGGCACTCACCGACATGCGCCAGCAGACCGAGCGCCTGGTCTTCCCGGGCTTCGTCGCGGTCGCCGGACTCGACCGGCTCCGACGGATCCGGGTGTACCTGCAGGGCATCGACGCGCGCGTGCAGAAGCTCCTGCAGAACCCGGGGCGCGACGCGACGTGGATGCGCGAGGTCACCGTGACGACCGACCGCTACACGGACGCGGGCGGCACCTTCCCGCCCGCCGTCGGGGCGCACCCGGAACTCGTGCACGCCCGGTGGATGCTCGAGGAGTTCCGGCTCAGCCTGTTCGCGCAGGAGCTCGGCACCGCCGAGACCGTTTCGCTGCCGCGCATCACGAAGGCCCTGGCCGCCGCCCGCTGATCGGGCTCAGCCGGCGTCGGTGGCCAACCCCTCGGTCGCCAGGCCCTCGACGACGGTGACGTTCGGCAGGGCCGCCGCCAGGACCGTGCCCGGCAGGAAGACCTTGGCCCCGCGCAGGCCCGCGCCGATGACGACCTCCGGGGCCTCGAGCACGCGGGCGTCGACGTACACCGGCCAGTCCGCGGGGAGCCCGATCGGCGTGATGCCGCCGTACTCCATGCCGGTCAGCTCCACGGCCTGGTCCATCGGCGCGAAGCTCGCCTTCCGGACGTCGAGCAGCCGCTTGACGACCCGGTTCACGTCGAGCTTCGTCGACGCGAGCACCACGCACGCCGCGTAGCGGACCTCGTCGCCGCGCTTGCCGGCGACGACGATGCAGTTCGCCCCGCCTTCGAGCGGGTACCCGTAGGCGTCGGAGAACGCGGCCGTGTCCGCCAGGTCAGGGTCGATCGGCGCTGCCTCGATCCGGGCGAGCAGGTCGCTCGGCAGCCCGACCAGGGCCTGGGCGACGGGGATCGCCAGGAACCCGGTGGCGACGAGTACGGGGGAACGGTCGAGCGTGGGCATGCGTCCGACCGTAGCCAGGCCCGTCCGGTGCCATGATCAGGTGTGCAGCTCCACGACTTCCCCGTCCCGGACACGGCCGCGGCGCGCGCGGCTGCGACGCTCGCCGACGCGTACCAGTCCCCCGCCCTCACCGCGCACGCCGTCCGGTCCTGGTACTGGGCCGAGGGCTTCGCCGCCGTCGACGGCATCACGGCGGTCGACCACGAACTCCTCTACGTCGCCGCGCTGCTGCACGACATCGGCACCGTCCCGGAGTTCGACAACGTCCGCAGCTCGTACGAGCACGCCGGCGGCCACGTGGCGATCGCCCTCACCACGGGCGCGGGCTGGAGCGGAGCACGACGCCAGCGCGTCCTCGACGTGATCGTCCGGCACAACTGGCCGAGCGTCGACGTGTCCCTGGACGTCGAGGGACACCTGCTCGAGCGGGCGACCGGGCTCGACATCAGCGGGGTAGACGCCGACGGGCTCCCCGTCGACTACCTGCGCGAGGTCGTCCGCGCGTTCCCCCGCGGGTCGATCGCGGCCGAGTTCGGCGCCTGCGTCGTCGACCAGGCCGACCGGAAGCCCGACACCGCTGCGCGGCGGATCGTGGACGCGGGGGTCGTCGAGAAGCTCCGGCACAACCCGCTCGAGCGGCTCGGCTGAGGCCGACCGGCACGGTCGGGAGGGTGCCGGCGATCAGGCGCGCTCGTCGATCGACCGCGCTCCGGGCACCGGCGGGGCCGGATCGTCCGACGACTCGGGGTCGTCCGCCCGCGCCCACTTCACCGTCCACCGCACCAACGGCTGCACGCGGTCCCACGCCGCGGTGACGTCGTCGAGCGGGCTCTCGAGCGGCAGGTGCACGAGGGCGGCGTAGTGCTGCATCCGGAGCAGGTCGATCCGCGGGTGGTCGGCGTCGTACCCGCGCGGGGCGGTCTTCAGCGGCGGACCGGCCAGTTCGTACCCGGCGTCCGTCAGGGCGTCGAGCTCCCGACGGAGGGCGGCCGCGGCCCGGGGGTGCTCGTCGATCGCGGTGCGCGCGGCGTGCAGCTGATCGCGCGACGGTTCGTAGAGTCCACCGCCGACCTGCAGCCCGTCGGCCCCGGCGCTCAGGTACACGCCGCCCGCGGTGAGCCCGGTGTCCTCACGGTACGGGCGCTTGTCCGGCGTGAACCGCAGGTCGCGGTGCTGGCGGAGCACCCGTCCGGGACCGTAGCGCCGCTCGGCCACCTGCAGCAGCGCCTCCATGGGGTCGCGGACGTGCCGCTCCCAGTCCTCCCGGTGGTCCTCGAACCACGACTTCTCGTTGTGGGCGGCGAGCCCGCGGAAGAACGTCGCCAGCGCGGGCGAGAACGGCGTCTCGGTCATGTCCCGAGTGAACCGCCCCGGGGTGCACGGTCGTCGGCAGCCCGGGGTACGAGACTGGCCCGGTGAACGAACTCCGACCGATCGACCTCGACACCTGGCCGCGGCGCGAGCACTTCGCGCACTACCGCCGGGAGCCGTGCGCATGGGAGCTGACCGTGGACGTGGACGTCACCGCGTTCGTCGCTGCGGTGCGAGCGGCCGGTGTGAAGACCTACCCGTCCCAGATCTGGGCGATCTCCACGGTCGTGAACCGCCACGCCGAGTTCCGGATGCAGCTCACCCCCGACGGGCAGCCCGCCGTGTGGGACGTCGTCCACCCGACCTTCACGGTGTTCCACCCCGACACGGAGACGTTCTCGGTGCTCGTGGTCGAGCACGACGACGACCCGCGGGCGTTCCACGACGCGGTGGTCACGACGACGGCGACGTACCGGGACGACCACCGGATGTTCCCCCAGGGCACGGGCCGCACGGACACGTTCGACGTGTCGACCCTCCCCCGCACGTCGTTCACCGGCTTCGCCCTGCACCTGACCGGTGCCGAGGACCACCTGCTGCCGATCGTCACGCTCGGCCGCCACCGGCAGCAGGGCGACCGCACCCTGATGCCGCTCGCGCTGCGGGTGAACCACGCGGCAGTGGACGGCTTCCACGCCTCCCGGTTCGTCACCGAGCTCGAGGAGCTGTTCGCCGACCCGTCCTGGCTCGGCTGACCGTCCCGTCCCCCGGTCGCACACCGCCCGGGAGCACCGTGGTCGGCATGCACGACGACGAACTCACCGCCCTCGCGGTCTCCCGCGCCCTCGACAACGTCGCCGACGGTGGCAAGCCGTTCGCCTGCCTGATCGTCCGCGACGGCGAGGTCGTGGTCGAGGCCGTCAACAACGTCGCCCAGACCGGCGACCCGACGGCGCACGCGGAGATCCGGGCGATCCGCGCCGCCGCCGAGCAGGGCGTCACCGACCTGACCGGCCACGAGGTGTTCGTCACCGCCTACCCGTGCCCGATGTGCCTCGGCGCGCTGTACTACGCGCAGCCGGACCGCGTGGTCTTCGCGGCGACCCGCGAGCAGGAGGGCGAGCACTACGAGGACGGCAACCGCCTGATGACGCTGGCGACCTTCTACGACGAGTACGCGAAGCCGGTCGAGGACCGCGCCCTGCCGACCGAGCAGGGTCGGGTCGACGACCCGACGGCGCCGTTCCGCGAGTGGACCGCCCGCCACCCGTCCTGACCAGGGTGACGACGGACGGGAGGATCATGGCGGGCCCGCAACGATCCTCCGTCCGTCGCCACGCACCTGCGTGAGCCGGCCCTGTGGCGTCTCGCATCGACTGCGGCGGCCCGATCGACCAGGCTGGGTGCGTGACCGACGACCGTTTCGCCCGCTCCTTCGGATCCGCCGTCGATGCCTACGAGCGTGGGCGTCCGAGCTACCCGGATGCCGTCGCAGCGGCCCTGGTGCCGGACGGGACGCCGCTCGTGGTCGACGTCGGCGCAGGGACCGGGAAGTTCACGCGGTCCCTGCTCGGCCGCGCGGCCGAGGTCGTGGCCGTCGAACCGGACCAGGCCATGCGCGCCCGGCTGACCGAGCTACTGCCGACCGTCCGCGCGGTCGACGGCACCGGCGAGGCGATCCCGCTGACGGACGGATCCGCGGACGTCGTCACGTTCGCGCAGTCCTGGCACTGGGTCGACCGAGCGTCGGGTAGCGCCGAGGCCTGGCGGGTGCTGCGACCGGGCGGGACCCTCGGGCTCGTCTGGAACGTCCGCGACGAGACGCGGCCCTGGGCCGCGCGGGTCGGCGCGATCGTCTCGCAGCCCGAGGCGCGCACGGTGCAGCAGGAGCAGCCGCTCGTCGGGCCGCCCTTCGACACGGGCGTGCACGAGACGGTGCGGTGGACGCACGAGCAGGACCGCAGGGCGTTCCTGGACGCGATCGCCTCGCGCAGCTACGTCATCGTCCTGCCGGAAGACGAGCGGCAGGCGGTGCTCGACGCCGTCCGACGAGTGGTCGACGAGGACCCGGAGACGGCGGGGCGTCCGACGATCCCCGTCGACTACGTCGCGCACGTACACCGGTACGTCCGGTCCTGAGGACTCTGCTCCGAGTTCGTCTGAAGAGCCGCAGTCGTCTCAGGGAGCCGGCGTCAGCCGGTAGAGCACCTGCGGACGGCCGCGACGGCCGTACCGGTGCGCCAGGTCGATGGCGCCCGTCGCGACGAGGTGGTCGAGGTAGCGGCGCGCGGTGGCGCGTGAGGTGCCGGTGGCCCCGGCGACCTCGTCGGCCGAGCGGGCGACCACCGGGTCGAGGGCCGCGACGACGCGACCGAGCGTGGTCGCGCTGACGCCCTTGGGCAGGGCGCCCTCGGAGGTGTCGCCCGAGGCGCGGGCGGGGGTGACCACGCGCACCGAGCCCGTGGCGAGCAGGCGGTCGACGTCGCCCTGCCCCATCGGCACGTCGCGGTGCGCGTCGTCGCGTGACCGGCGCTCGACGGCGTAGGCGCGTAGTCGGTCCTGCAGGGCCTCGCGGTCGAACGGCTTGAGCAGGTACCCGACCGGGTGCGCGGCGAGCGCCTGCCGCACGGTGACCTGGTCGCGCGAGGAGCTGACGACGAGCACGTCGGTCCGGTCGACACCGGCGAGGTGCATGCGGTGCAGCACCTCGATGCCGCTGATGTCGGGCAGACGCATGTCGAGGAGCACGAGGTCGACTCCGCGCTCGACCGAGGCCAGTGCGGCGCCGCCGGACGCGACCGCCCCGACGACCGCGAACCCCTCGGTCGCGGCGACCCACCGGGTGTGGAGTGCGCGGGCGCCCGCGTCGTCGTCGACCACGAGCACCCGCAGCGGTGCGGACCCGGACGCCGTCACGACCCCGCCGCCATGTCGACGTCGAGCCGGGCTCCGCCGAGCGCTGCCGAGCGCCCGACGACCACCGACCCGCCGCGGGCGGTGGCGGTGCGCCGGACGACCGCCAGGCCGATGCCCCGACCGAGCCCGGTCTCGTCGGCCTTCGACGACCAGCCGCGGGTCAGCACGCGGTGGGCGTCAGCCGGGTCGATGCCCGGGCCGTCGTCCTCGACCGTGACCGTGGTGCGCCCGTCCCGGGTCGCGACGGTGCAGGCGACGGTGGTCGCCCCGGCCTCGGCGGCGTTGCGGCACAGGTTCGCGGCGACGAGCAGCACCGCGTCGTCGAGCACGACGTCGTCGGCGACCCGCAGGTCGAGCGTGGCACCGGCCGCGGCGAGCTCGGACCGCACCGCCGCGACCGACGCCGTCGCCACCGCACCCCGCCGCGGCGACCCGGCACCGCCGCCGCTGGTGAGCCCGGGCGCGACGGCGTCGATGTAGGCCATCGCGTCCTCGTCGTCCCCCTGCTCGACGAGCCCGCGCACCACGTGCAGCCGGGTGCCGAACTCGTGGGCCTGCTCGCGCAGTGCCTCCGTCGTCCACCGGACCTGCCGACTCTCCGCGTCGACCGCGTCGGCCCGGCGCAACCGGCGCGCGATCACGAGCGACAGGACCACGCTCGCGAGCGTCGCGGTGACGAGTGCACCGGTGCTCCACGGCAGCAGGGTGCCGAGGGCCCGCTCCCGGTCGGCCGCGATGGTCGACTCGAGCACGCCGACCGCGACGACGCCGACGACCCCGCCTCCGTCGTCGCGGATCGGCACCTTGGCGCGGAGCGTCGCGCCGGACGGGCCGGTCTCGGTGCCGACGAACCGCGCACCGCCGAGCACGGGTGCGATCGTCGTCTCCACGGGCTCGCCGCGTTCCGCGGGGTCCGGGTGGGTGATGCGGACGCCCTCGTCGTCGGTGACCACGACGTAGGAGACGCCGGAGGCGCCCTCGACGAGCGTCGCGATGGGTTGCAGCGCCGCGGTGGCCGACGCGAGGTCGTCGGCGTCGGCGAGCGCCCCCGGGGTGCCCCGGTCGGCGGCCGACGACACCGCGTCACGCACCTCGGGCAGGTCCGCCAGGCTCGCGGCGACACCCGACACCCGGTCGACGACGGAGCTCCGGATGCTGCGCTCCTGCACCACGGCGGCGACCCCGGTCGTGACGCCGGTCGCCGCGAGCACGATGACGCTCGGGAGCGCGAGGACCGCGATCCGCCGCAGCCGTCCGGGACGTGCCCTGGTCACCGTGGCGTCCTCCTCCGGCCGCGACGCCGTGAGCGTCAATGAGCACAACTCCGCCGCCGGCTGCTCGTCCGGTCGGCGGCTGCCATCGTACTTCTCGACCTGCGCCACGACGACGTGCGCAGGAGGGAGCCATCGATGCCAGAGCAGTCAGTGCCGGAGCAGTCAGTGCCGGCGCGGTCCGGACCAGGGCAGGCCGTGCCGGGGCAGTCCGTGCCGACGGGGTCGCCGACCGGGCCGCGTGTCCGTCGTCCCGTCGCCCGCGTGGTGGGTGCGGCCGTCGCCGCGGTGTCCATCGCGGTCGCCGCCTTCGGGTCCGTCACGTCGGCAGCGGCCGGCGGGGACCCCACCCGGTCCGTGACCCTCGTCGCACCCGCGGCTGCCGGCGGTGGCTGGGACGGTGTCGCCCGGTCGATGCAGCAGGCCCAGCGCGCGAACGGGATCGTGAACGCCGTCCAGGTCGTGAACATGCCGGGCGCCGGCGGCACCATCGCGCTCGGCAACGTCGCGCGGCTCGCGGGGCAGACCGACACGCTGCTCGTCGGCGGGACGGGACTGCTCGCCGCGGAGATCCAGTTCGGCTCCGCCGTCACCCACGACGACATCACGCCGCTCGCGGTCACCGTCGAGGAGTACGACGTGATCGTCGTCCCCGCCGACTCGCCCTACGAGACGCTCGACGACCTCGTCGCAGCGTGGCGCGAGCGCCCCGGCTCGGTGCCGTGGACGGGCGGCGGTTCGTTCGACCAGCTCGTCGTCACCGACCTCGCCGTCTCGGCCGGGATCGACCCGACGGACACGAACTACATCCCCTCGGACGGCGGCGGCGAGGCGATCCAGGCGCTCCTCAACGGCACGGCCGCCGCGGCGTCGGGCGGGTACCCGGACAACATCGACCAGATCGAGTCCGGTCGGCTGCGGGCACTCGCGCTCGTCGCTGCGGAGCCGGTCGACGGCATCGACATCCCCACCGCGGTCGAGCAGGGGCACGACGTCACGCTGACCAACTGGCGCATGATCGCCGCGCCGGGCGGGCTCGACGACGACCAGCGGACGCAGCTCACCGACATCGTCCTCGACACGGTCCGCACCCCCGAGTGGGCGGACGCGATGCAGCGGTACCACTGGACCGAGCGGATCATCACCGGCGGGGACCTCGACGCGTTCATCGACGAGGAACGCGAGCGGATCCAGGGACTGTACGAGGAGCTGGGCCGGTGAGCCGTCCGAGCAACCCCACGTCGTCGTCCGCGGTCGTCGGGCAGCGGCTCACGCTCCGGGCCGACCCGGGCCGGGTCGCCGCGGTAGCGAAGGAGCTGACCACCCCGGCGCTCTTCACCGCCTTCGCGGTCTACCTCGTCGTCGGCATCGTCACGATGGAGGTCCCCGCCGGCACCGCGTTCCCCGGGCCGGCGGTCTTCCCCGGACTCGTCGCCGCGGCGCTCCTGCTGCTCGCCGCCCTGCTGGTCGTGCGGTCCGTCCGGGCCGCGCGCGGCCGACGGGTCGGGTCCGACGGCACACCGCCGGAAGCCCGCACCGACGCCGCCGGACGCGCCGACGCGCACACCGCCGCCGCCGACACCGACACCGACACCGACACCGACACCGACACCGACACGACCGGCACCTCGGTCGAGCAGCGCTCGGTCCGCGTCGACTGGCGCTCCCTGGCCTGGGTCGTCCTGTCCTTCGCGGGCTTCGCGCTGCTGCTCGGCGTGCTCGGGTGGATCGTCGGCGCCGGGCTGCTGTTCCTCGGCGTCGCGAAGGGGCTCGGCGCGCCCGGCTGGCTGCGTCCGCTCGTCGTCGGGCTGACGGTGAGCGCGATCAGCTACATCGCCTTCGACATGCTGCTCGACCTGTCGCTGCCCTCGGGCATCGTCGGATGGGAGTTCTGACGTGGACGTCCTCGGTCTCCTCGGCGACGGCTTCGCCGGTGCCCTGACCCCCGCCAACCTGCTCTGGGTCGTCGTCGGGTGCCTGCTCGGCACCGCCGTCGGCGTCCTCCCCGGCCTCGGTTCGTCGATGGCGGTGGCGCTGCTGCTGCCCGTGACGTTCTCGCTCGACCCGACGGCGGCGTTCATCATGTTCGCCGGCGTCTACTTCGGCGGGCTCTTCGGCGACTCGACGATGGGCATCCTGATGAACACGCCGGGGCAGGCCTCGGCGATCGCCTCGACGTTCGAGGGTCACAAGATGGCGCTGAACGGACGAGCGGCCCAGGCACTCGCGACGGCCGCGATCGGCGCGTTCGTCGGCGGCATGATCGCCTCGGTCCTGGTCGTGTTCCTCGCACCGGCGCTCGCATCGTTCTCGTCGAGCTTCGGACCGGCCGAGTTCTTCGCCCTCGCACTCTTCGCGTTCGTCACGACCTCGTCGGTCGTCACCGACGACGCGCTGAAGGGCCTCGGGTCGCTGTGCCTCGGGCTCGGCATCGCGGTCATCGGCGTCGACGGCATCTCGGGTGCACCGCGCTTCACGATGGGCGTGCCGGAGCTCTTCGACGGCATCTCGCTCGTCACGGTGACGGTCGCGGTCCTCGCGCTCGGCGAGGTCATCTACGTCGCGTGCCTGGCCCGACACCTGAAGGACGGCCGGATGGTGCGGGCAACCGGTCGCCCGTGGCTCTCGAAGCGGGAACTCCGCGAGGCGGCACCCGCGTGGCTGCGCGGCACAGCGATCGGGCTGCCCTTCGGCGTGGTCCCCGCCGGCGGGTCCGAGATCCCGACCTTCCTGGCCTTCGGGCTCGAGAAGCGACTCGACGCACGCCGGAAGCACCCGCAGTTCGGCACGGGAGCGATCCGCGGTCTGGCGGCGCCCGAGGCCGCGGGCAACTCGACGACCGGCATGGCGATGGGCGCCCTGCTGTCCCTCGGTCTGCCGGTGTCGGCGACCGCCGCAATCATGCTCGCCGCGTTCCGCCAGTACGGCCTGCAGCCGGGCCCGCTGCTGTTCGACCGCTCCCCCGACCTGGTCTGGGCGCTGCTGGCGTCGTTCTTCATCGCGATGGTCGTGCTGCTCGTCATCAACCTGCCGTTCGCGATGCTCTGGGCGAAGCTGCTCCGCATCCCGCGGGCCTACCTGTACGCGGGGATCGCGGTCTTCTGCGGGCTCGGCATCTACGCCACGAGCGGTTCGGTGTTCGACCTGCTCATGCTGCTCGGCATCGGTCTCGTCGGGTTCCTCATGCGGGCGCTCGACGTGCCGCTCGCGCCGCTCATCATCGGCATGGTGCTCGGGCCCCTCGCCGAGACGAGCCTGCGCGACGCGGCGCTGAGCGCCGACGGCGACTTCTCGGTCCTGGTGGCCGGGCCGATCCCGATCGTGCTGTACGCCGTGCTGGCGGTCGTGGTCGCGGTCACCGTGACCAGCCGCGTCCGGGCGCGGCGGGCTGCGCGCCGCGAGCTGGTCGACGCGTAGCGGCGCCGGACCCGCGCCGAGCCGGCACCGCGACGCGCAGCGGCGCCGGACCGGCACCGCGACGGACGGGAGGCACGTGGCGGCCCCGCACCGCGCCTCCCGTCCGTCAGGTGGCGCGCTACGCTCGGCGGATGCGCGCGACCGTGCGGGACGTGGCGGCCCTTGCCGGGGTCTCCCCGAAGACCGTCTCCAACGTGGTGAACGGCGGTGTGCCCGTGCGGCCCGCGACACGGGAACGCGTCGAGCGTGCGGTGGCCGAGCTCGGCTACGTGCCGAACCTCTCCGCCCGCGGACTCCGGAACGGTCGCTCGGGCGCGATCGCCCTGACGCTGCCGGAGCTCGGCAACGCCTACTCGGCCGAGCTCGCGCAGTGGTTCGTCGAGCTCGCCCGCGAGCGCGGGTGGACGGTGCAGCTCGACCAGACCGGTCACGACCCTGGCCGTGAGCGCGAACTCGTCTCCCGGGCCCGCGCGCACCTCGTGGACGGACTCGTGCTCAACCCGGTGTCCCTCAGCGCGAGTGTCCTGGCCGAGACCGAGGGGCTCCCGCCGACCGTGGTCATCGGCGAGGTCGAGCCCGAGCACGTCGACCAGGTGCACGTGGACAGCCGGCTGGCCGCACGCGAGGTCACGACCCACCTGCTCGACCGCGGGCACCGTCGGATCGCCGTGGTCGGAGCGGCGCGCCCCACGGACGCCACCGCCACGAGCGAGCTGCGCGACCGGGGTCACGCGGACGCGCTCGGCGCGGTCGGCCTCGAGGTCGACCCGTCCCTGCGCGTCCCGCTGCCGGCGTGGACGACGAGTGCCGCCGCCACCGGGTTCGCCGCGTGGCTCGACGCGAACCCGCTGCCGGACGCGGTGTTCGCCTACACGGACTCGATCGCGTTCGGCGTGCTCCACGTCCTGGCAGCGCGGGGCGTCCGCGTCCCGGAGCAGGTCAGCGTCGTCGGGTTCGACGACGTGGACGCGGCCGCCTTCGCGATCCCGGCGCTCACGACGGTGTCGTTCGACCGGCGGGCGTTCGCGACCGCCGCGCTCGACCTGCTCACGCAGCGGATCGCGGACCCCGAGGCGCCCCCGTCGACCGTCGTCGTGCCGCACCGGATCGTCGAGCGCGCGAGCGTCGCCACGCGCTGACCAGCGACGCTGCACCACCACGGTCGCATCGCCGTGCAGCCGCCGTGCGCGGACCGCGGTCGGCTCGTCCCCGGGCGCGGTACCGTGCGCGGCATGAGCGCCGACGACCCCGCGATGCCCGTCCTGACCGCGACCGTGCTGCAGTCCCCCGACCCGGTGCGCCTTGCACGGTTCTGGGGTGCGCTCACCGGCTGGGTCGTGCACGAGGACGGGCCGACGTGGCTCCGCGTGCGCCCGGCGGACGGCGGGGTCGGGCTCTCCGTGCAGTACGACGACGCCTGGACGGCGCCGACCTGGCCGCCGACCCCCGGCACGCAGGGCATGCAGTTGCACCTCGACCTGCAGGTCGAGGACCTCGGCGCCGCGACCGCCCGTGCGCTCGAGCTCGGTGCGACCGAGGCGGCCTTCCAGCCGCAGGACGACGTCCGCGTGCTGCTCGACCCCGACGGGCACCCCTTCTGCCTGTTCCTGCCCGGCGCCTGAGCGCGGCGGGGGCGCGGCACCGGCGCGAGACTCGGCCAGGCGGACGAGACTCGTGCGCCCTGGGGGCGAAAGTGTCCGTCAGCGCGAGTCTCGGGCTGGGGTGCTCGCGGCGCCGCGTCAGTCCGCGGTGGCCTGGAGCACCACGTCACGCGTCTGCTGCGCCCCGAGGATGCGGAAGTGCCCGCCGACGGGCACCCGCACGTTGGTGGCCCCGGCGAGCTCGCTGCCGCCCGGGATGAGCGTGTCGAACACACCCCAGACCGAGGTGATCCGCGCGTTCACCGCCAGGTCGCGCCCGAGCGCGGCGATCACCGGGTCCGCCGCCCGGAAGGCCCGGAGGTGCGGGACGGGTGCGAGCCGCGCGTAGACGGACCCGCCGAAGGGCGTCGACACCGCGACCATCCGGTCGATGCGCTCCCCCTCGGGCAGCGTCATCGCGTACTTGCCGATGAGGCCGCCCTTGCTGTGGGCCAGCACGAGGACGTCGCGCAGGTCGTGCTCGTCGAGGTACGCCAGGACCTCGCGCGCCGACTCCGGGACGGGGCGCAGGTTGTGCCGCAGCACGGGCAGCACGTGGACGGGGTGTCCGGCGTCGTGCACGGCGTCCATGAGGGGGCGCATGAAGTGCCAGGTCTCGTAGACCCCGGGCACGACCACGACCGGCTGCCCGGCACCCGACCGGTAGTCGTCGGCGGTCGTCGGGCCGGCGCTGCGGAGCTGCCACCGTGCCGCGTACCACCAGTCGAGGGTCGCCCACCACGCGCGTCGCAGCAGCGACACCCGGACGGGAGGCCCGTCCCCCGTCGCCGGGACCGCTCCGGTCCCCGGGGTGGTCGCCCCGGTCACCGGGCGTCACCCGTCGTCGTGTCACCGGTCGTCGTGTCACCGGTCGCTTGGTCACCCGACAGCGCACCACCGGTCAGGGCGTCCTCGGTCGTCTGCACCCGGCGGAACTCGTCGACGAGCCGCGCGAACGCGACCGGCTGGCGGTCCTGCACGTGGTGCCCGCCGGGCAGTTCGACGAGGGCGCCCCGGCGCGCCGACGCGGCGAGTGCGGCCGCCCAGTCCCGCCGACCGATGGGGTCGCGGTCGCCACGGACGACGAGCACCGGCTGCACGAGGGCCGGGACGACGTCCTCGGTCCGGTAGCGCAGCATCGGTCCGAGCTGCCGGACGTACTGGCGGAGGCTCCGCAGGTAGTCGGTGAGGACGACGGCGTTCATCCGGGCGTCCTCGACGAACCCGTCGCGGGCGAGGTCGAGCGCCTGCTGCACGAGCGTCCGTCGAGCAGGGTCGACGACCGGGCCGACCAGGACGACCGCGGACACGACGTCGGGGTGCCGGCGTGCGGCCTCGACGACGACCTGGGTCCCCATCGACTGCCCGACGAGCACCAGGTCGACGGCTCCGAGCGAGCGGACGGCCCGGACCACGAGGTCGCCGAGCTCCTCGAACGGCACCGTCCGGCCGACCGGCGGGAGCCCGCCGAAGCCGGGCAGGTCGACGGCGACCGTGCGGTGGGTGCGCGCGAGGTGCCGCTGCGTCCGGGCGAAGGACCGGTGCGACATGCCGATGCCGTGCACGAGCACGACCGTCGGTGCCAGCGTGTCGCGCAGACGACCGGCCGGGGCGAGGGTCCGGAGCCGCACGGGCAGCCCCTCGATCTCGATGGTCCTCACCTGTGCGCGCACGCTGCGAACCTACCCGTGGGCCCGCGGCGCAGGATCAGTCTCGACGCCGCGTGCCCCGCAGCCCTATGCTCCGCAGCATGCGCAAGGTGACCTCGGGGCTGTTCGCATCGGTCGACGGTGTGGTGCAGGACCCGTACAAGTACCAGTACGACTCCTTCGACGCCGAGCTCGGGACCGCCATGACGGCGTGGATGGAGCGCACCGAGACGGTCCTGCTCGGCAAGCAGAGCTACCTGGAGTGGTCCGAGTGGTGGCCCCGGCACGAGGACGACCCCTTCGGCCGGTGGATCAACCCGATCGAGAAGCACGTCGCGTCGACGACCCTCGGCGACGACCTGTCGTGGCAGAACGCGCACCGCATCCAGGGCGACGTCGACGACTTCGTGCGCGAGCTCCGCGCCGGCGACGGCGGCGACGTCGCGGTCACCGGGAGCGTCACCCTGGTGCGCCACCTGCTCTTCGCCGGGCTGCTCGACGAACTCCAGCTCATGACCCACCCGGCGATCGCCGGTGCCGGACGGCGGCTCTTCGAGCCGACCGACCCGCCCACGCGGCTCCGGCTCGTGCAGAGCGTGGTGACCAGCAAGGGGAACGTCCTGAGCACCTACGCGCCGTTCGCCGGCTGACGGAGGCGAGCCGGGCCTCCAGGCCGACCCGGGAGGACCGCTCCATCGGCAGCGGGACGGGCAGGTGGACCGACGGGGTCCCGGACCGGCGTACCCTTCTGGGTGGCCGTCGACCGCACCACCAGGAGGACACCATGTCCGAGGACACCCGCCCGCACGTCGTCATCGTCGGTGGTGGCTTCGCGGGCATCGCCGCCATGCGTGAGCTCGCCGACGCGCCGGTACGGGTGACGCTCGTCGACCGGCACGTCTACAACATGTTCCAGCCGCTCATGTACCAGGTCGCGACCGGCGGCCTGAACGCCGGCGACGTGACGTACTTCCTGCGGAGCCTGCGCGCCAAGCAGGCCAACGCGGACTTCCGGCACGGGCTCCTCACGGGCATCGACACCGAGCACCGCGTCGCGGAGATGTCCGACGGCGAGCACCTGCACTACGACTGGCTGATCCTCGCCAACGGCGTCAACACGAGCTACTTCGGCACCCCCGGCGCGTACGAGTACGCGTACTCGATGTACTCCCGCTCGCAGGCCCTCCGCATCCGCGACGAGCTGTTCACGCGGCTCGAGCAGGCCGCGGCGAAGCAGGGACCGGACGAGATCCGCGTGGTGATCGTCGGCGGCGGCGCGACCGGCGTCGAGATGGCCGGAGCCCTCGCCGAACTGCGCGACCAGGCGCTCGTGGGCGCCTACCCGGAGATCGAGCGGGGCAACATCTCGATCACGCTCGTGCACCGCAGCGGCGAGCTGCTCAAGCCGTTCGCGCCCCGGCTCCGTCGGTACGCCGCGAAGATCCTCCGGAAGCGCGGGGTCGTCCTCCGGTTGAACACCGGTGTCGCCGAGGTCAAGCCGGACGGTGTCGTGACGGCGTCGGGCGAGTTCATCCCGGCCTCGCAGGTCATCTGGGCGACCGGTGTCGCCGCGCACAAGGAGGTCGCGGGCTGGGGCCTGCCTCAGACGCACGGCGGACGCATCCAGGTGAACGACGACCTCAGCGTCAAGGGCGTCGAGCGCATCTTCTCCGCCGGCGACATCGCCGCGCAGGACGACGCCCTCGCCCAGCTCGCGCAGCCGGCGCTCCAGGGCGGCAAGCACGCCGCACGGCAGGTCGTCCGCCTGCTCGAGGGCAAGCCGACCGAGCACCTGCGGTACTTCGACAAGGGCACGATGGCGACGATCGGCACGAACGCCGCGGTCGCCCAGCTGCGCGGCGGCATCACGATGGTGGGGCCGGTCGCATGGATCGCCTGGGTCGGGGTGCACATCGCGTCGCTCCTCGGCAACGGCAACCGGCTGTCGACCCTGTCCCACTTCTTCGTCCGCTACATGTGGTTCATGCGGAAGCGGTCGATCCCGATCGTCGGCGACGTCCGTCCCGTGCGCCCGAACGGCGACCGCGAACCCGAGCCCTGGCAGATGCAGAAGGCCGAGTAGCGCGGCGCGGCGCGGCGCGGCGCCGAGGCTCGCGCAGACGGACACTTTCGCGACCATCGGGCCGCGAAAGTGTCCGCCGGGCCGAGCCTCGGCGCCGCCGACAGGCCGACACGCCGGCACGCCGTCAGCGACGGGCCACGTGCGCGTACGCCCCGGCGGCGATGTCCTCGAGCAGCGTCGGTCCGGTCGGCTCCCACCCGAGCAGCTCGCGGGTGGCCCCGGAGGTCCCGGCCATCTCCATCGCGAAGAAACCGCCGATGAACCCGAAGTGCTCGGCCGCGTCCGCCGGGTCGATGCTCGCCACCGGCACGCCGAACGCCTCGCCGATCGCGGCCGCGATGTCGCGCGTCGCGATGCCCTGCTCCGCCACCGCGTGCAGCCGGGTGCCGGCCGGCGCCTGCTCGAGCCCGAGCCGGACGAGGCGCGCGGCGTCGGTGACGTGCACGGCCGCCCAGTGGTTCGTGCCCTCGCCGACGTAGCCGGAGACGCCGCGGTCGAGCGCGACGCCGGCCAGGTACGCGATGAACCCGTGGTCCCCCACGCCGTGCGTGGTGGGGCTGAAGCGCGCCGCGATGCTGCGGACGCCCTGGTCGACGAAGTCGAAGGCACGGTTCTCGCTGCCCCCGCGCGGGCTGTCGACGCCCGTGAACGGCGACGCGTCGCCCTCGTCCGCCGGGCGGTCGGGTGCGAGTGCGGCGATGCCCGAGGCGACGACGAGGGGGCGGTCGGTCCCCGTCAGGGCGGTGCCGAGCGTCTCGACCGCCGCGCGCTCGGCGGCGTTCGTCGCGGCCTGGTCCGACCAGTCGTGCTTGTTGGCGAGGTGCAGGACCCCGTCGGATCCATCGGCCCCGCGGCGGAGGGCGTCGAGGTCGTCGAGGTCGCCCCGGAGGACCGTGACCCCCTTCGCCTCGAGAGCGGCGGCCGAGGCGTCGGACCGGGCGAGACCGGTGACGTCGTGTCCGGCGGCGAGCAGCTCGTCGACGGTGTGGGAGCCGATCCAGCCGGAGGCTCCGGTGACGAACACGTACATGTGCGTTCCCTTCACAGGTGTCCGCGGCCTGATGTCACGGACTGACATCACCGTAGCACTCGATGTCAGCCACTGTCATCAGTAGACTCCCCTCCATGGTGCGATGGCAACCGGGTACCCGTGAACGACTCCAGGGCACGGCCCTGCAGCTCTTCACGGAGCACGGCTACGACGAGACGACCGTGGCGGAGATCGCCGCGGCCGCCGACGTCACGGAGCGCACCTTCTTCCGGCACTTCGCCGACAAGCGGGAGGTCCTGTTCGCCGGGCAGGACGACTTCCTCGGCATGTTCAGCGCGCCGGTCGAGGACGCCCCCGCCGGCACGCCGCCCTTCGAGCTGGTCCGGCGCGCCCTCGACGCCGCCGCCGCCTTCTTCCCCGACGACCGCCGGGCGTGGTCGCGGACGCGGCAGCGGGTCATCGACGCCGTCCCCGCGCTCGGCGAGCGGGAGCTCGGCAAGCTCGCGAACCTGAAGGTGCACCTGGGTGCCACCCTGCGGACGCACGGGGTCGCCGAGCCGGCCGCCACGATCGCCGCGGAGACGGCGGTCACCGTGTTCCACCTGTCCTTCGCGCGGTGGATCGCGGAGGACGAGGACCGCGACTTCGGGACCATCGTGCACGAGCGCCTGGACGCCCTCGCCGAGGTCGTGCACCCCGGTCGTTGAGCGTCCTCTTACCCGGAGAGAGCACGCTGGTCGTCATCCGTACGAACGATCCTCGCAGGGAGGAACCGTGGCGACGAACACCCTCGCGCCCGAGCACGTCCGCACGACCGACAGCAGCACGCCGGTCGGACGCGGGTCCGGCGCTGCCCGGACGACACCGCCGCCGCCGCTGACCCGCCGTGCGCCGGCCCTCGACGGCCTGCGCACGATCGCCATCGCGATGGTGATCCTCTACCACCTGCACGTCCCGCAGTTCGAGGGCGGCTTCATCGGCGTCACCGTCTTCTTCGCCCTGTCCGGCTTCCTCATCACGACGCTGTTGCTCGGCGAGCACCGGAGGACCGGCCGCATCCGTCTCGGGTCCTTCTGGCTGAAGCGCCTGCTCCGCCTGTACCCGGCGCTGCTCGCGCTCGTCGCCGTCGGCCTGCTCCTCTGGAACTGGGTCGGCGACTACAAGGGCGCGTCGTTCGGGCCCGGCGAGGCCGCGTTCATCGCCCTCACCTACACGGGCAACCTCTTCCGGTCGTTCTGGGACACCACACAGGGCGTCTTCGCGCACACCTGGTCCCTGTCCATGGAGGAGCAGTTCTACCTGGTCTGGCCGCCCGTCCTCGTGCTGCTGTTCCTGGTCCGGTCGCGTCGGCGCTGGCTGCTCGCCGGCCTCGGCGCGGTGATCGTCGGGTGCTCGGTGGCCGCCGGGCTGGTCTACCGGACGCCGAACAGTGGTGCAACGCCCGACGTCTACTTCTCCCCCGTGCTCGGCGTCGTGCCCCTCGCGACGGGATGCCTGCTCGCCCTGCTGCTCGACGACGAGCGGATCCGGACGTGGGCCGCGGGTCTCGCCGGCCACGTCGCGACCTGGGCCGGGCTCGCCCTGCTCGTCGGGACGATGCTGTGGATCGGCGACGACTGGGCGCAGCACGCGTGGACCTTCAGCGTCGTCCTGCCCCTCACCGGGGTCGTCTCCGCCGTGCTCATCGCCGGACTCGTCTCGGTGCGCAGCCCGCTCTCGGTCGCGTTCGCGTGGACACCGGTGTCGTGGTTCGGCCGTCGGGTCTCGTACGCCGCGTACCTCTGGCACCCCCTCGTCATCGCGCTGCTCGACCCGTTCGCGGTCGGACCCTGGGGGAAGGTCGGGCTCGTCGGCGCCTCGGTCCTCGTGGCGATCGGTGCCGCCTACGCCGTCGAGGTGCCGGTCGAGAAGGCCCAGCGTCGCTTCCGCGAGGCGCGGCGCCTGGTCGCCGCCGACCGCGCGGCACGCGACTCCGCCACGACCTGACGCGACGGGTCCCGTGGGCGGGTCGCAGATCCGGACCACGACCGGACACCGGACGGGAGGCGCGTGGCGGCCCCGCCCCGCGCCTCCCGTCCGGTGGGCGGCCGGTCTGGTGCGTCTCCTGGGCCGGACGCCGTGACCGTTCCGTAGGCTCGCCTGCGTGACCACGGAACGCGTCGACGTCCTCGTCGTCGGCGGTGGCCCCGTCGGCCTGTTCGCTGCCGCCCTGCTCGCCGCGCGAGGAGTCCGCGTCGCCGTCTGGGAACGGCGCGACGCGCCGCCCGTCGGCTCGCGCGCGATCGGGATCCACCCACCGTCGCTCGACGCCTTCGCAGCGGTCGGACTCGACACCGCGGTGCTCGCCGAGGCCGTGCTCGTCCGGACCGGCGTGGCCCGGAGCCGCGGGCGAACCCTCGGGACGCTGTCGTTCGACCGCGCGTCGGCGACGCACCCGTACGTCGCCACCCTCGACCAGCACCGCACCGAGACGCTCCTGCGCGAGCGGCTCGCGCCGGGCGTCCTGCGGACCGGGACGAGCGTGACCGGCCTGGACCGGCAGCGGACGTACGTCCGCGCCCACGGCACCGGACCGGGCGGCGAGCCCGTCGCCCTCGAGGCCGCGTTCGTCGTCGGCGCCGACGGCGCCCGGAGCGCCGTGCGGGACCTGCTCGGCGTCGGCACGACCGGGCGGGACTACCGCGACCGATACGTGATGGGCGACTTCGCCGACCCGGAGCCGGCCGACGCCCGCTCGGCGGCGCTCGTCGACGTCGGGCCGGGCGGCGTGGTCGAGTCGTTCCCGCTCCCCCACGGTCGACGGCGCTACGTCGCCCTCGTGCCGGAGGACGTCGCGCCGGCGGCGGCCGGGGGTGCACCGGACCCGGCGACGGCCGCGCGGCTCGCGGCGATCGTCGCGGAGCGGACGGGCGCGACCCCCGACCCCGCGACCTGCACGATGACGAGCGGGTTCCGCGTCCGGCGCCGTGCGGCCACACGGGTCGGCGTCGGCCGCGTGGTGCTCGTCGGTGACGCCGCCCACGAGATCAGCCCCATCGGCGGGCAGGGCATGAACCTCGGGTGGCTCGACGTCGCCGACCTCGCGCCGGTGCTCGCCGACGCGGTCGCCTCGGGGTCCGCCGGGCCGTGGCCGGGCTACGCACGACGGCGCCAGCGGGCCGCGCGGCGGGCGGGGCGACAGGCCGAGGCGAACATGGCGCTCGGTCGGCCGACGGGTGCCCTCGGTGCCTCCGGGCGGGAGGCACTGCTCCGCGCGGTGCTGGCGCTCCCGACGGCGGAGGGCCTGGCGGGCGTCTACGCAATGCGCTGGGCCTGAGGGCGGTCGGGTCGTTCGGCGCCCGGGTCAGGCGACGAGTCGGGCGCCCGCCACGCCGAGCTCGACGACGAGCACGAGCGAGGACGCGATGACGAGCCGGAACAGCGCCCGGGTGGGCCGCCCGGCGAACACGAGCCGGATGCCGACCACGGCGAGCACGACCACCACGGCGGCCCCGACGACCGCGAGCACCACCCCGGCTCCCCGTGCCGGGTCGTCGCCGCCCAGCTGACCGCCGAGCACCAGGGCCGCGGCCACCACGAGCGCCGCGAACGCGAGCGTGCCGGCACCGCGGAGGCCCAGACGGTGCGGGAAGCCCCGCACCCCGGTGGCCGCGTCGTCGAGCAGGTCGGGCAGCACGTTGGTGCAGTGGATCGCGACGCCGAACACCGCGCCCGTGGCGATCGCCCACCACGTCGGCCACGCACCGCCACCGGCCGCCACCGCCACGACCGGCAGCAGACCGAACGCCACGACGAAGGGCGCGACCGACCAGACCGTCCGCTTCAGCCCGGCGTCGTACGCCCACCCCGCGGCCACGAGCACGACGTGCGCGAGCGCGGCGACCGGGCCGAGGAACAGGCTGACGAGGACCGCCACCGCCGCGGTGACGAACGCCGCGGTCCGGACGGTCGACACCGCGACCAGCCCGCGGGCGACCGGCTTGTCGCTCCGGCCGACGGCGCGGTCGCGGTCGGCGTCGATCCAGTCGTTCGCCAGGCCGATCGAGAGCTGCCCGGCCACGACGGCGAGCGCGACGACGGCGACGAGCCACCACGGGTGCCCGACGGCGGCGGCGATCACGGCGGCGAGGACGGTCACCGTGACGGTCGGGCCGGGGTGCGACGACGCGAACAGCAGGCGGAGGGTCGAGGGCCGTCGGGTGTCGCTCACACCCGTGAGCGTACGGGTTCGACATTGGCCCCGAACTCGGGATACATCAGTGTTGCACTCCAGCACGTGCTGACGGAAGCTTCGAACTGAGCCGGCACGGTGCCGACCCGGGAAGGACGACTCGATGCGACTCGAGCTGCACCACACCACCATCCTCGCCAGCGCGGCGACCGTCGCGATCGCCGCATCCGCGCTGGTCGCCTCGCCGGCAACGGCCTCTGCGCGACACCGGCCGAGCCCCCGCGGCTGGCGGAACGCACCGTGCAGGCGCTGTACGACGCGACCGACCCGCGGACGCACGTCTTCGACGGGGGCGAGGCGCGCGCTTCCGGGGTCGAGGCAGGACTCGTCGATGACTACGCCACGGGTTTCGCCGCCACCGGCGGATCCGTCCGCGGTGCGACGGTCGACAGCGCACGGCTCTCGGCCCTCCGCGCGGCAGGCGACGTCCGAGCGTGCTCCGGTCGGACGCGCTCCGACTCCACCTCGGCTCAGCTGAACGTCTACCTGAGCAGTTGCAACACGAACCGGTTGCTCGCGGTCATCGGAGGGGGAACCGGCGTCGTCGGGACCATCGCCGGCATCCTCGCACCCACGGGGCTCAGGGCTGCTGCTGCCGGCGCCCTCGCCGGGGTCCTCGCCGTCGCCGGTGCGTTCCTCGGTGTGTGCGCCGCGAAGGGACGTGGGACGGTCATCCACAACATCCCACCGTCGACCATCACCTGGTGCAACTCGCAGTGACGACCGGACGCGAGAGAGGCCACCGCGACGGGTACCTCGTCACGGTGCTCGCCGTGCTCATCGGGGCGGGGGCCGGTGCCGCCCTCTCCCTGGCCGCGGTCGCGGGATGGGCGTTGCCCGCGGACGACCCCCTGTCCCTCCGGCTGGCACGGACGAGCGTCGCACTCGCGGCGGTCCCGGTCGTCTGCGCCGCCGCGCTCATCGTGGTCACAGCGAGGAGGAACCGCGGCGGACCGGTCGACGGCTCCGGGCGCTGATCGCACGATCGAGCAGCACGACGGGAACGGCCCGCGCCGCGTCGGAGACGACGGGGCGCGGGCCGGTGTGCTGCGGTGGTCAGGCCGCGGGGATGAGACCGTTCGGGTTCAGGACGTACTTCGTCGCCGCGCCCTTGTCGAACTCCTCGTAGCCGCGCGGGGCCTCGTCGAGCCCGATGGGCTTCGCGTTGACGTTCTTCGCGATGCTCGTGCGGTCGTGCAGGATCGCCATCATGAGCTGCCGGTTGTACTTCATCACCGGGCACTGTCCGGTCGTGAATGACAGCGACTTCGCCCAACCGGTGCCGAGGCTGAGGGACAGCGCACCCTTCTGCGCGGCCTCGTCGACGCCGCCCGGGTCACCCGTGACGTAGAGCCCGGGGATGCCGAGCGCGCCACCGGCCGCCGTGACGTCCATCAGCGAGTTGAGCACCGTCGCCGGGGCCTCGTGGCCCGAGCCGGAGCCGTGGCCCTTCGCCTCGAAGCCGACGGCGTCGATGCCGCAGTCGACCAGCGGCTCGCCGAGGATCTGGTCGATCTGGTCGGCCGGGTCGCCATTCGTCAGGTCGACGGTCTCGCAGCCGAAGGTCCGGGCCTGCGCGAGCCGGTCGGCGTTCATGTCACCGACGATGACGACGCTCGCGCCGAGCAGCATCGCACCGGTGGCGGCGGCGAGACCGACCGGTCCGGCACCCGCGACGTAGACCGTCGAACCGACCTCGACGCCGGCGGTCACCGCACCGTGGAAGCCGGTCGGGAAGATGTCCGACAGCATCGCGAGGTCGAGGATCTTCTCGAGCGCTTGGTCGCGGTCCGGGAACTTCAGCAGGTTCCAGTCGGCGTACGGCACGAGCACGTACTCGGCCTGGCCGCCGACCCAGCCGCCCATGTCGACGTAGCCGTAGGCGCTGCCCGGGCGGTCCGGGTTGACGTTGAGGCAGATGCCGGTCTTGCGCTCCTTGCAGTTGCGACAGCGACCACAGGCGATGTTGAACGGCACGGAGACGATGTCGCCGACCTTGATGAACTCGACGTCGGACCCGACCTCGACGACCTCGCCGGTGATCTCGTGCCCGAGCACGAGGTCGGTCGGTGCCGTCGTGCGCCCGCGGACCATGTGCTGGTCGCTGCCGCAGATGTTCGTCGCCACGGTGCGCAGGATCGCCCCGTGGTTGACCTTGCGTCCGACGTTCGCCGGGTTGACGCCGGGTCCGTCCTTGAGTTCGAAGGTCGGGTAGTCGGTCTCGATGACCTCGACCTTCCCCGGTCCCTGGTACGCGACTGCGTGGTTGCTCGCCATGTGATCCTCCTCGATCGTCGGCGGCGGTGACACCCGCGGGTGCGGGCGCCGGGTGTGTGCGAGGGGTCGGCCCGTCGGCGGACAGGGGCGCCCACCGACGGGCCGCCCCTCAGAAGGCAGCGGCTCCGGCCTCGGCGACTTCCTGATCCTGCTCGACGGTTCCGGTCGAGACGCCGATCGCGCCGACGACGCGGCCGTCGCGGACGAGGGGGATGCCCCCGGCGAAGACGACGAGCCGACCGCCGTGGGCGTCGCTCAACCCGAACAGGTCACCGGTGGGACGGGTGATGTCGTTCAGGTCCTTCGTCTGCGTCTGGAACGCGATCGACGTGTACGCCTTGTTGATCGCGATGTGGATGCTGCCGATGTTCGCGGTGTCCATGCGCACGTGCGCCTTGAGGTTGCCGCCGGCGTCCACGACGGCGACGTCCTGCGGCTGACCGATCTCCTCGGCCTTCGCGACGGCGGCGTCGATGACGCGCCGGGCGTCGTCGAGGGTGATGCTGTCCTGGATCTTCTCGTTCGCCACGGTGTCGTCTCCGGCGTCAGAAGGTGCGGATCGGGATCTCGGCGGGTGCCGCGAGCAGTTCCTCGACCTCGTCGTCGAGCTTGACGAGGGTGATGGAGGCCCCGGCCATGTCCAGCGAGGTGCAGTACTCGCCGACGTAGCTGCGGACGGGGGTGATCCCCTGGGCCACGAGCTTCTCGTGGGCGATGCCGTAGAGCAGGTAGAGCTCGCTGATCGGGGTCCCGCCGAGGCCGTTCACCATGAGCGCGACCCGGTCGCCGTCCGCGAACGGCAGGTCCGAGACGATCGGGTCGAGGAGGATGTCGACGATCTCGTCGGCGGAGACGATCTTCTGCCGTGCCCGCCCGGGCTCCCCGTGGATGCCGACCCCGACCTCGATCTCGTCGTCGCCGAGCTCGAACAGGGGGGAACCCTTCGCCGGCGGGGTGCAGGCGGTGAGCGCGACACCCATCGTCCGGGTGACGGAGTTCACCTTCTGGCCGATGCGGACGACCTCGTCCAGCTCGGCACCCGCCTCGGACGCGGCTCCGACGGCCTTGATGACGAAGAAGTTGCCCGCGACACCGCGACGACCGATCGTGTACGTGGAGTCCTTCACGGCGACGTCGTCGTCGATGAACAGGGTCTTCACCTTGATGCCCTCGGCGTCGGCGAACTCCTCGGCCATCTCGAACGCCATCTTGTCGCCCGTGTAGTTGTTCACCAGGAGCAGCACGCCCTTCGGGCTGTTCACCCGGCGAGCGGCGGCGACGACGTAGTCGGTGGGCGGTGCGGCGAAGACGTCGCCGGGACAGGCGGCGTCGAGCATGCCCTTCCCGACCACCATGACGTGCGCGGGCTCGTGCCCCGAGCCGGAGCCCTGCACGATCGAGACCTTGTCGTCGCGCGGAGCGTCGGCGCGGGCGATCAGGTTGGCTTCCGGGTCGTAGGTCAGGGTGTCCGGGTTGGCGAGGGCGAGGCCCTTGAGCATCTCCGGGACGAACTGCTTCGGGTCGTTGACGAACTTCTTCACTGCGGTTGCCTCACTTCATCGTGGTGGTCGGGTACTGCGAAGGGTCGTGCGGTGGTGGTGCTCGGGTCCTGCGGGAGGCCGTGCGGTGGCGTCGCTCGTCACCAGTCGTCAGCGACGCGCTCGGCGAGCACGGCCACGGCGACGGCGCCGGGATCGGGCGAGCCGATGCTGCGCTCGCCGGTGTACGAGGCCCGACCACGGCGCGCCTCGAGCGCCGAGGTCGCGTCGGCGGCCTGTCGTGCGACCTCGGCCGCGCGGCGCGCGATCGCCGTGCCGTCCGCACCGGCGGCGGCGTCGGCCTCGATGGCGTCGGTCATCGGCACGATCGCGTCGAGGAGGGTCTTGTCGCCGAGGTCGGCACCGCCGCGCTTCTTGATCCCCTCGACCGCGGCTCGGAGCATCGCGACGACGTCGTCGGCCCCCAGGTCCTCACGGCCCTTCACGACCCCGGCCGCCCGGAGGAACGCGGTCCCCCAGATCGGCCCCGACGTGCCGCCGATCCTGCTGCTCATCGTCATCGCGACCTGCTGGAGGAAGGTGCCGGGATCGGAACGGTCGTAGCCGTCGAACCCCTCGAGCACGTTCTCGAACCCGCGGGCGAGCGAGTACCCGAAGTCGCCGTCGCCGGCCACCGCGTCGAGGTCGCTGAAGTACGTCTCGTTCTCGACGCAGGTGGTGGCGATGAGCCGGACGGTCTGTTCGAGGTGCGTGGTGGCGGCGGTGGTCATCGTGGTCCTCCGGTCGGGTTCGGGAGCTGGGTGAGGGTGTCGAGCGTGACCTGGCCGTCCGGTTCGACGTGGGCCGGATCGGCGATGACGTGGGCGGGGGTGTCGGGCAGGTCGCCGAGTCGATCGACGACGAGCGCGGCCCCGGTGAAGTCCTCGCCGGCGGTGTAGCTGCTGACGGTGACGACGGTGGTCAGGCCGGCGCCCAGCGCTGCACGGAGCCCGTTGGCGCTGTCCTCGACGACGACCACGTCGGCCGGGTCGACGCCGAGCTCGCGGACGGTCAGCTCGTAGACGTCCGGTGCCGGCTTCTTGCGCGGTACGACGTCGCCGGCGAACACGCGGAACCAGGTCGCGGCGTCGTCGCCGACCGCGTGCTCGAGGACGGCGCGGACGGATGCCTCGGCCGAGGTGGACGCCACCGCGAGCAGCCACCCGGCGTCGTGGGCCTCGTGCACGATCCGGGCGATGCCCGGTCGAGCGGGCATCACGCCGTCGCGCACCATCGCCGTGTACCGCCGGGTCTTCTCGGCGTGCCACTCCGCGACGAGCGCGCGCTGTCCGTCGGGATCGGCGGGGAGCCCGGCACGGTCGACGAACTCCGGCGTCAGCAGGGACGCCAGCCGCTCCTTCCCGCCGCCGATGCGCAGCACCTCGGCGTAGTCCTCCTCACTCCACCGGACGGGCAGGTCGAAGTGCGCGAAGGTCGCGTTGAACGCCGGCAGGTGCCCGTCGCGCTCCGTGTCGGCCAGGACCCCGTCGCAGTCGAAGACCAGCGCGCGGGTCACGGCCGACCCGCCGTGCTGTCGTCGGCCTTGCCGTCCGCGCCGAACCACGCGACGTGCTCCGCGATGACGTCGGTGACGGCGGACTCGATCGCGGCGACGAGCTTCGGGGGGTCCCACGAGTCGGTGTCACGGGCGTGCTCCAGGTGGGCGAGCGATGCCCGCATGTACGCGTGCTTCACCGCCGTCGAGATGTTCACCTTCGAGACGCCGGCGTCGATGAACGCCCGGAAGTCCTGCTCGCCGAGACCCGTGCCGCCGTGCAGGACGATCGGGCGGTCGGTCAGTCGCGCGAGCTCGGCCGCGCGCTCGGGGAGCAGGACCGGGTCCGCCTTGTACAGTCCGTGGCTCGTCCCCAACTGGGGCGCCAGGAGGTCGGCACCGGTCTGCTCGGCGACCTCGGCGAGCTGCTCGACCGGGTACGCGTGCCGCGACTCGTCGCTGCCGACCCCGTCCTCGACACCGAGGATGTTCTCGATCTCCGACTCCACGTCGACACCGGCGGCATGGGCGGCCGCCGTGACCTCGCCGGTCTCGCGCACCGCGTCGTCGAGGCCCCGGTCGGAGGCGTCGAACAGGACGCTCGACCACCCGGCGGCGATCACGTCGTCGAGCACCGCCCGGTCGGGACAGTGGTCGAGGTGCAGGGCGACCGGCACGGCGACGTCGCGGGTGAGCGCTCGGAAGAGGTCGGTCGTGAAGGCGGTCCCCGAGCTGCGGACGGTCTTCACGGAGATCTGCACGATCAGCGGAGCGCTCGTGCGGACCGCCGCGGCGACCACCGCCCGCATGCTCAGTTCGTCGAACACGTTCACGGCCGGTACCGCGTACCCGCCGTCCCGTGCGGTCCTGGTCAACGTCCTGGTGGACACGTCCATGCCTGGGTCCTCACTTGCGTCGTTGCGTCGTGGGATGTCGTCTCCGTCGACGACTGCTCGGACTGTACCTGTCTATACCGGACTCGACAAGTATCATGAGCGGCTACCGGATGTGCATCCGCGCAGGGAACGAGGTGGACCGTGCTCGACGAGGTGGACCGCGATTCCGCCGTGCCCATCTACCAGCAGCTCGAGGACATCTTCACCGCGAAGATCACCGGCGGCGAGTGGGCACCGAGCCAGCGGATCCCGTCCGAGAACGAGTTGAACCGGTACTACGGCACCAGCCGGATGACGGTGCGGGGGGTGCTCACCAAGCTCACCACCGACGGCCTGCTCACACGGGTCCCGGGCAAGGGGACGTTCGTCGCGCCGGAGAAGATCAACGCGGTGTCCCCCGCGTACCGCGGCATCCGCGAGCAGCTCGAGGTCCTCGGGTACGACATCAGCACCGACCTCGTGTCGATCGACCGGGGCCCGGCGCCGACCCGCGTGCGCGACCGTCTGGGGCTCGGCCGCGACGACGACGTGTTCGCGATCGTCCGCCTGCGCTCGGTCGACGGCAAGCCGCTGAGCGTGCACCGGTCGTTCGTGCCAGCCACCCTCGCGCCGACGCTCGACACGCTCGACGTGGTCGGCGAGCAGCTCTGCGTGGTCCTCGAGGACGCCTTCGACCTCGCGATGCACGACGTCGCCGAGGGGCTCGAGGCCGTCGCGGTCGCCGACGCGGATGCGACGCTCCTGGGACTGCGCCGCGGCGACCCCGCACTGCAGCTCACCGACGTGATCTCGGACCGCGCCGGCACGACCTTCGAGTACTCGACGATCGTCTTCCGCGGCGACCGGATGCGCCTGCAGTTCGACTACACGCGCCCCTGACCCGACCACTCCGCAGCGCCCGCGAGCGCTACCGGTCCACCTGCTTCGCGTACCAGCGGTCGGAGAACGGCTCGTCGTTGAAGGGTCCGACCCGCCGGTAGCCGAGCCGCTCGTACAGGGCACACGCCTCGGCGAGCTCCCCGCGGGTGTCGAGACGGACCACCTCGATGCCCAGTTCCGCGCACGCCCGCTCCACGGCCGAGACCAGCTGCCTGCCGACGCCCCGTCCCCGGGCCTCGCCGCGGGTGAACACCTTGGTCAGTTCTGCGACGTCCCCGAGGAAGCGCGCACCGGCACACCCGACCGGCTCGCCGTCGTCGTCGAGTGCGACCAGGAGCACACCGGTCGTGCCCGTCAGGTCGTCGGACGGCTCGTCGCGGAGGGCCTGGTCGACCTCGTCCTCGGTCGCGGGCCGTCCGTACCACCGGGAGGCGACCTCGGTGGTGTACCGGCGGAGGATGCTCTCGGCGACGGGCTCGTCGGGATGCACGGTCTCGATCGTCAGCACGGGGCGAGCGTAGTGCTGGGTACCCGGTCCGTGCGGGCGTACATCGCCGTTCCGGGCGTACTTGACCGTTCCGGGCGTACCTGGTCAACTCGTGCACAACTGGTCGATCCAGGCGTACCTCGGCTTCCGTTCCCGCCAGGAACGCCCGATTCCGCCTTCCACCGCAGCCGCTCTGGGAAAGAACGGGCAGCGATGGGCCAGCGCGGCAGACTGAGCCCATCCCGCCCCAGCCCACGCCGCGGGCCGCGCTCGGGCGGGCCGCACGCAGCAGTCCCGATCGCAGCCCCACCCGAGCGGAACGGGAAGTCAGGCTGCAGCCGCAGCCCGCAGGCCGCGCCGCCCGCGCAGCACCCCGGACGCCAACGCGATCCCGAGCAGCACCACCAGCCCACCCACGGGCTCGTTCCACCGCAGCGGCTCCCCGAGCACGAGGACCCCGAGTGCCACCCCGACCACCGGCGTCAGGTAGGTCACGGTCGAGGCACGCCCCGCGCCCCACGCGCCGACCAGGCGCGTGTTCCACGCGTAGGCCAGCCCCGTGCCCACCGCTCCGAGCGCCACCATCGCGGCCACGATCCTCCAGTCCAGGTCCACCGGCCCGGTCGCGATGACCGGCGCGACCAGCAGCATGAGCAGCGCCGCCAGGGTGAGCTGCACCGTCGCGACCGTCGTCGGGTCCTGCCCGCTGCCGACGCCGAAGCGCCGGAGCCACGCCAGTCCGATGCCGTAGGACGCGGTCATGCCGAGCAGTGCGACCTGGCCGGGGACGGTGGCGAGCACGGCGGGGTCGCCGACCAGGTCCCACGGACCGACGAGCACGAGGACACCCACGATCCCCAGCACGACGCCGCCGAGCTGGCGGCGGCTGAGCCGTTCCGACGGCACCAGCACCGCGAGCGCGAGGAGCGTCATGATCGGCGTCGTGGCGTTGTAGATGCTCGCCAGGCCCGACGGCACGGTCTGCTCGGCCCACGCCATCAGCGAGGACGGCACGGCGTTGAGGAACACCGCGACGACGAACAGGTGTCCCCAGACCCGCCGCTCGCGCGGCCACCGTCGACGGGTCGCGAGCAGCACCACGACGAGCGTGAGGGCTCCGAGGACCGTGCGGACGGTGGCCACCTGCTGCGGGGCGAGCCCCTCGAGCCCGATCTTCGCGAAGAAGAAGCTCGAACCCCAGGTGAGGGCGACCAGGACGTAGAGGAGGGCGTTCACGAGCGCTAGCATCGACCACCGCCGGCCCATGTGTCGAACGAATGACCCGCATGACCCCATGAAGGAGACGCATGACCCTCTCCGTCCCACAGCTCCGTGCGTTCGTCGCCACGGTGGACGCCGGCTCGTTCACCGGGGCCGCCGCAGCGCTCGGCGTCGGTCAGTCCGCGGTGTCGCACGCCGTCGCGGGGCTGGAGCGCGAGGTCGGCGGGGCCGTCGTCCGCCGCGGCGGCGCGGCGGTCGTCACCCCGCTCGGCGACCGCATGCTGGCGCACGCCCGCAGCGTGGTCGCCTCCGTCGACGCCCTGGAGGCCGTGGTGCGGCCCGCCACGGCGCGCGGCACGGTGCGCCTCGCCGCCGTCCCCACGGTCTGCCAGGGCCTGCTGCCGCGGCTCCGCGAGCTGTGGGCGGTGACGCTGCCCGACGTCGACGTGCAGGTCTACGAGGGCGACGACGACGAGATGGCCGAGTGGCTCGAGGCCGGGACCGTGGACGCGGCGGTGCTCGTCGACCCGTCCCCGGTCCCCGACGGCGGTGTCGTCGTGGCTCGCGACGAGATGGGCGCGGTCGTCCGGCGGGACCACCCGCTCGCGGGGACGGCGTCGATGAGCCTGGACGACCTGCACGAGGACGGCCTGGTCGCAGGCGGCGGTGGCTGCGAGCACCAGATCGAGCGGATGCACGAGCTCGCCGGGCAGCCGTTCCGGTGGGCGCACCGGGTCCGGGAGATGAGCACGATGTTCGGCATGATCCAGCGCGGCGAGGGGGTGTCCATCGTGCCGTCGCTCGGGCGCGTGATGCTGCCGGACGACCTCGTCATGCTGCCCGTCGAGCCGCGGTACGTGCGGACGCTGGTGCTCAGCGGACCGGCGTCGCGTCCGTGGCACCCGTTGGCGCAGGCACTGGTCGACGCGGTCTGACGGCCCACCCCCCCTCCGCTTCTCCGACCTTCGGACGATCCGCGCCGGCCCCGGTGTTCCTAGGCTCGAGGGCATGACGACGACCGTGATCCGCCCGCCCGTGCCCGTCGCGCGCCGCGTCTGGGCCGAGACGTGGCGGCTCGTGGTCGTCGTGCTCGTCGGGCTGTTCCTGTTCGCCACGGTCTGGTCGACGACGGAGGTCGACACGATCAGCGACAGCCGCCTCGGCGCCCATCTGCTCGTCGACCTCGCCGTCGGGGTCGTCGCCGTCGTCCTCGTACCGTTCCGTCACCGCGCACCGCTCCTCGTCGGCGTGCTCGTCGTCGCCGCCAGCACCGTCTCGACGCTCGCGGTCGGTGCGGCCGCGCTGGCCCTCGTGTCGCTCGTCACCCGTCGTCGGCCGCTGGAGATCGCGATCGGCAGCGCTGCGCTCGTCGCCGCGTCGACGGCCGGCGAGGACCTGTTCCCCGACCAGGAGCCGACCCCGCTCTGGCAGGTCGCGATCGCGGCCGTCGTGTGCACCGCGCTGCTCGTCGCGATCGGCATCGCCATCGGGCAGCGGCGGGCCCTGCTGGACGGGCTGCGCGAACGTGCCGCCCTGCTCGAGCGGGACCAGCAGCTCCGCGAGGACCGGGCCCGCGAGCAGGAGCGCGCGCACCTCGCCCGGGAGATGCACGACGTGCTCGGGCACCGGCTCTCCCTCGTCGCCCTGCACGCCGGGGCGCTCGAGTACCGCGGTCGCTCGCTCTCCCCCGAGGAGACCGTCGAGGCCGCCGGCGTGGTCCGTGCCGAGGCGCACTCCGCGCTGACCGAGCTCCGCGACGTGCTCGGCGTGCTGCGTGACCCGGCCGACGCGACGACGGGCACCGCACCCCCGCAGCCGACGCTGCGGGACCTGCCGGCCCTGCTCGACGAAGCGCGTCACTCGGGCGCCGACGTCACGGCGACGACGGACCCAGCGAGCGCCGACGCACCGGACGCCGTCGGCCGGCAGGCGTACCGGGTCGTGCAGGAGGGCCTGACCAACGCCCGGCGGCACGCGGCCGGGCAGCCGGTCACCGTCGCGGTGGACGTCGTGCGCGGGCCGGCGCTCCGGGTCCGGGTGACGAACCCGACGGCGCACCGTGCCGAGCAGGACACGGCGACGCCCGGCGCGGCTCCGGCGGGGCACGGCCTGCGCGGGCTGGCCGAGCGGGCGAGGCTCCTCGGCGGGTCCTTCTCCGCCGGTCGCGACGCATCCGGCACGCACGTCGTCGAGGCGGTGCTCCCGTGGACGGCGTGACCGCGGCCGTGCGCGTCGTCCTGGTCGACGACGACCACCTCGTCCGGGCCGGTCTCCGACTGCTCCTGAGCGGGGGCGACGGCATCGAGGTCGTGGGCGACGCCGGCGACGGGCTGGAGGCCGAGGACGTCATCGCCGCGGCGGCACCGGACGTCGTGCTGATGGACATCCGCATGCCCCGGTGCGACGGCCTGGTCGCGACCGAGCGGGAACTCCGGAAGCGTCCGGAGCTCGCCGTGCTGGTGCTGACCACGTTCCAGGACGACGAGCTGGTGCTCGGCGCCCTGCACCGGGGCGCCCGAGGGTTCCTGCTCAAGGACACACCACCGCAGGAGCTCGTCGAGGCGGTCCGGGCCGTGGCCGCCGGACGGTCGATCCTGTCGCCGTCCGTGCTCGACCGGGTGATCGCGGTCGCCGCCGGCAACGGCTCCGGGCCGGGCGCCGGTGCGACCCCGACCGACGGCGCACACGAACGGCGGCTCCTGGCGACCCTGACCGAACGGGAGACCGAGGTCGCGCTCGCCGTGGCCGCGGGCGCCTCGAACGCGCAGATCGCCGCCGACCTGTTCGTGACCCTGGCGACCGTGAAGACGCACGTCGGGCACGTGTACGAGAAGTTCGGCGTCGACAACCGGGTGCAGCTCGCCCTGGTCGTGCACGCCGCCGGCCGGGGAGCCTGAACGCCCGACGAGCGCCGTCGGCAGGATGGGCACGTGCCCGAGATCCACGTGAAGACGTTCCGCGACCCCGACGAGGCGACCGCCGAGGCCGCCGGACTGGCCTGGCTCGCCGAGGCCGAGGAGACCGGCGGCACCCGGATCGCCCGCGTCCTCGACCACCCGGAGCCGACCGTGCTCCACCTCGAGCGCATCCAGGACGGCAGCCCGACGAGGGCCCAGGCCGAGCGCTTCGGACGGTCGCTCGCACGGACCCACGCGGCCGGTGCCGCCCACTGGGGTGCGCCGTCGCCCGGGTTCCCGACGCGCGGGGGCCTGCGGATGGGCCGCTCGCGGACGCCGTTCACGAGCGCCGCCGACGCACCGGCGACCTGGGGCGCCTTCTTCGCCGAGTACCGCATCCGGGACTTCGTGCAGCGCATCGTCGACCGCGGTGGCTTCGACGCCGCCGAGGCCGCGGTGTTCGACCGCGTGGCCGACCGGCTCGAGGACGGCACCCTCGGCTCGCCGCAGCCCGCGCTCGTCGGTGACGCACCGGCGCGGATCCACGGCGACCTCTGGGCGGGGAACGTGCTGTGGCCGACGGACGCCTCGGAGCCGACCGGCGCCGTGCTCATCGACGCGACGCCGCACGGCGGGCACGCCGAGACCGACCTCGCGCTGCTGGCACTGTTCGGGCTCCCCCGGCTCGAGACGGTGCTCGCCGGGTACGACGCCGAGTCGCGGTTGGCGGACGGCTGGCAGGAGCGCGTCGAGCTCCACCAGCTCGCGCCGCTGCTGCTGCACGTGTTCCTGTTCGGCGGCTCGTACACCGAGCACGCACTGCGCGCCGCACGCCGCTACGCCTGAGGGCCCTCGTGCGGGTGAGCACTGCTCGTCGTTTCGTTGACTTTGCGTTTACAGCGCTGTAAAACAGAGCGAGCGCGACGGAGCGCGAGAGGGAGCAACGATGGTCACCAGCAGGACGACGGCACGTGCGGCGCTCAGCCGCCGCGGGTTCCTCACGGGCGCCGCGGGCGGGATCGGCCTCGGCGCGCTGGCGCTCACCGGCTGTTCGGCGCCGTCCTCGGGCACCGCGGCGGCGGGCGGGACGACGCTGCGCTTCTACGAGCAGAAGCAGGAGGTCATCGCCTACTTCGACGACCTCCTCCGGCGGTTCGAGCGGGAGCACCGTGGCCTGCGGGTCGTCCACGACAGCACGACCGCCATCGCGCCGCAGTTCGTCCGCGGCGAACCGGCGGACGTCGGCTGCTTCAACGACAACCTCGAGCTCGCCCGCTACATCGAGCGCGGCGTGCTCCGCGACCTCGGCGACCTGCCGTCGGCGGGCAGGGTCCGGAAGAGCATCGACGGCCTGACGAACCAGTACGCCACCTTCGAGGACCGCACCAGCGTCCTGCCCTTCTCGCTCGCCGCCGCCGGCGTCATCTACAACAAGCGGATCTTCGCCGAGCAGGACCTCCCGGTCCCGACGACCTGGAGCGAGTTCGTCGACGTCTGCACGGCACTCTCGAAGACGGACGTCACCCCCGTGTACGCGACCGACCGCGACACCTGGACGCTGTGGCAGGGCCTGTTCGACTACTCCGTGGGGAGCCTGGTCGACACCGGGACGTTCTTCCGCAAGATGAAGGCGCTCGGCACGGACGTCGGACCCGACGCCGAGGTCTCCTTCGAGCGCGACTTCGCCGTGCCGATGGAGCGGGCGAAGACGATCTCGACGTTCTTCAACCCGGACCACGCGACCCGCTCCTACGCCGACGGCAACCTGGCGTTCGGACGGGGCAAGGTCGCGATGTACCTGCAGGGGCCGTGGGCGCTCAGCCAGATCGCACTCGTCGACCCCGACCTGCCCGTCGGGACCTTCGCGCTCCCCGTGTCCGACGACCCCGACGACCGGCAGGCCCGCGTCAACATCGACCTCGGGCTCTGGATCCCCACGACCACGACACACCTCGACGAGGCCCGGGAGCTCGTCGAGTTCCTCATGCAGCCCGACGTCATCAACGCCTACAACCTCGACAACCTCGCGTTCGCGACGACCGAGGACGCGGCTCCCCAGACCGACGAGCGCGTGGCCGGCCTGCAGCAGTACGTCGACAGCGGCGACTTCTACCAGGGCGCCGGCACCTTCATCCCCACCTCCATCCCCCTCGGCAACTACCTGCAGACGGCGATCCGCAGCGGCGACTTCGAGTCGATGCTGCGGCGGCTCGACACCGACTGGCGACGCCTCGCCGGCCGCTCGGCGACGGTCTGACCGCCGCGACCCCGGCACCGCCGACCAGGACCCCAGGAGCGCTCATGACCGTCCAGACCCCGCTGACCCCCGGCACACCGGACACCGGTGGACCCCGCCCCGGACCCGCGACCGTCGCGTCCCGCGTGCACCGACGCGTCGGCTCGCTGCGCCGCACCGAGGGCGTCTACTACCTCTTCCTCGTGCCCGCCCTCGTGCTGTTCACGGCGTTCGTCGTCGCCCCCGCGTGCGTCGGCGTCTTCTACAGCTTCACCGACTACCTCGGCTTCGGGCAGTGGCACTTCCTCGGGCTCGAGAACTACCGGGCGCTCGTGTCCGACCCGGCGATCCTCGGCTCGTACGGCTTCACCCTCGGCTTCGCCGTGGTGACGGTGATCGTCACGCAGGTGATCGCCCTGGCACTGGCCATCGCGCTGACGAAGCGTGTGCGGTTCGCGAGCGGGCTCCGCGCCGTGTTCGTCATCCCGATGGTCGTCTCCGGCATCATCGTCGCCTACGTCTTCAACTTCCTGTTCTCGAACACCCTGCCGGCCCTGGCGACCGCGGTCGGCTTCGGCCCGCTGGAGCAGAGCATCCTCGGCGACCCGGACCTCGCCTGGCTCGCGATCGTCATCGTCTCGGCCTGGCAGACGATCCCGGGTGCCCTGCTCGTCTACACGGCGGGGCTGACCTCCATCCCGACGGACGTCTACGAGGCGAGCTCGCTCGACGGCGCCGGCGCGTGGAAGCAGCTCCGGTCGATCACGCTGCCCCTGATCGGCGGCTTCATCGTCATCAACACGGTGCTCGGCGTGAAGGGCTACCTCGGCGCCTACGACGTGATCGTCGGATTGACGAACGGCGGACCGGGCTCGGCGACGAGCAGCGTCGCGATGACCATCTTCACGGGCTTCACGAGCGGCGACTACGCCTACCAGATGGCCAACGCGACCGTCTTCTTCGTCATCACCGTCCTCATCTCGGTCCTGCAGCTCGCAGTGACCCGCGGAAGGAACCTCCGACTCGCATGAGCGCCATCGACACCCGGTCCCCCGCGACCGCCGCCGCACGCACCACGCCCGACCAGCCCCGCCGACGCCGGCTCGGTCGCGTCGACGTCCCGCTGACGATCGTCCTGGCGATCGCGTCCCTCACCGTCCTGGTCCCGCTCTACGTCACCGTCGCCATGGCGTTCAAGACGAGCGCCCAGGCCGTCGACGGCAACGCGCTGTCCCTGCCGTTCCCGTTCAACCCCGCCAGCTTCGCCGAGGCGTGGACGCTCACCCGCTTCCCGGTGTCGTTCTCGGTCTCGCTCGGCGTCGCCGCCCTCACCGTCGTCGCGACGCTGCTCCTCAGCTCGCTCGCCTCGTACGCGATCGTGCGGAACTGGCACCGCCGCTTCTTCCGCTGGTCCTTCGTCTACCTGCTCGCGGCGATGTTCCTGCCGTTCCCGGTGGTGGCCCTGCCGCAGATCAAGCTCACCGCGATGATCTCGCTCGACAGCCCGGTCGGCGTCGCGATCCTGCACGCCATGTTCCAACTGTCGTTCAGCGTGCTGCTCTACTCGGCGTTCCTGCGCTCGATCCCGGTCGAGCTCGAGGAGAGCGCACGCATCGACGGTGCCTCGACGTGGCAGATCTTCTGGCGCGTCATCCTGCCGTTGCTCGGCCCGATGAACGCAACCGTCGGCATCTTCGCGTTCCTCGCCTCGTGGAACGACTTCATGATGCCGTCGCTCATCACCGCGGACCCCGGGCTGCAGACGCTGCCCGTCGTGCAGAACATCTTCCAGAGCCAGTTCGGCACGAACTACAACGTGGCGTTCGCCTCGTACCTCATGGCGATGGCTCCGACGATCGTCGTCTACCTGTTCGCGCAGCGCTGGGTGATCAGCGGCGTGACGCAGGGTGCCGTCAAGAGCTGACCCGAGCCTCCCGTACCGACACCGGCCGGAACGGCCGAGACAGGACCGAACCGACGTGCACTCCCCCACCGACGGCCCCCTGCCCACCATCCGCCCCTTCCCGGGCTCCGACCCGGTCGCCGACGGCGACGCCGTCGTGCAGGGCGACCACTGGCGGATCACCGTGCTGTGCGACGGGCTCTTCCGCATCGAGTGGAGCGACGACGGCGGTTTCGAGGACCGCGCCTCGACCTTCGCGGTACGACGGCGCCTGCCGGTGCCCGAGTACACCGTCGTGCGGCGGGGCGACGGGGTCGAGGTGACCACGGACCGGGCCACCCTCCGGTACGACGGCCGGCCGTTCTCGGCGACCGGGCTGGTGGTCGAGACCTCGGGAGCGGACGCGAACCGGTGGCGCTGGGGCCAGGAGCCCCGCGACCTCGGCGGCACCGGCAGGACGCTCGACGACGTGGACGGGCGGATGCCGCTCGAGTCCGGCGTCCTGGCGCGCGACGGGATCGTCGCGCTCGACGACAGCGACTCGTTCCTGTTCGAGGACGACGGGTGGGTCGGTAGCCGCGTGCCGGGTCGCCGCGACGTGCAGGTGTTCGCGTACGGCCGCGACTACGACGAGGCCCTCCGCGCGTTCCACGCGGTGTCGGGACCACCGACGCGCCTGCCCCGGTGGGCGCTCGGGAACTGGTGGAGCCGCTACCACCCGTACTCGGACGAGTCGTACACGGCGCTGCTCGACCGGTTTGCCGAGGAACGCCTGCCCTTCTCGGTCGCGGTCGTCGACATGGACTGGCACCGCGTCGACTCCGTGCCGCCGCGCTTCGGCAACGGCTGGACCGGGTACTCGTGGGAGCCGTCGCTCTTCCCCGACCCGCCCGCGTTCCTGGCCGAGCTGCACCGACGCGGCATGCGGACCACGCTCAACCTGCACCCGGCCGACGGCGTGCGGGCCTTCGAGGACGCCTACCCGGCGATGGCGGCCGCGACCGGGATCGACCCCGACACCGAGCAGACGGTCGCGTTCGACCCCACCGACCCGGTCTTCCTCCGCGCGTACTTCGAGCACCTGCACCGGCCGCTCGAGGAGCAGGGCGTCGACTTCTGGTGGATCGACTGGCAGCAGGGCCGCACCTCCGGCATGCCCGGTGTCGACCCGCTCTGGGTGCTCAACCACTTCCACCTGCTCGACTCGGCGCGCGACGGCGGGGCCGGCATGACCTTCTCGCGGTACGCGGGTCCTGGCAGCCACCGGTACGCGGTCGGGTTCTCCGGGGACGCCGTCGTCTCGTGGGCCTCCCTCGCGTTCCAACCCGAGTTCACCGCGACCGCCGCGAACGTCGGGTACCCCTGGTGGAGCCACGACATCGGCGGCCACACCCGCGGAGTGCGCGACGACGAGCTCGCCACCCGCTGGGTGCAGTTCGGGGTCTTCTCGCCGATCATGCGGCTGCACTCCGCGAACAACCCGTTCATCCGCAAGGAGCCGTGGCTGTTCCCGGCCGAGCCCCGGGCCGCGATGGGCGAGGCCCTGCGCTTCCGCCACCGGCTCGTGCCGTACCTGCACACCATGAACCACCGAGCGGCCGCGAGCACCGCACTCGTCCGGCCGGTGTACCACCTCGAGCCGCACCGCGACGAGGCGTACCGGGTGCCGAACGAGTACGCCTTCGGGTCGGAGCTGCTCGTGGCCCCGATCGTCGAACCGCGCGACCCGGTGACGCTGCGGGGCCGGGCGCGGGCCTGGCTGCCGCCGGGCACGTGGACGGACGTCTTCACGGGCACGACGTACGCGGGCGACCGGTTCGTCGACCTGCACCGCGGGCTCGGCACGATCCCCGTGCTGCTGCGTGCGGGCGGGATCCTGCCGCTCGCGGCGCCGGACGAGTCGGACGCGACGGTGAACCCCGCCGCGCTCGAGGTGCTCGTCGCCCCGGGTGCCCCGGGCACGTTCACGCTCGTGGAGGACCGGGAGGAGCAGACCGGCACCAGCACCGGCACCGGGACCGGGACCGGCACCGGTACGGAGCCGGACGGCGGCGTGTGCCGGACCACGCTCACCTGGGACCACGACGCCGCCGTGTTCCGGATCGACCCGGCCGAGGGCGACCTCGGCAGCGTGCCGGCCCGGCGTCGGTGGCGCGTCACGTTCCTCGGGGCGCCCGCGGCCGGGCAGGAGGTCGACGCGGTGTCGGCCGACCGGTTCTCGGTCGACCTGGACGTCGCGACGGACGCCGGCGCGGTCCTGACCCTCGCGGGGGCGCCCGCGATCGGTGTGGACGCCCGCGACGCCGCACGGGAGCTCCTCGAGGGTGCCCAGGCGGGCAACGCGGAGAAGCTCACCGCGTGGGAGGTCGTCGACCGCGACGCACCCCGCGCCGACCGGATCGCCGAGCTCGAGACCGTCGGGCTGCCCGGGTCGCTGCGGAGCGCCCTGGTCGAGCTGCTCGGGAGCGTGCACCCCGGGGAGCGGTGACGGCGGCTGCTGCGCGGCTGCGGTCCGGCGGCGGCGGCACGTGCTGCGGTCCCGCGGCGGCGGCACGCCGTGCGACATCGCACGCGTCGATCGACACGTGCGATGTCGCACCATGCACGCGCACCGGGTGCGTGCGCACCGAGCGACATGCCGCGCGTCGATCGACACGCGGAACGTCGCAGACCGAGCCGGCAGCCGCCCCGGCCGGCACCCCGCCCCGATCGGCAGGCCCGACCACCGGTCGCGGCCCGCGGCCCCGTCGCCTACCCTGGTCCGGTGGCGGACGAGCAGGCGGACACCCCGGTCCTCGCGTTCTTCGACGTGGACAACACCCTCGTCCACGGTGCGAGCGCGTTCCACCTCGTGCGCGGACTCCGCGCCGCCCGCCTCATCACCCTGCGCGACATCGTCAGCGCCGGCTGGAAGCACGCCCGCTTCAAGGTCCGCGGCGAGAACGACCGGCACCTGGCCGCCGCGCAGACCCGTGGACTCGAGGTGATCACCGGCATCACGGTCGCCGACATGGCGGCGCTGTCCGACGACGTCTGGGCCCGCCACACCGAGCCGTCCGTGTGGCCCGAGACCGCTGCCCTCGCCCGCGAGCACCTCGCGAAGGGCCACCAGGTGTGGCTCGTCACGGCGACACCGACGTTCCTGGCCGAGGTGATCGCACGCAGCCTCGGGCTGACCGGCGCCCTGGGCAGCGTGTTCGAGGTGGAGGACGGCGCCTACACGGGCCGCCTCGACGGGGCGTTCCTGCACGGGGAGCACAAGGCGGTCGCCGCGCGTGCGCTCCTGGCCCGGACCGGCGCGGACCCCGCGCACTGCTGGGCGTACTCGGACTCCCGCCACGACATCCCCCTGCTGTCCCTCGTCGGGAACCCCGTGGTCGTCAACCCGGACCAGGGGCTCGCCGCGCACGCGCGGGCGGCGGGTTGGCCGACGGTGCGACTGCAGCGCGCGAGCATCCGGGAGGCCCGACGCCGGGTCCGACGGGAGGCCCCGGAGGCGTCGTCCCGGCACGGCGGCCCGACGACGGTCCGCGGGGATCAGTCGACCGAGCCGTCCGGGTAGGGCGCGCTCTCCCCCACCAGCAGCCGGTGGCCGACCGTCACCGCCCGTCCCTCGCCCGGGCGTCCCTCGATGCGCTCCTGCAGCCGGTCGAGCGCGGCCTCGGCGAGCGCGACCGTGTCCGGCGCGACCGAGGTCAGGCTCGGCACCAGGCTGGCGGCCAGCCCGATGGCGTCCCACCCGACCACCGCCACGTCGCGCGGCGCCTCGAGCCCCCGCAGGCGCATCGCCCGCAGGGCCCCGACGGCGGCGAGGTCGTCGCGGCAGAGCAGCCCGTCGATCCGGAGTCCGTCGTCGAGGGCACGGCCGAAGGCCTCCTCCGCCCCGCGGGCGTCACCGACCGCACGCGCGACCATGAGCGACGGGTCGACGGGCAGCCCGACCGCGGAGAGGCCGTCGCGGTACCCCTCCGTCCGGAAGGCCGAGGTGCGTGACTGTTCGCCCACCTCGTGGCCGAGGAACCCGATCCGGCGCCGCCCGAGGGCCGCGAGGTGCGCGACGGCCTCGGCCGCGGCCCGCACGTTGTCGATCGCGACGAGGTCCGCGCCGTCCGGCCGGACGTCCTCGCCGAGGAACACGACCGCGGTGTCGCCCCGTGCGTGGTCGATCTCGGTGGGCGTGAGCACCTGCGGGTGGATGACGACCCCGTCGACGACCCCCGCCTCGCGCCCCCGGACGGCGGACAGCTCGCCGCCCGGCGCCCCGGCGGTCTCCTCGAGCAGCAGCTGGTAGCCCCGCGCCGCGCACACCTCCGAGAAGACGTGCGCGAGCTCGGCGAAGTACGGCCGACGCAGGTCGGGGAACGCGAACGCGAGCATGTTCGTGCGGCCGGTGGCCAGGCTCCGCCCCGTCACGTTCGGTCGGTAGCCGAGCGCGTCGACCGACGTCTGCACCCGGGCCCGCATGGCGTCGCTGACGTGCCGGTAGCCACGGACGACGTTCGACACGGTCTTCATCGAGACGCCGGCGTGCTCCGCGACGTCCTGCAGCGTGACCCGGCCCACGCGCCCACCGTAGCGTTGACGATCTGTTTACAGCGCTGTAAATTGCCGGAGCATGAGCATCGTCGCCCCCGCGTCCTCCGCCGACGTCGCCGCCGTCCCCCTCGCCAGCCGGCAGGACGGCCGGTACCCCCGGCCGCAGGTGGTCCGCCGCGACTGGGTCGACCTCAGCGGGCCCTGGTCGTTCCGGCACGACGACGAGGACGCCGGGGCTGATGCCGGGTGGGCCGCCGGGGTGCCGTCGCCGCGCACCATCACCGTGCCCTTCCCGCCCGAGTCGGCGGCGTCCGGCATCGGGGACCCCGGGTTCCACCCGGTCGTCTGGTACAGCCGGACGATCGGCCACGACGACCTCGTGCGGGCCGGCCACGGCGCCGACCGACCCCGCGTCCTGCTGCACTTCGGCGCGGTCGACCACCGTGCCAGGGTCTGGATCGACGGCCGGTTCGTCGGCGAGCACGAGGGCGGGCACACTCCCTTCACGTTCGACGTCACGGCCCTGCTCGCCGAGACCCCCGACGGGGCCGGCCACGTGCTGGTCGTCCGCGCCGAGGACGACCCCGACGACGTCACGCAGCCCCGCGGCAAGCAGGACTGGCACGAGGAGGCACACGCGATCTGGTACCGCCGGACGACGGGCATCTGGCAGCCGGTCTGGCTGGAGGCCGTGCCCACCACCGCGATCGACGCACTCCGGTGGACCCCGGCCTCCCCCGCGTCGACGGCGCTGTCGGTCCGCTTCCGCGGCCGGGTGCCCGCCGGTGCCCGGCTCCGGGTCGCCCTCCGTTTCGACGAGCGCGACGAGGACCTCGGCACGACCGAGTGGGACGCCACCGCCAGCCGTCCGACCCTCGAGGTCATCGTGCCGGTCGCACGGCAGCGCAACGGCCAGGCCGAGGACGAGCTGACGTGGTCGCCGGAGACCCCGCGGCTCGTCGACGCGGTCCTCACCCTGGTGGACGGGTCCGGCGCCGTGCTCGACGTCGTCGCCAGCTACCTCGGCATGCGCAGCGTCGGCGTCGGCGGTGGCCGGTTCCTGCTCAACCGGCAGCCGTACCCGGTGCGCAGCGTGCTCGACCAGGCCTTCTGGCCGGAGTCGCACCTGGCCGCACCGCACCCGCTCGCACACCGGCAGGAGGTCGAGCTCATCAAGGCCCTCGGCTTCAACGCCGCGCGCATGCACCAGAAGATCGAGGACCCGCGGTTCCTCTACTGGGCCGACCGCCTCGGCCTCATGGTCTGGGGCGAGGCCCCCGCGGCGTACGAGTTCTCCCCCACGGCCGTGCGTCGACTCACCGCGGAGTGGACCGCCGCCGTCGAGCGGGACGCCTCGCACCCGTCGATCGTCACCTGGGTCCCGTTCAACGAGTCGTGGGGCATCCAGCACGTCGTCTCGGACCCCGCCCAGCAGGCCTACGCGCGGGCGCTCGTCGACCTCACCCGGGCCCTCGACCCGTCCCGGCCGGTGATCGGGAACGACGGCTGGGAGCAGCAGGACACCGACGTCGTGACGATCCACGACTACGAGGGCGACGGCGCCGTGCTCGCGGACACCTACCGCGACGACGCGGCACGCACCCGCGCGCTCGAGGGCCTCGCCCCGTCCGGACACCCCCAGTTCGTCGGTGGTGCCGTCGACCGCGGCCAGCCGGTGATGCTCACCGAGTTCGGCGGCGTCCGGTACCAGGCCGCCGGCCGGCGCACCGAGGGCTGGGGCTACACGGCGGCGGTCGACGGGGACGACTGGGTCGCGCGGATCACGGCGCTCTACGACGGGGTGCGGGCGAGCACGTTCCTGGCAGGGTCGTGCTGGACGCAGCTGACGGACACGATGCAGGAGACGAACGGCCTGCTCCACGCGGACCGGACCCCGAAGGTCCCGATCGAGCAGATCCGCCGGGCGGTGACCGGCCGCTGACGTCTTAGGAAGCTCCGAGGCGGTCCATCGGAACGGTCGACCGGGGACGGCGATGCTCAGCGTCATGACCACGTACCCGATCCCCGTGACCGACCGTCGCGACCGAGCGCACACGGGAGCGCCAACGCGTCGCCGAGCCCTTCCCCGGCTCTTCCTCGGTGAGCGGACCGACGCCCGTTGGCTCCGCCCGGCGTTCTGGCTGCTCCTCGTCGTCACCGCCGTCGTGTACCTCTGGGACCTCAGCGTCTCCGGGTACGCCAACACCTTCTACGCCGCCGCCGTGCAGGCCGGCACGAAGTCGTGGGAGGCGTTCTTCTTCGGCTCGCTCGACTCGTCGAACTTCATCACCGTCGACAAGCCCCCGGCGTCGCTCTGGGTGATGGTGCTGTCGGCTCGGCTGTTCGGGTTCTCGTCGTCCAGCCTGCTGCTCCCCCAGGCGCTGATGGCCGTCGCCTCGGTCGCGCTCGTGTGGGGCACCGTCCGACGGACGCTCGCCCGCCTCGGAGCCACGACCGCGAACGTCGGTGCGCTGCTCGCCGGCTTCATCGTCGCGGCGACCCCGGCGGCGGCGCTCATGTTCCGGTTCGACAACCCGGACGCGCTGCTCGTCCTGCTCATGACCGCGGGCGCGTACTGCACGGTCCGGGCACTGCCGAAGGGCAGCTGGCGGTGGATCGCCCTCGCCGGTGTCGCCCTCGGCTTCGCGTTCCTGACGAAGATGCTCCAGGGCCTGCTCGTCCTGCCGGCCTTCGGCCTCGTGTACCTCTTCGCCGCCCGCACGACCTGGGGCAGGCGCGCGATCGGCCTCGGCATCGCCGCAGTGTCGCTCGTCGTGGCAGCCGGGTGGTGGGTCCTCGCCGTGGCGCTCTGGCCCGCGGAGTCACGCCCGTACATCGGTGGTTCGACCGACAACACGGTCCTCGACCTGGTGTTCGGCTACAACGGCCTCGGCCGGATCTTCGGCGGCTCGGGCAACGGCGGCGGTGGCGGCGGCACGGGCGGCGGCACCGCGGGCTCGTCCTTCGGCGGCTCCACCGGGCTGAACAGGCTGTTCTCGTCCGAGATGGGCCTCGAGATCTCGTGGCTCCTGCCCGCGGCACTCGTCGCGCTCGTGCTCGGCCTGGTGGTCGTCGGCCGGCGGCACCTCGCCGACCCCGCCCGCGCCGGCCTGGTGCTCTGGGGCGGCTGGCTGCTCGTCACCGGACTGGTCTTCTCGTACATGTCCGGCACGATCCACCCGTACTACACCGTGGCGCTCGCCCCGGCGATCGCCGGCCTGGTCGGCACCGGTGGCGCCCTCCTCTGGCACGCCCGCGAGCGCATGACGGGGCGCCTCGGCCTCGCGGCCATGATCGGCGCGACGGCCTTCTGGAGCTGGTGCCTGCTGAACGAGAACGCGTCGTGGCTGCCGTGGCTGCGCTGGGTGGTGCTCGTCGGTGGTCTGCTGTCCGCCGCGGCGATCGTCGTCGGCAGTGTCCCCACTCTCCGGAAGCTCGTCACCATCGGTGTCCTCGCCGGCACGCTGTTCGGGCTGACCGGCACGACGGCCTACGCCCTCGCCACGACGACCGTCGCGCACTCCGGGTCGATCCCGAGCGTCGGTCCGGCGGGCAGCGGCTCCGGCGGGACGGGCGGGTTCCCTGGTGGCGGCGGCCAGCCGGGAGGCACGACCGGCCCCGGCGGGTCGGCCGGCGGCTCCGGAGACGGCGGGTTCCCGGGCGGCGGCCCGCAGGGCACGCAGGGCACGCAGCAGGACAGCACCGAGCAGGACGGCACCGAACAGGGTCAGGGCAGCGGCGGCCAGCCGCCGACCGGCACCGCACCGGAGGGCGCGACCGGCGAGGTGCCCGCGGTGCCCGACGGCGCGACCTCCTCGGACGGGTCGGGGACGAGCCTCCCGACCGGCGGCACGGGCGGCGCGACCACCTCCTCCGCGCTGACGAAGCTGCTCGCCGCCTCGGACGCGAAGTGGTCCGCCGCGGTGAACGGCTCGCAGTCCGCCGCGCAGCTCGAGCTCGACACCGACACCGCCGTGATGGCCATCGGCGGCTGGTCGAGCGACCCCGCGCCGACGCTCGCCGAGTTCCAGGCCTGGGTCGCGGCCGGCGACGTCGGCTACTACGTCTCCTCCGGTTCCGGCGGCGGCATGCGCGGAGGGTCCTCCACCGCGAGTGCCATCCAGGAGTGGGTCGCCGCGAACTACGAGTCGACGACCGTCGGCGGCCAGACCGTCTACGACCTGGGCGCGTCGGAGTGACCGGCGACGAGGACACGGCGGCAGCTAGGCTCCGGGGCATGTCGGACCGACCGCTCCTGCGCGCCGACGGCACGCCCGCCCGTGTCCTCGTCGTCGACGACGAGCACGCGCTCGCCGAGGCCGTCGCCCTCGCGTTCGCGGGCGACGGGTGGGCCGTGCGGGCCGTGCACCGCGGGCGGGACGTGCTGTTCGCGGCGCGCGAGTTCCAGCCCGACGTGGTCGTGCTCGACGTGATGCTGCCGGACATCGACGGCTTCGAGGTGCTCGACCGGCTCCGTGATGCCCGCGACGACGTCCGGGTCCTGTTCCTCACCGCGCGGGACGCTCCCGAGGACCGGCTCGCCGGGCTCACGGGCGGCGGGGACGACTACCTGACGAAGCCGTTCGGCATCGAGGAGCTGCTCGTCCGGGCGCGGATCCTCGCTCGGACCACCGCGCGGGTGGCGCTGCACGGCGGCTCGGTCGGACTCGTCGTCGGTGACCTGACCGTCGACGAGGACGCCCGCACGGCCACCCGCGGCGGCGAACCGCTCGACCTGACCCCGACCGAGTACGAACTCCTCCGACACCTCGCCCGCAACCAGAACCGCGTGCTCTCCCGCGACCAGCTGCTGGCCAACGTCTGGGGCATGGACTTCGGCGCCGCCTCGAACCTCGTCGACATGTACGTGTCCTACCTGCGGAAGAAGCTCGACGTCGGACGCGAGCCGATGCTGCAGACCGTCCGCGGGGCCGGGTACGTGCTGCGGCCGGTGCCGTGAGCGGTCCCGGAGCGGCGAGCCGTGCCTCTCCCCACCGGCACGGCCGGCCCGCCGCTGACGCGTCGGGCCGGAACCGGCGGCGTGGGCCCAGGCCGGGTCGTGTCCCATCCCTGCGGTGGCGGGTCGTCGCCGCGGTCGCGCTGCTGCTCGTCGCGACGAACGTCGTCGTCGGCGCGGTGACCGTGGTCGCGTACCGCGGGTACCTGGTCGGCCGCCTCGACGCGGAGCTCGCGACCGCCGCCGGACGGACGCCGGGGGGCGACGATCCGGGAGGGGTGCCCTCGGGGCCACCGCCCGGCTCCTCCGGATCCCAGGACCCGGAGAACCGCTTCATCGGGGCGCCCGGGCAGGCAGCCGACACCGTCGTGGCGATCCTGCGCGACGGGGACGCCGTCCTCGCCGGGTACACCGACAGCGCCGGCGAACAGCACCGGCTGACCGCGTCGCAGCGTGCCGTGCTCGCCGACGTGACCCCCGACGCGGACCCCGCGACGATCACGCTCGGCGCGCTCGGGACCTACCGTGCGCAGGCCGTCACCCGCGGCGGGGACGTGTTCGTGACGGCGCTGCCGCTCGGTGACCTGCAGGCCTCGATCGTCCGGCTCGTCGTGCTCGTCGGCGGCGTCACCCTGCTCGGGCTCGTGCTCGCGACGTGGGTGCTCGCGCTCACGGTCCGTCGGTCGCTCCGGCCGCTCGAACGGGTCGCGGCCGTGGCGTCCGACGTCACCGCGCTCGACCTCGAACGCGGGGACCCCGACATCCCGGTCCGCGTCGCACCCGCGGACCTGCGGGCGAACCGCGAGGTCGGCCAGGTCGGCACCGCCCTGAACCGGCTGCTCGGACACGTCACCCGTGCCCTCACCGTCCGTCGTGACGCCGAACGGGGCATGCGCACCTTCGTCGCCGACGCGTCGCACGAGCTCCGGACGCCGATCGCCACGGTCCGCGCCTACGCCGACCTCTCCCGGTCGTCGGACGACGTCGACGACCTGCACCGGAACGCGGAGCGCATCGGCACCGCGGCGGTCCGGATGGGCGACCTCGTCGAGGAGCTCCTCCTGCTCGCCCGGCTCGACGCCACCGCGCTCGCCTCGGGTCCGGCACCGGTCCGCGAGGACGTCGACCTGACGGCGCTCGTCGTCGAGGCGACCGTCGACGCCCGGACGACCGCTCCCGACCACCGCTGGGTCCTGCAGATCGCGGACGACCACCCGCTCGAGGTGTCCGGTGACACGGTGCAGGTGCGCCGGGTCGTGACGAACCTGCTCGCCAACGCCCGGACGCACACCCCGGCGGGGACGACGGTCGTCGTCTCGCTGCAGGAGGTGCCGGGCGACGACGGAGCGCTCGTGCGCCTCGTCGTGGCGAACGACGGACCGCCGATCGAGGCGGACGTCCTGCCCACGCTCTTCGACCGGTTCACCCGGGGGACCGCCTCGCGCTCGCGGGAGCACGGGACGAGCGGTCTCGGGCTGGCGATCGTCCGCGCGGTCGCCGCGGCCCACGGCGGGACGGTCCGGGTGGCGTCGGAGCCCGGGCGCACGGCGTTCACGGTGGACCTGCCGGCGGCCCCCGGACGGGCTGACGGGTACGCTGCGGTCACCGACGGACGGGGGACGCGATGACGCAGCGAGACGGGGCACCGGGGGCCGGAGCCCAGCGGTACGGACACCTGCCGGAACGGGCGCGGCCCGAGGACCTGGTGGTCGAGGTCCCCGCGTTCGAGGACGACCGCCCCCAGCCCGAGCCCGAACCGCCGGCGGCCGCACCCGAACTCGTGGCGGCGACGCGGTTCGCGCAGGCGTCGCACGCGGTCCCGACCATCCGGCGGACGCAGCTCCGTGCCGGTCTGTGGATCGCGGGGGTGCCGATCGCCGCCCTCGCCGTCATCGCCGTCGTCCAGGTCCTGCTCGGCGACTGACCGCTCGTCGGCGTCGGCGTCGGCATCGGCCTCGGCGTCGAACCGCAGAAGGACGACGCGCTTCTTAGGGCCACCACAGGCTGCTGCTGCGGGGCGCATCGGGGCGCTGCCGAACCTGATCGGCATGACGCACGCGGACCAGACCCTCGACATCGACATCGTCGTGCCCTGCCACGACGAACAGGACACGCTCGCCGCCCACGTCCGGCGACTGCACCGCTTCTGCAGCGAGTCGTTGCAGCACTCGTGGCGGATCACCATCGCCGACAACGCCTCCACCGACGACACCGCCCGGATCGCCGACGACCTCGCGGCCATGCTGCCCGAGGTCCACGCCGTGCACCTGGCGCGCAAGGGTCGGGGGCGGGCGCTCAAGGCGGTGTGGAACGACTCCCCCGCCCGGGTGCTCGTCTACGTCGACGAGGACCTGTCCACGGACCTCGCCGCACTCGAGCCCCTCGTCGCACCCCTGCTCTCCGGGCACTCCGACGTGGCGATCGGCACCCGGCTCGCGGGGTCCTCGCGGGTGGTCCGTGGCGGCAAGCGCGAGTTCATCTCCCGCTCGTACAACCTGCTCCTCCGCAGCACGATGGGCGTCTCGTTCTCCGACGCGCAGTGCGGCTTCAAGGCCGTCACGCGCGAGACCGCCGACCACCTGCTCCCCCTGTGCGAGGACGACGCCTGGTTCTTCGACACCGAGCTCCTCGTGCTCGCCGAGCACGCCGGACTCCGCATCCACGAGGTACCGGTCGACTGGGTGGACGACGTCGACTCCTCGGTGCACATCGCGTCCACCGCGACCGAGGACCTCAAGGGCATGTGGCGCGTCTCCCGCGGGCTGGCGACCGGCCGGATCCCGATCGCCCCGGTGTACGACGCGATCGGCCGCCGCCCGTTCACGACGCCGCACGTCGGGATCCTCGGGCAGGTGCTGCGCTTCGGGGCGATCGGCGTCCTGTCGACCGTGGCGTTCGCCCTGCTCTACGCCCTGTTCCGGCCGGCGGTCGGTGCGCAGACCGCGGACTTCCTCGCGCTGCTCGTCACGGCGATCGGGAACACCGCCCTCAACCGTCGCTTCACGTTCGGCGTGCGGGGTCGTGCCGGCGCGGGACGCCACCACGTGCAGGGTCTGGTCGTCTTCGGCATCGCCTGGGCGATCACCTCCGGGTCGCTCGTCCTGCTCCACGCGACCACGCCGGGGGCGTCGCACGGCGCCGAGGTCCTGGTGCTCACCGCGGCGAACCTCGTGGCGACGGGCGTGCGGTTCGTCCTGTTCAAGGCGTGGGTGTTCCGCACGCGTCGGCGTCCCGTGCTCGTGCGTCCGGGCGACACCCCCGCCCCGCTCCCGGCTGCTGCCGGTCCGAGCGCGACCGCCGCGGCGTCCGAGTCGGGGCCCCGGCACGTCGACGAATCGGAGGACCGGCGGATCGACGAGCCTGCGGCCTGAGCCGCTCGGGCCGGCGGGCGTCACGCCCACGGGCGTCACGCCCGCCGACGCCCGCGTTCTGCACAACTGAAAGCACCCCGCACCAGGCGATTCCGCGGCACGAGCTGCCTTCGCTTGTTCGGGAGCAGACAGAACCGGCGGAGCACCGTGTCGCCAGCCCGGCGATGCGGTCCTCGGAAGAGCGCCCGGCGCCAGGCGCGGCGCCCGCGGCGCCAGGCGCGGCGCCCGCGCAACCGGAAGCACCCCGCGCCACGGGGTTCCGCAGCGCAACGTGCTCGTGGTTGTTCGTGAGCAGACGGAACCGTCGATGCACAACGCCGCCGGCCGGCCTGAGCGCCACGCCCCCGCCGGACGGGAGGCGCGTGACCGGGCCGCCACGCGCCTCCCGTCCGGCCGGTCTGTTGCACGCGCGGTATACCAAGCCGTAGCATCGGCTCACCGCACCACCCCCACCGGGCCACGACTGCCACCACCGGTCTGCCCGCGGCGAGCGCTCCACCGATGCAGCCCTGGCCGTCCGCAGCCTGCACCGCACCACTGGACCCGCCCGTGAACCCCTCCTCCTTCGGTCTCCACGACCCTGCCCGCGAGTCGAGCGACTGCGGCGTCGGCTTCATCACCCGCCTCGACGGCACCGCCTCCCACGACGTGATCGTGCGCGGCGACGAGGCGCTCTGCGCCATCCCCCACCGCGGCGGCAAGTCCGCCGAGGGCGTCGGCGACGGCGCGGGCGTGAGCATCGACCTGTCGGTGGAGTTCTTCAGCGCGATCACCGGCGAGACCCTGCGGGCCGGACACTTCGGGGTCGCGAACTGCTTCGTGCCGTCGGACGCCGACGAGCGCGCCGACGCCGAGCGGGTCGTGACGGCGGCGATCGAGCACGAGGGCCTCGTGCTCCTGCTCGTCCGCGACGTCCCGGTGGACCACTCGGTCGCGCGTCCCGAGGCCGAGCAGTACCAGCTGCCGATCGTGCAGTGGGTGTTCCGGGCCCCCGAGCACTGGACCCGCACGGAGGTCGACGCCGCGGCGAACCGCGCCCTGCTGGCGGTCGAGGCCGCCTCGTACACCCGCGCCACCGAGGAGCGCGCCCCGCACGCCGCCCTGTACCCGCTCTCGCTCAGCGCCCGGACGCAGGTCCTCAAGGGCCGGCTCAACTCCGGCGAGGTGATCGGGTACTTCACCGACCTCCGTGACCCGCGGCACTCCGTCCGCACGCTCTACTTCCACACCCGGTTCTCGACGAACACCGAGCCGCACCCGACGATGGCGCAGCCGTTCCGCCTGATGGCGCACAACGGCGAGCTCAACACGGACCGCAAGAACCGCCTGTCCGACGAGGCCTCGGCCCGTGCCCGCACGCGGAGCATCGTCCGACCGCCCGGGCAGTCGGACTCCAGCCGACTCGACCAGACCCTGCAGAGCCGCGTGTTCGACGACGGGCTGGACATCGTCGAGGCCGTCGTCACCCTCATGCCGCCCGCGTGGGAGAACGACCGCACGCTCACGCCGGCCGTGCGCGACATGCTCGAGTACCACTCGCTCTACGAGGAGAAGAACGACGGGCCCGCGGCCGTGATCTTCAGCGACGGCGACGTCGTCGGCGCCCGCCTGGACCGACTGGGGCTGCGGCCCCTGCGCACGACGCAGACGGCCGAGTACCTCATGGTTGCGTCGGAGTCCGGCCAGGTGACCTTCGCGCCGGACGAGGTCGTGCACCGCGGCCGCATCGAAGCCGGCGGCATGCTCGTCGTCGACCACCGCACGGGCTCGGTCCTGCGCACCCGCGAGGCACTCGAGGCCCTGGCCGCACGCCGGCCGTACGGCGCGCTGCTCGACGCCGCCCGCGTGGAGCTAGACGCCCTGCCCGCGCCGGCGTACGAGCGGGGCACGGACACCCTCGGCTACGACGGCGACCTGTCCCTCGCCGGCCGGTACGTGGCGTACTCGCTGAACCAGGAGAGCTTCCGGTTCATGCTCGACCCGATGCTCGCGAACGGCTCCGAGCGCATCTCGGCGATGGGCTACGGCACCGCGATCAACGCCCTGAGCGACACCGAGGGCGGCATGGCGAAGTACTTCTCGCAGCGCTTCGCCCAGGTGACGAACCCGCCGCTCGACTCGATCCGCGAGGCGGACGGCATGTCGATGCGTGTGGCCCTCGGCGCCAAGCTCGAGGCGCACGGCGGGGACGCGGCGACCACGCCGACCCGTCAGATCGTCGTGCAGTCCCCCGTGCTCGGGCACCTCGACATGGTGCGCCTGCGCGACCAGACCGTCGTCCCGCTCGAGCGCTTCGCCATGCTCTACGTGCCCGTCCCCGACGACGAGCACGCGAACGCCGACGCCGTCCGCTCGGCGGTCACGGCCCTGTGCGACGCCGTCGAGGCCTTCGCCCGCACCACCGGCGGCATCGCGGTGCTGACCGACCGCGCGGTGTCCTCGACGCACGCGCCCCTGCCGGTGATCCTCGCCGTGGCCGCCGTCAACCAGCGGCTCATCGAGGCCGGACTGCGCCTGCGGCTGTCGATCGTCGCCGAGTCCGGCCAGCTGCCGTCGTCGCACCACGTGGCGACCGCCCTCGGCTTCGGGGCGTCGGCCGTGTACAGCCTGTCGGCACGGCTCCGCGCGGAGCAGCAGTACCCCGCCGACGCCGCGCCCGCCGGCGAGCGCACCGCGACGGACCTCGCGCTCGCGCGGTTCCGCAAGGCCGCCGAGAAGGCCCTCGCCAAGACGATGGGCCGCGTCGGCCTGTGCACCGCGGAGAGCTACATCGGCGGCGAGTTCTTCGAGCCGAACTACCTCGACACCGGCGACGACCTGTTCGCCCGGGTCTTCCCGCACATGCAGGCCCCGGTCGGCGGTGTCGGCTTCGCCCGCATCGCCCAGGCGGCGACCGAGTGGCACGAGCGCGCCCGCTCCGTGCAGACCGAGGCGCAGGTCCCGCTGCTCGGCCTGTTCAAGGAGCGCTCCGACGGCGCCGGCCACTCCTTCGGCGTCGCGAGCGTCCGCGGCTTCGGCGGCATGACCGAGGAGCGCCCGGCCTTCGAGCGCGCCGGTGACTCCGAGGCCCTGCGGCTGCTCACCCTCGGGCAGCTCGACGACGCCTTCGGCATCACCGACACCGCGTACCGGAACACCGGGTACGACCGGCTGAGCGACGCCGAGATCGACGCGCACCGCATCACCCCGGGCTACGTCACGTTCCTGCAGACCACGCACGACGAGCGCTCGCGCCGTCCCGCGGCACTCCGCGACGTCCTCGCGCTGCCCGCCGACGTCACGGGCACCGACGAGGCCGAGGACTTCGCCCGGGAGCTCGGCCGCTTCTCGACGAGCGGCAACGCCAGCATCACGGTGCGCGGCCTGTCCGGCTCGCGTCCGTCGGACGACGGCGACCAGCCGGGAGGCCCGGTGCGGTTCCGCCTGGAGCTCACGTCGACGGGGACCACCGGTGCACTGCGTCACCGGGCCCTCGCGGACGGCCTCGCGCTGCTGCACCCCGGCCAGGTCGACGTCGACGCCGTCGACGACGACCAGGTGACGCTCCGCGCCACCGGCTCCGCCGTCGCCCTGCTCACCCTGCTCGTCAGCGCCCCGGCGAGCCTCGACCTCGACGCGGTCCAGCCCGCGCACGAGATCACCCGCACCCTGGCGTCCGGCGCGATGAGCCACGGCGCCCTGGTCGCCACCGCGCACGAGGCCGTGGCGCACGGCACGAACATGGTCGGCGGCATGTCGAACTCCGGCGAGGGCGGCGAGCACCACTCCCGCTACGGCACGATCCGCGGCTCCCGCATCAAGCAGTTCGCGTCGGGCCGGTTCGGCATCTGGGCGGGCTACCTCGCCGACCCGATGCTCGAGGAGCTCGAGATCAAGATCGGCCAGGGCGCCAAGCCCGGCGAGGGCGGCCAGCTGCCCGCGCCGAAGGTGACGGTCGACATCGCCGCGGCCCGCGGGGGCACGCCGGGCGTCGAGCTCATCTCCCCGCCGCCGCACCACGACACGTACTCGATCGAGGACCTCGCGCAGCTCATCCACGACTGCAAGGCCGCCCGCGTCCGGGTCGTCGTGAAGCTCGTGTCCTCCGAGGGCATCGGCACGATCGCGGTCGGCGTCGCGAAGGCCGGGGCCGACGTCATCAACGTCGCGGGCAACACCGGTGGCACCGGCGCCGCCGCGGTCACGAGCCTGAAGTACGCGGGCCGCTCCGCTGAGATCGGGGTGGCCGAGGTGCACCAGGCCCTCGTCGCGAACGGCCTCCGGCAGAAGGTCACGCTCCGCTGCTCGGGCGCGCACCAGACCGGCTCCGACGTCGTCACGAGCGCGCTGCTCGGCGGCGACTCGTTCGAGTTCGGCACCACCGCGCTCATGATGCTCGGCTGCGTCATGGCGAAGAACTGCAACGTGAAGTGCCCGGCGGGCCTCACCACGAACGCCGAGGCCTTCGAGGGCGACCCCCGTGCCCTCGCGCAGTACCTGCTCAACATCGCGCACGACGTCCGCCAGATCCTCGCGCGCCTGGGCCTGCACTCCCTCCGCGAGGCCCGCGGTCGCACCGACCTGCTCCAGCTGCTCGACCACCCGTCGAGCGTCGGTCGGCTCGACGTCCGGAACCTGCTCGCGCAGGTGCCGGAGAAGGTCGTGACCGACCCGGAGTACCTCGAGAAGGACTACCGGACCGACGACGCCCTGATCGAGCGGGTCCGCGCCGCCCTCGTCGACGGCCACGAGCACACGCTCGTCGTCGACGGCGTGCACCTCGGCAACGCGGACAAGTCGGTCGGCGGGCAGCTCGGCATCGACGTCGAGCGGATCCTCAACCACGAGCTGCGCGGCGTCGACCTGTCCGCACACCCGGCGATCGCCACCGACGACCGGGGTCGACGACGCCTGGTCGACGGCGCGGTCACGATCCGCACGAGCGGGTCCGCCGGACAGTCCTACGGCGTCTTCACGAACGACGGCGTCACCCTCGAGCACACCGGCACCGCGAACGACGGGGTCGGCAAGAGCCAGTCCGGCGGCCGCATCGTCGTCCGTGCCCCCGGCGGCGGCAGCGCCGAGCGGGGCGGGAACGTCCTCGTCGGCAACTTCGCGCTGTTCGGCGCGACCGGTGGTCGCACGTTCGTCGAGGGCGAGGCAGGCGACCGGTTCGCGGTGCGCAACTCCGGCGCGAGCGCGGTCGTCGAGGGCCTCGGTGACTTCGGCTGCGAGTACATGACGGGCGGCGCGGTGCTCAACCTCGGCGGCTTCGGCAAGGGCCTCGGCAACGGGATGTCCGGCGGGTTCCTGTACCAGTACGACCCGTCGGGCGAGGTGGTGGACCGGGCGAGCACCGACTCGCTCCTGGTGTTCCCGGTGACCGAGACCGAGCGCGGCGCGTTCCACGAGGCGGCCGCCCGGCTGCTGCTCGAGTGGCACCTGGAGGCCACCGGCTCCGCACTGGCCGCGCGCCTGCTCGCCGAGTGGGAGACGGCCCGCGAGCACGTGTTCGTCGGCATGCCGCGCGCGCTCCTGCTCACCCAGGACGCCGACGCGATCCTCGCCGCGGCGACCCGCTCCGAGCTCCTCGACGAGCTCGCGTCCTCGGTCGCCACGGACAAGCTCCGCGCGTTCAAGACGGACTACCGCGACCGCCGCACCGTGCTCGACGGGCGTGCCCCGGCGCTGGGCGACCAGGGCGAGGACACGTTCTCGCTGCTGTCGTCGTACACGGTCCTCGGCGTCGCCCAGGACGTCGCACGCGAGCGCGTGCCCGGCGCCGCGGCGGGCGACCCCCGGCTCGGCGAGGCGGTGCGGAACCTCGTGCTGACCGAGGACTTCCAGGTGAAGCAGCGCGTCGTGAAGTACCTCCGCGGCACGCTCGACGCCTTCGCCGACGACGAGCTCGCGACCCTCATCGCCGTCAAGCGGCTCGACGACGCCAAGCGGGCGTTCGCGCAGCGGAACAACCGCAGCTCGGACGCACCCGGCACCACGGGGTGGATCATGCACCAGAACGCCAAGAACGACGGCCGCCGACGTGCCGCCCGGTTCGACGAGCTCCTGGCGACGGCGGCCCTCGAGGACATCGCACGCCGCGCCGTGCCCGCGACGGCCGAGGCGGTGACGGCATGACGAACCTGCCGCCCACCGGGTCGCTCATCCCGGTCGACGCACCGTTCTCCGCCGCGCAGGAGTCCTGGCTCGCCGGGTTCCTCGCGGGCATCGCCGCCGCGGGGAAGCGGTCAGCGTCCCCCGCCCCGACGACGACCGTCGACGTGCTCTTCGGCACCCAGACGGGCAACGCGGAGCTCCTCGCCGAGGACCTCGTCGCCGGCGCCCGGGCACGCGGGCTCGGCGGTCGGGCCACCCCGCTCGACGCCGTCTCCCCGGAGCAGCTCGCCGGCATGTCGCACGTGCTCGTCGTGACCTCGACGTACGGCGAGGGCGAGATGCCCGACAACGCCGGCCTGTTCTGGGAGGCCCTGCAGGCCACGACCGTGCCGCGGCTCGAGGGCCTGCGGTACGCGGTCCTCGGGCTCGGCGACACGAGCTACGACGAGTTCTGCCAGGCGGGCAAGCTGCTCGACCTGCGTCTCGAGCAGCTCGGCGCGACACGGGTCCACGACCGCGTCGACTGCGACGTCGACTACGAGGACCCGGCCGCGCTGTGGAGCGCCGCCGTCCTCGACCGCCTGGCCGCCGAGGCGGGCGCGACCGGAGCGCCCGCGGGGTCGGGCGCGACCACCGGCACGACCGTGACCGGCGGGACGGGCGCGAGCCGTGCCTCCCGGCCGGGCGCGCAGTGGAACAAGCGCAACCCGTACCCGGCGCGGCTCGTCGAGAACCGCCTGCTCTCGTCACCCGGCAGCGCGAAGGAGATCCGGCACCTCGAGTTCGACCTCGGCGACTCCGGGATCACCTACGCCGCCGGTGACGCCCTCGCGGTCGTGCCGCACAACGACCCGGCGCTCGTCGACCGGCTGCTCGAGCACCTCGGAGCCGACGGCTCCGCGCTGTTCGACGGGCGGCCGCTGACCGAGGTCCTGCGCGTGGACCGGGAGATCCGGACGCCGTCGAAGGACCTCGTCGCCGACCTCGTGCAGCGGGCACCCGCGTCGGAGCTCGCGGCCGTCGTCGCCCACGGCGACAAGCAGGAGCTCGACCGGTGGCTCTGGGGCCGCGACGTCCTCGACCTGCTGCGGGACGCCGGCGACGCCGCCCCGTCGTTCGACGAGCTGCTGCCCAACCTCCGCGGCCTGCAGGCGCGGCAGTACTCGATCTCGTCGAGTCCGCTCGCGCACCCGGACCGGGTCCACCTGACGATCGCGAGCGTGCGCTACGGCGACGCCCGACGCACGCACGGCGGGGTCGCCTCGACGTACCTGGCCGACCGTGTGCGCGCCGACGGCGAGGTCGGCGTGTACCTGCAGCCGAACGCGGCCTTCGGGGTCCCCGCGGACGACTCGGCGCCGATGGTCATGATCGGCCCGGGCACCGGCGTCGCACCGTTCCGCGGGTTCCTGCACGAGCGGGCCGCCTCGGGGGCGACCGGTCGCAACTGGCTGTTCTTCGGCGACCAGCACCGGGCGACCGACTTCGTGTACGAGGACGAGCTGACGGCGTTCCGCGAGTCGGGCGTGCTCGACCGGCTCGACCTGGCGTTCTCGCGGGACCAGGCCGAGAAGGTCTACGTGCAGACGCGGATGCGGGAGCAGGCCGCGGAGCTGTACCGGTGGCTCGAGGACGGGGCGTCCGTGTACGTGTGCGGTGACGCCTCCCGGATGGCGAAGGACGTCGAGCAGGCCCTGCTCGACGTGGTCGCGGGTCAGCGGGGGCGCGGTGACGACGACGCGCAGGCGTACCTGGCGGACCTGCGGCGCGGCGGGCGCTACGTCCGCGACGTGTACTGAGGCGCGGACGGGCCCCGGCCTGCCCGGTCAGGACGGGCGTACCCGGTCAGAACGGGCGTACCTGATCGATCCGAACGGTCAGGTACGCCCGATCTCACCAGGCACCACACGCGTGATGGGAAGGAACGGGCGCCCCGGCCGCCGGAGGGGGAACGACGACCGGGGCGCGGGAGGGCGCACCGTCACCCGGTGACGGCCGGCGCGTCCGCATCGTCGTCGACGAAGAAGTCCGAGTACAGCGTGCACCCGTCCGGCTCGACGAGGAGGCCCCTGATCCAGACCTCGTGCCGACCCCCCGCGGCGACGACCGTCCCGACACGGTCGTCGTGCGTGCTCTCCGTCGCGGACATGCGGTTCCCTCCCCCACGGTCCCTGCGTCGCGGCGCCCTGTCGCCGTCTCGGGGACGCACGGACCCGCGGTACCGGCAGGCTACGGAGACGACCCCGGCCCCGGGTACCCGTTGACCCGGGAGCCGCGGCGTGCTACTCGGTGTCGCCGGCGGTGGACGACGGCACACCACCCGGCACCACGGCCTGCGACCACGCCGAGTCGTCGGCCGTGCTCGTGTCCGGCGGCTCCGGCGTCAGCACGAGCCCCGCTCCCGACGTCGCGGCGGCGTACAGGTCCTCGAGCCAACTGCGGTTGATGGCGGGCACGCGACTGCCGCCGAACGTGAAGCGCAGGCTGACGTTCGGGTGGAGCCAGATCGAGCTCCGCCCGTCGCCGTGCAGCACGTCGTCCTTCCAGGAGAACACGAAGCGGTGGTCCCGCCGGAGCATGTTCACGATGACGATCTGCAGGTGTGTGAGTGCGCGGTCGTCGACCCGGAGGTCGAGCACCTCGCCGTCGTAGATGAGCTGACCCATGAGGATCCTTCTACACCTGGCCGGTTGTCGCGACCCGACCGACCGACGGACGGGAGGCGCGTGGCGACCCCGCCACGCGCCTCCCGTCCGTCCGCGACCGCGTCGGCGGCCGCCGGTCGCTCAGTCCCGACCGGTCGCCTCGTACTGCCGCGCTCCGCCACGCACCCCGGCGAACCGGTACGGCGCGGTGGTGACCCGGGGACGCTCGACGTCCACGCTCGTCGCCGCACCGGCGGCGTGCAGCTCGCGGTAGGCCTCGACGGTCAGCCGCTCGCGGGCGTCGAGCAGGGCGCGCACGCGGCCCTGGCGACGGTGGTCGCGGTGATCGGGGCGGACGATCCCGGTGATGAGCTCCCCGACGCTGCCCGATCCGTAGCTGAACAGGGCGATCCGCTCTCCCGCCAGGTCGTCGTCGAGGTCGAGGAGCGCCGCGAGGCCGATCCAGAGCGACGCGGTGTAGGTGTTACCCGTCTGCTTGTTGTAGGTGAATCCCACCGCGAGCTCGGACTCGTCGAAGGGCGCCCCGACGTGCTGCGTGAGCTTCCGGTGCGCCTTGAGCGCCATCTTCGTGAACGGCTGGTGGTGCACGAACCGCACGATGTCCTCGTACGCCGGGCCGCCCTGCGCGGCCAGGTCGTCCCAGGCCCCGACGAAGGCGTCGACGTAGGCGCTCACCGACAGCCGGCCGTCGACGAGTGCGGTCGAGCGGTCGTTCGGCCGCCAGAAGTCGTCGACGTCGGCGGTGAAGACGCCCGCGGCCGGTTCGATCTCGACGAGGTCCGGGTCGGCGGACACCAGGATCGCGGCGGCGCCGGCGCCCTGCGTGGGCTCGGCGGCGGTGTCGACGTCGTAGCGCGCGACGTCCGCGGCGATGACGAGCACGCGCTCGTGCGGGGCACGGGCGATGATGCCGAGGGCGAGCTGCACGGCGGCGGTCCCGCCGTAGCAGGCCTGCTTCAGCTCGACCACGCGGACGTTGTGCGGCAGGCCGAGCAACCCGTGCACGTAGACGCCGGCGGCCTTCGACTGGTCGACGCCGGACTCGGTCGCGAAGAGCACCGTGCGGATGCCCTCGACGCCGTGGCGGTCGATGACCTCCTTGGCGGCGGCGGCACCCATGGTGACGATGTCCTCGTCGGGGGCGGGCACGCTGAAGGCGTCCTGCCCGATGCCGACGTGGTACTTGGCCGGGTCGACGCCGAGGCGCTCGGCCAGGTCGTCGAGCTCGAGCACGTGGTGGCCGGTCGCGATCGCGATGTCGTGGATGCCGATGCCGCTCATGCCGCACCTCCTGCGGGCTTGGCCCCGCGGCGCTCCATGGCGACGTGCGCCGCCATGAGCTCCCCGGGGTTGGTCTGCGCGGCGAGCAGGGACAGCTCGCCGCAGAGCACCGTCGCCGCGCACAGCGCGGCGAGGCGTCGGGCGTTGGCACCGGGCTCACGGTCCTCGCGGCAGCCGAGGCGCACGAGGGCGTCCTCGACGACGGGCAGGTCGCCGCCCTTGCCGTTGCCGACCGTGCCGACGATGAGGTGCGGCAGCGCGGTGGAGAAGTACAGGTCGTCACCGCGGGCCTCGGCGTAGGTGATGCCCTGCGAGCCCTCGACGATGTTCGCGGCGTCCTGCCCGGTGGCCAGGTAGAAGCCGAGCAGCATGTTCGCGTAGTGCGCGTTCGCGGAGCGCAGGGCCCCGGCGATGGTCGAGCCGACCAGGTTCTTCGCCACGTTGAGCTCGGCGATCTTCGCCGGCGTGGATCGCAGACGCTTCTCGACGATCTCACCCGGGATGACGATCTCGGCGATCGTGTTCCGACCGCGCCCGCGGATGCCGTTCACCGCGGTGGCCTTCTTGTCCGTGCAGAAGTTGCCCGAGACGCTGACGTACCGCAGCCCCGGCTCCCACGCGAGGATCGCCGGCAGCAGCTTGTCCGCCGCCTGCGTCACCATGTTGTGCCCGGACGCGTCACCCGTGGTGAACGCGAAACGCAGGAAGAGCAGGTCGCCGACGATCTCGGGGTGCACCTCGATGAGCTTCGCGAAGCGGCTCTGCCCGGCGACGAGCTGCTCGAGCTCGGCCTGCCGCGCCAGGATGCGGCCGGCGGCGATGTGCGCGGCGGCGGCGCTGTCGGCCTTCACCACGACGGAGCGGGTCATGCGCTCGTCCACGACGGTCGCGACGATGCCGCCCTCGACCATCCTCGACACACGGGCACCGCGACCGACGGACGGCCACAGCGGCGACTCGTACGTGGCGAGGGGCACCTCGTGCTCGCCCTCCACGGCGTTGCCGCTCACGCGGATCGGCCCCACCCACCTCGTGGGGATCGGGGTCAGCAGGTCGGTCATTCGACGCTCCCTTCGGGTGCTTGCACCGCGACGCTGAGGTGTCTGATGTCGTGCGCCTCCCAGGCGCGGTGGATGCCGGCGAGGTCGGTGTCCGCCGGGACGAGCGCGATGCCGCAGTCGCCACCGCCGGCACCGGACGGCTTCGCCGCCCCGCCGGCGGACTCGACCACGTCGCACAGGGTGGCGAGCCGCTCGGTCTCGATCTGCGAGCCGACCGAGGTGCCGAGCCGCTGCAGGAGCGTGCGGGCACGGCGCAGGGCGTCGAGCGTCGTCGCCGCGTCGCCGGTCTGGAGGCCCGTGGTCAGGTCGTCGACGCAGGCGCGGCTGTCGTCGAGGAACGCCTGGTACCCGCCGTTGCGGTGCTTCCGGACCACGCTGACGAGCTTCGTCGTCGACGCCGGGGAGCCGGTCCAGCCGACGAGGAGCTCGAGGTCCGCGGGTGCCGGCAGGCGCTGGACGTCGAAGCCCGACCACGCGTCGGCGTCGGCCAGGACGTCGGTCACCGAGTGGTCGTCGAGCACGCCCGCGAGCCGCTCGCGGTCCGGCGCGCTGTAGCGGAGCCAGCCGCCGAACGTGCTCGCGGCGAGGTCGCCGCCGGACGCCCGCGGGTTGACGCGGATGGTGGCGAGCAGGGCGACCCGGAAGCGGTCGCGCTGCGAGAGGCCGATGCCGTAGAAGCGGTCGAGCGCACCGACGGTGGCGACGGTCACGGCGGCCGACGACCCGAGTCCGAACTTCCGGCCGCTGGCGTCGTCGAGCTGGCTCTCGATCCGCAGGTCGTGGAAACGCGGGGCGATCCCCCGCTCGGCGCGGAGCTTCTCGACCAGGTCGATCGTCGCCATCACGTAGTCGTAGGGGTGGTGCTCGCGGTCGAGCGCCAGGCCGTCCTCGTCGCGGGTCCAGGTGAGCGGGAGGTGCCCGTACTCCTCGGAGTGCACGCTGCCCGCGCCGTGTCCCTCGGCGACGCGGGCGGTGATGGCCCGGTCGAGGGCGATGAGCACGGACGGCTGCCCGGGCTCGACGACGGCGTACTCGCCCGCGACGAACAGCTTGCCGTGGGCGCGGAACTCGATCACTCGGCGGTCTCCTCCGGTCGGACGGCACCCGCTCCGGGTGCCTCCGTCCCTTCGGAGCGGACCACCCGCGCGCCTGGTCCGGTGCCCGACTCGATGACGTCGCCGAGTCCGCCCAGCGCGGCAGCGACCGCCCCGCGGTCCTCGGGCTTCGTGAGCACGACCACGTTCGGGCCGGCGTCGGCCGTGGCGTACGCCTCGGTGCCCGACGCCCGCAGTTCGGCGACCGCGTCGAACACGGCGACGCTGCGGGCGTTCAGGTAGCGGATGGGCGGGAAGGCGCCCTCGATGGTGGCGTGCATGCGGAGGGCGTTGCTCTCCGTGAGCTCGCCGATGCGGGTGAAGTCGCCCGCGGCGCAGGCGTCGAGCATCTCCCCGACGGTCTCGGTCGTCGACGTCACCCACGCCGGGTAGAACGGCGAGGTCGCGATCGTGCGCCGCATCGCCTCGCGCGAGCCGATCGCCTTCTCGCCGGAGGAGATCGTCACGACGACCATGGCCATCGGCGGTGCGGGGATGCGCTCGGCGTACGAGCCCTGGTCGTCCCCGGCGTGCCAGACCGACACCCCGCCCGGGATCGACCGCGTGGCGGAGCCGGAACCGCGACGGGCCAGGCGGGAGAGGTCGCGTTCGGACAGGTCGAGTCCGTACGCGGCGGCGGCGGCCGTCGCGAGGGCCGCGAAGCCGGAGGCGCTCGACGCGAGTCCCGCGCCCGTGGGCACGGTGTTCACCGTCTCGACCTGGGCGTGCGTCGTCGAACCGGCGAGGTCGCGCACGAGTTCGAGGAACTGCTGCGCCCGGACCAGGGCACCCTCCGGTGCCGCGGTGCCGTTGAGCACGAGGGAGTCCGCGGTGGCCGAGCCGTCGAGCGTCACGGTCGTCGTCGTCGGGAAGACGTCGAGGCCCATCGACACGCTGCCGGTCGCGGGCAGGGCGAGCTGCGCGTCGGCCTTGCCCCAGTACTTCACGAGCGCGATGTTGGGGTGCGCGACGGCGGTGGCGGTCATCAAGCGCGGGCTCCGATCGTGGTGGTCCAGGTCTCCGTCGCGCCGGCGTCGCGGAGTGCGGCGGCCACGCGGTCGGCGTGCTCCCCGTCCGCGACGAGCGCGAGGACGCATCCGCCGCGCCCACCGCCGGTGAGCTTCGCGCCGAGGGCGTCCGCACGGCGTGCGGCGTCGACGAGCCGGTCGAGGTCCGTGCTCGACACGTCGAGTTCGGAGAGCAGTTCGTGCGCGGCGTCCATCGTGGCACCGAGGGCCTGGGCATCGCCATCCACGAGCGTCCCCCGTGCGCGTCGGGCGAGGTCGCCGATCGCCGAGACGACCGCGTCGACGGCCTGCGGGTCGCGGTCGTGTCGTTCGCGGACGGCGGTCACGGCCTCGCGCGTGTGGCCCGGGACGCCGGTGTCGGCGACGACGAACGTGAAGGCGGCGCCGAGCGGCACGGGCTCGACCAGGCCGTCCTCGAACCAGACGGGGACGTCCGCCACGACCCCGCGGGCGTCGAGGCCGGACGGCCGACCGTGCGCGACGCGCTCGCACTCCTGCACGAGCTCGTGGTGCTCCTCGGGGTCGAGCGTGCGCCCGAAGACGTCGGCCACGGCGGCGGTGACGGCAGCGGCGACCGCGGCGCTCGAACCCATCCCCCGCGCGGTGGGGACGGCGCTGTCGACCCGGACGTGCAGGTGCTGGTCAGGTACCCCGAGGTGGCGCAGGGTGGCGGTGACGGCCGTCACCGTCGGCAGGACGGCAGCGGGCGCGGTGTCGAGCGGCCCGGTGTGCACGGTCGACTCGAGCCGGCTGCCGGCGTCGGGCTCCACGGGCGTCGCGGTCGCCGTGACCCGGACGTCGAGCACGGGGAGCACGAGCGCGGGTACGCCGTACACCACGGCGTGCTCGCCGATCAGGATCGTCTTGCCGTGGGACGACGCGGTCCCGGTGCGGAGGGGGGTTCCGGCTCCGGGGATCGCGGTGCTGTCGGTGTCGTGGTTGGTCATCGTGGCTCGCGTCAGCCTATCCGGAGCCACCGACCCGGCGTGCGCCCGGCAGGTCGCTGATCGGATGGTTGAGTTGTGCACAACCCGGTTGCGTGCAACACTGTCGGCATGCCGGTGACCGACGAGATGGTGTGCTTCTCGCTCTACGCGGCGTCCCGGGCGACCACGCAGGCGTACCGCGCGCTGCTCGAGCCCTGGGGACTCACGTACCCGCAGTACCTCGTCCTCGTCACGCTGTGGATCGAGGGCGACCAGACCGTCTCGGGCCTCGGCGACCACCTGCAGCTCGACTCGGGCACGCTCTCCCCACTCCTCCGCCGGATGGAGCAGGCAGACCTCGTCCACCGCGAGCGCCGGAGCGCCGACGAGCGCGTCGTCACCGTGACCCTCGGCGCACGCGGCCGGTCGATCCGTCCCGAGCTGGCACACGTCCCCGCGGCGATCGCGGCCGGCATGGGCCTGCACGACGAACGGTCGGCGCTCGAGCTCATCGCGACCCTGCAACGGCTGACCGCCACGATGCACGCGGCGGAACCCGCGCCCGCGCGCCGAGGCTCGCCCTAGCGGACAGTTTCGCGGCCCCCGAGCCGCGAAAGCGTCCGCCGAGCCGAGCCTCGGCGCCGCCGCCACACCGGCCCACTGACCCCCACGAAGGAAGGAAGGACCCCACATGGACGTCCTCTACACCGCAGAAGCGCTCTCCACGGGCGAGGGCCGCAACGGCCACGTCGCCACCAGCGACGGCCGCGTCGACCTCGACATGGCGATCCCGAAGGACATGGGCGGCTCCGGCAACGGCGCGAACCCCGAGCAGCTCTTCGCCGCCGGCTACGCCGCGTGCTTCCACTCCGCCCTGCAGGGCGTCGCCCGTGCGCAGAAGGTCAAGGTCACCGACTCGTCCGTCGGCGGTCGCGTGCAGATCGGCCCGAACGGCCAGGGCGGCTTCCAGCTCGCCGTCATGCTCGAGGTCGTCATCCCCGGCATGGAGCACGACCAGGCGCAGGCCCTCGCGGACGCCGCGCACCAGGTCTGCCCGTACTCGAACGCCACGCGCGGCAACATCGACGTCACCATCGTCGTCTCGGAGGACTGACCCGTGACCGACACCACCCCCACCACCATGCGCGCCGTCGTCCACGAGACCTTCGGCGAGCCCGCCGACGTCCTGACCGTGGCCGAGCGCCCGGTCCCGCAGCCGGGCCCCGGGCAGGTGCTCGTCCGCACGGTCCTCTCCCCCATCCACAACCACGACCTGTGGACCATCCGCGGCACCTACGGCTTCAAGCCGGAGCTGCCCGCCGCCAGCGGCACCGAGGCACTCGGTGTCGTCGAGGCGCTCGGCGAGGGCGTCGACCGGCTGCAGGTCGGCCAGCGCGTCGCCGGCGGCACGTTCGGCGTCTGGGCCGAGTACTACGTGGCCGACGCCGCCGGGCTCGTCCCGGTGCCGGACGCGATGCCCGACGAGGCCGCGTCGCAGCTCGTGTCGATGCCGTTCAGCGCCATCAGCCTGCTGCACTCGCTCGACCTGCACGATGGCGACTGGATCATCCAGAACGCCGCGAACGGCGCCGTCGGCCGCATGGTCGCGCAGCTCGGGAAGGCCCGTGGCATCAACGTCATCGGCCTGGTCCGTCGCGCCGAGGGCGTCGAGGAACTCCGCGAGCAGGGCATCGACCGCATCGTCGCCACCGACTCGGAGGGCTGGCAGGACCAGGTCCGCGAGCTCACCGGCGGCGCCCCGATCGTCGCCGGCGTCGAGTCCGTCGGCGGGAAGGCCGCCGGCGACATCGCCTCGGTCATGGGCGAGAACGGCACGCTCGTCGTCTTCGGTGCGATGGCGTCGCCGACGCTCGAGATCCCGTCGGGCAAGGTCATCTTCGGCCAGCTCACGGTGAAGGGCTTCTGGGGCGCGGTCGTCAGCAAGACCATGCCCGCCGAGCTCAAGGGCCAGCTCTTCGGCGAGCTCATCACGCGCGTGCTCGACGGCTCGCTGACGCTCCCCGTCTCGGAGACCTTCGTCTTCGAGGACGCGCGCGCCGCGGCCCGTGCCAGCGACACCGCCGGCCGCGTCGGCAAGGTGCTGCTGCGCCCGTAGCGCGAGCAGACGACGGACGGGAGGCGCGGTGCCAGCTGGCACCGCGCCTCCCGTCCGTCGTCACATGGCTTCCTTGAGCCCCCGCCGTACCAGCCAGGCGTTCACCGGGTAGGAGCACACGAAGCCGGCCACCATCGCGAGCTGCATGGCGACCCAGAACTCGGGCGTCAGCACCCCGACCCGGCCGCCGAACAGCGACGGGAAGACCGCGAACTGCCACACCGCCATCAGGCCGTACATGCCGACCTGCCACGCGGTGATGCTGAGGGTGTCCGCCTTGAGCGCGGCGACGAGCCCGTCCCGCAGGCCGAGTCCGCGCATCGGCGCGATCGACCAGTACTGGAACACGATCCCGAGCGCGAAGGCGATGACGAAGTCGACGACCCACCCGGCGACGATGCGGTCCTGGTAGAGCGTGCCGAGCCCGACGAGCGTGCCGAGCGCCGGGACCGCGACCAGCCCGAACTCCCCGACGAGGTCGCCGAGCGCACACCCCGCGCCGCAGTGACTGGTGTCGATCGCGGTCCCTGCCCAGCGCCCGTGTCCGTCGACCGTCGCGCGCCCCCGGCGCAGGTAGAAGACCAGCCAGACGACGCTGCCGAAGAGCATGGTGAGCGGCCAGACCAACGCCATCACCCGCATGCGCGGCGGGTGCCGCACCACGTCCACCGCGACGAACACGGCACAGCCCACGGCGACCACGAGCACCAGCGCACAGACGACCGTCAGGGCCGTCGGCAGGTCGTCCACCTGCAGTTCCGCCACCGAGCGCCTCCGTCCGTCGTTGTCCCGCGACAAGTGACGAGCGTAGCGACGGATGGATGAGCGGTACCGGTGCGCACGACGGACGGGAGGCCCGTGACGGATCCGCCACGGGCCTCCCGTCCGTCGTGCGGCCGGTCTAGCGGCGCGCCTGCTTCGCGGGGACCGTGAAGATGTTGCCGGTGGTCACGCCCTCCTCGACCTCCTCGAGGGTGCGCCCACGGCTCTCGGGCACGAACCGCCAGATGAACAGGAGCGCGAGGACCCCGACGGCGGCGAAGCCGAAGAAGGTGCCCGTGATGCCGGTGGCGGCGACGATGGTCGGGAAGTACAGGCCGAGGAAGGCGTTCGCGATCCAGAGGCAGAACACCGCGATCCCCATGCCGAGCGCGCGGATCTGCGTCGGGAAGATCTCGGACAGGACGACCCACACCGCGATGTTGAGGAAGGTCTGCATCGAGCCGACGAACGCGACGACGAGGAACAGGATCACCCAGGGGCGGGCGGGGTTGCCGGACACGAGCACCATCGAGGCGATCCCGATGAGGAAGTGGCAGACGGTCGTCAGCGAGAACCCGATGATGAGCGTCGTGCGGCGGTTGATGCGCTCCATGTTCGCGATGGCGATGAAGCCACCGATCACCGCGATGACACCGGGCGCGATGTTGGCGATGAGTGCCGCCTGCTCCTGGAAGCCCGACTCGATGAGCACCGTCTGGCCGTAGTACATGATCGAGTTGATGCCGGTGAGCTGCTGCGCGACGCCGAGCCCCGCACCGATCAGGACGATGCGGATGAGCCACTTGTTGCCGAGCAGCACCCGCCACCCGCTCTCCTGCTGGACCTTCGCCTCGATGTCGTTGGTCCGCTTGATGTCCTCGAGCTCCGCGGTCGCGCGCTCCTCGGAGCGGATCTGCGCCAGCACCGACCGAGCCTCGCCGTACCGCCCCTTCGACGCGAGCCAGCGCGGCGACTCCGGCACGCGGAGCATCCCGACGAAGAGCGCGATGGCGGGCAGGGCGCAGACGGCGAGCATGACGCGCCAGACGCCGTTGCCCTCGCCCCAGAGGCTGCCGATGACGGCGTTCACGACGAACGCGGCGAGCTGACCGATGACGATCATGAGCTCGTTGCGGCCGGAGAGCGACCCGCGGATCTCGTACGGCGCGAGTTCGGCCAGGAACACCGGCACCACGGTCGACGCCCCGCCGACCGCGAGACCGAGGAGCACCCGGCCGACGACGATGACCCCGAAGGACGGGGCGAACACGCAGATCAGCGTGCCGACGAAGAACGTGACGGCGAGCAGGATGATCGTGCGGCGACGACCCCACCCGTCGGCGATCCGACCGCCGAGCATCGCCCCGATGGCGGCACCGAAGAGCAGGGAACTCGTGACCACGCCCTCGGTGATCGTCGTCAGCCCGAGCTCCTCGGTCATCGGCCGGAGGGCGCCGTTGATCACGCCGGTGTCGTAGCCGAAGAGCAGGCCGCCGAAGGTCGCCACCAGGGCGAGGACGCCGAGGCGGCGGCGGTGCGGCCCCTCGCCGACCGGGGGTAGTGCGACGCTCGGTTGCGTCGGCTTGATGTCGACCATTCGGATGACTCCTTCGTCGGGTGATCGCGCGTCTTCGCGTGAGCCGATCGTAACCCGGATCCATGTCCTGTCAATTGGACATTCTGACTACCTGACGTTTGGACCGGTCCACGAAACACCTGGTCAGAGCGGGAGCGCTCCAAGTGCGTCTCGGGCGTGCACGTCGGCCCCGCCGCCTGCGACCCAGGGAGACGGCGGTCGCGGTGGTGCGGACCCCGGGTCAGCCGGTGGCGTCGTCGCTCCGGTGGTCGCCCCGGTGGTCGCCTCGGCCGTCGCGGTCGTCGCCCCGACCGTCGCCTCGGCCGTCGCCGAGCACGTCGCCCAACGAGGCCATCCCGGCCCCGTGGTCGGTGTACCGACGGACCGTCCGACGGGCGGCGGCACCGGCGGCACCGCCGAGCGCGGGGTTCCGTCGCGCGGCGTCGGCCACACGTCCCGCGTGGCCGGCGGTCGACAGCAGGACGTTCGCGAGTGCCCGTGCCGCTCCCGCCTCGGGGACGCCGGTGACCGTCCAGGCGCTCCGGAGCTGCTCGTCCGGTGTCACACCGCGCCGCGTGCCCATCCGGTGCCAGTCCGACAGCGCACCCTCGGTGCGCTCGGCCGCACGCTCGACCTCGCCGGCACGGCGGCGCTCGACGGCCCGGACCGCGTCGGCGGCGGCCTCGTCGGTCCCGAGGCGCCGGCCCTCGACCGCGTCCGCACGACGACGGGCGGCCGTGTCGTCACCGCCCGCCTCGGCGATGCGCGCGGCGTGGGCGGCGGCTGCGGCGGCGAGGATGTCGTGACGGTCCATGCCTCGACGGTAGCCGCTCGGGCCGACACGTACGTCCCCGGACACACGGGCCGACCGGGCCGTCGAGACCGGGGTCGTCCCGCGCTACGCTCGACAACCGAGGGGGAATCATGATCCGAACCGTCGCGACCGGTGCTGCCGCTCTGGTCACCGTCGTCGCACTGTCCGGGTGCTCGCTGTTGCGCGGGTCCGACACGGCGCTCCCGGCGCCCTCGGACCCGCCGACGGCGAGCCGCTCCGCTGCGCCGACCCCCTCTGCCACACCCGACGCGGCATCGGAGGGCGACCTCCTCGAGGCATCGGCCGCCCCGCGGGCTCCGACCCCGGTCGCCACCGAGGCCACCGTGCCCGACCCCGTGCTCACGCCCATCCCGGCGGGCACCGTCCTGACCGACGGCGACGTCGCCTCCCCGAAGGGCAGCATCCACTTCCACTACCGCGTCGTCGCGGACGGGGACGACACCTTCACGGCGCAGTACTCCGGCGTGACGTCGACACTGCCCGTGCCGATCGACGTCGGCTTCTTCGAGCGCGAGCGGCAGGTCGGCGACGGCCTGACCTACCGCGGCGTCGGCGACGACGTCCTCGGCGGACCGACCTCGTCGCCCCTGGCGAAGTCGGTGCCGCTCGACGGGTCCGGCGTCGACCCGTCCGGGCTCGTCACCCTCGTGGTGTCCTCGGCCGCGCAGCCCGGCCAGGCAGACGTCCCGATCGAGATCGGTGCGGACAAGGTGCTCGCGGTCGCACCGGTCCGGTGGTCGGTGCCCGCACGGCAGACGAACGTGCACCCGGTGGACGGGGGCGCCCGCGCGAACGCCGCCGGACCGGTCACCGCGACGACCGGCTCGGGTGCTCCGCGGACCTACACGGTCGCGCGCAACGACCTGATCGGCGACGTCGCCGCCCGCTTCGGCATCAGCGTGAAGGCGCTCGTCTGGTGCAACGAGGGCGTCCAGGTCTTCGGCGACGACCAGTACCTGTACGAGGGCACGTCGCTCAATCTCGATCCGCTCGCGCGCTGAGCGCGCGGCGCGCGAGCCTCGGCACTGCGGACAGTTTCGCGGTCCGTTGATCGCGAAACTGTCCGCAGAGCCGAGACTCGGGCGGCGCCGCCCCGCGGCCAGCGCGACCAGACGACGGACGGGAGGCGCGGGGGGCGCCCCCCCCCCCCCCCCCCCCCCCCCGGGGGGGGCGTGGAAAAACCCCGCCCCACAGCACCCAAATTGACG
>NZ_JBFBHK010000009.1:0-135358 GCF_040685235.1 Curtobacterium sp. NPDC089185 | reverse complement strand
CGCGTTCGGGGGGCCTAAAAGCCCCCCCACGGCCCGCCCCACCGCCTACGCGCGCGCGGGGGGGGGGGGGGCCCCCCCCCCCCCCCCCCCCCCCGGCGGGGGGGGGGGGGGGGGGCCCCCCCGCCCCCCCCCCCGCCTCCCGTCCGTCCGGTGTCGCGTGTCGCGTGTCGCTACCGGACCCGCTTGATCGGGATGACCACGAGGGCGCCCAGCAGGGCGACCACCCCGGCGGCCCAGCACATGAGCGTGTAGTTGTCGGCGTGCACGCTGCCGATCGACAGGAAGAACAGCGAGATCGCCGGGGCGAGCGACTGCGGCAGCGCGTTGGCGATGTTGATCACGCCGAGGTCCTTGCCCGGCCGGTCGGCGTTCGGCAGCACGTCGACGACCAGCGCGGTGTCGATCGCGGAGTAGATGCCGTAGGCGAAGCCCATGACGACCTCGGCCACGTAGAACCCGGTCACGGTGTCGGCGTGTGCCAGCACCACGAGCCCGACGGCGAACAGCGCCGTCGACCCACCGACGAACACCTTGCGGCGGCCGAGCCGGTCCGACGCCCATCCGGACAGCGCCGCGCTCACGAGCAGGGCGAGCGTGTACAGGAGCACGCCGAACGCGACGGCCGCGGTGGCGTCCTGCAGGTCCTCGATCCCGAGGTGCTCCTGCATGTAGAGCAGGCGGTACGTCGTGAACATGAACGTCGCGAGGATGATGAGGAAGCGCGACCACCACGCGAACGCGAAGTCCGGGTTCTTGATCGGGTTCGTCCAGAACGACGAGACGAGGTTCAGCCAGGTGAACTTCTTGAGCGGGTACGTCGGGAGCTCGTCACGGGCGACGAGGGCGTAGACGAGCACGAGGACGATCGCCAGGATGCCCGGCGCGATGAACAGGACCGGCAGGTTCGCCACGAAGAACACCGACAGGTAGGTGCCCGCGAGCACGGCGGTGTTCTGCGCGAGGGCGATGATGCTCGACGCCCGGCCGCGCTGCAGCTGCGGCACGTTGTCGGCGAAGCTCGCGAGGAGCGTGGCGAGCGTGGCGTTCGCCGCGAGCTGGGCGAGCAGCCAGCCGAGCGTCAGGTTGAGGACGTCCGGAGCGTAGGCGATCCAGGCCAGGGCGATCGCGAAGACCACGACGCCGCCGAGCAGCCACGGGCGACGACGACCCCAGCGGGTGCGGGTGCGGTCGGACAGGGCACCGGCGAGGGGGTTCATGATGAGCGCGCCGAACGCGCCGATCGGCAGGACCGAGCCGATCACGGTCGCGGCGTCGTCGCCGACCAGGGCCTGCGCCTTGATCTGCATGCTCACGTAGACCGGGGCCATGAGCGCCACGAAGAGGCCGAACTGCCCGAGGAACAGGGCGACCTGGTAGCCGATGCCGACCCGCATGGTGCTGACGGGTTGGGTGATGCCCTCCGGGTCCAGTACCGCGCGGCTGCCGGGTTCGGGTGTGCTCATGACGCCTCCTTGAGTCGAACGGAAACCTTGTGCTGCAAGGTTTTTCGACGGCGAGCATACATCGCTCGACCTGCGTGCGACACGTGTTGCGCAGATTGCCGATGGACGACGCGCGACAAAAACTACACAGCGGGTGGTTTCTGGGGTAGCGTCGTCATCGATCTCGCCGGGGAGCATCGATCCTCGACGGGCTGCGACACCAGATGCCGCGACACCCAGACAGGACCGAAGGAGCCCTCTGCCATGCCCACCACCTCTGTGCAGCTGTACTCGCTGCGCGACGCCATCGCCGAAGACCTCGACAAGGCCATCGCCCGGGTGCGCGAGATCGGCTACGAGAACGTCGAGCCGTACGCGTTCGTCGAGCGCGCCGCCGACCTCGAGAAGGCCTTCGCCGCCACCGGCCTCAAGGCCCCGTCCGGTCACGTCGCCGTGATCGACGCCGAGGACACCGCGCCGATCTGGGACGCCGCCGAGCGCCTCGGCATCCAGACGGTCATCGACCCGTTCATCCCGACCGACCGCTGGCAGACCGCCGACGACGTCGCGAAGATCGCCGAGCGCGTCAACGAGCTCACCGCCGAGGCCACCGCTCGTGGGCTCGAGTTCGGGTACCACAACCACCAGTGGGAGTTCACGAACAAGGTCGACGGCCGGACCGTCTACGACCTCTTCGTGTCGCAGCTCTCGCCGGAGACCGTCCTCGAGGTCGACACCTTCTGGGCGACCGTCGGCGGTGCCGACGCCCCGGCCGTCCTTCGGTCGCTCGGCGACCGCGTCGTCGCGATCCACGTCAAGGACGGCAAGGTCGACGGTGACATCCTCACCGCGCTGCCCTCGTCCGAGAGCGCGCTCGTCGTGCCCGAGGCCCTGCAGCGTGCCTTCGAGAACCAGACCCCGGCCGGCCAGGGCGACGTCGACGTGGCGGGCATCCTCGCCGCCGCGCCGCAGGCCATCCGCGTCGTCGAGTTCGACGCGTACTCCGGCGACGTCTTCCAGGGCATCACCGAGTCGCTCGAGTGGCTGAAGGGCAACGACAAGTGACCCGCGTCGGAGTCGGCATCATCGGTGCCGGCAACATCTCGGACCAGTACCTCACCAACCTGACGCAGTTCGCCGACGTCGAGGTCCTGATGGTCGCCGACCTCATCCTCGAGCGCGCGGCCTCGCAGGCCGAGAAGTACGGCGTGCCCGCGTCCGGCACGGTCGAGGAGCTCCTCGCCCGCGACGACATCTCGATCGTGGTCAACATCACGATCCCGGCCGAGCACGCCAAGGTCGGACAGCAGATCATCGCCGCCGGCAAGCACACCTGGAGCGAGAAGCCGGTCGCCACCACGGCCGAGGACGCCCAGGCGCTCCTCGCCGCCGCGTCGGCCGCCGGTGTGCGGTACGCGACCGCCCCCGACACCGTGCTCGGTGCCGGCATCCAGACCGCGATCCGCGCCATCGCCCGGGGTGACATCGGCACGCCGCTCACCGCGACGACGATGTTCCACGTGCCCGGCCCGGACCAGTGGCACCCGGACCCCGAGTTCCTGTACGCGCAGGGCGCCGGTCCGCTGTTCGACATCGGCCCGTACTACGTCACGACCCTGCTCCACGCGTTCGGCTCCGCCTCGCGCGTGCAGGCCGTGGCGTCGAAGTCGCGCGAGACCCGCGTGATCGGCTCGGGTCCCCGCGCCGGCACCGAGTTCCCGGTCGAGGTGCCCACGCACCACGCCGCGCTCATCTCGTTCGCCGACGGCCAGTCCGCGCAGACGACCCTGTCGTTCCAGCACGCCCTGCCCCGCAACGGCTTCGTCGAGATCAACGGCTCCGAGGGCACGATCGTGCTCCCGGACCCGAACGTCTTCGACGGCGACAGCACGCTGTGGACGCTCGGCAAGGACGAGCCGACGACCCTCGAGCACAAGGGCTCCACGTGGGGTCGCGGCACGGGCGTCGTCGAGATGGCACGCGCCATCGCCGAGGACCGCCCGGAGCGTGCCTCCGGTGCCGTCGCGTCGCACGCGCTCGACGTGATGCTCGGCATCCGCGACGCCGCCGACTCCGGCCAGGCCGTCGAGATCACCTCGCGCATCACGAAGCCGGAGCCGCTGCCCGAGGACTTCGACCCCGCGGCCGCCGTGCTCGCGGAGGGCGTGGACGCGTAGCCAGCCACCTGACGGACGGGAGGCGCGGTGCCAGATGGCACCGCGCCTCCCGTCCGTCGTCGTCGGTACGTCCGGTCCGCCCAGCGGGCCAGATCCGTCACGTCCAGAGCCGCACACCGACGTCCTCCGCCCTCCGGGCGGACGATGAGCAGCGTGTCCTGCCCGCTCGCACGGAGCAGGACCAGCCGACCGGCCGGTCGGCTTCGTCCCGCAGGAGGATGCCGACGGGAGCGGTGCCGTGTCAGGGTCGGGACGAGGGGGATCCGACCGCTGTCGAAGGAGGCGCCACGGACACGACGCACGACCGAGCTCCACGACGACGGGGCCTGCCGGTCCTGGTGGCGGCTGCCGCGCTGGCCGTCGTCGCCACGGGGGCCGGCATCGGCGTGCACCTCGAGCACGCTGCCGAGACCGCGCGGCGCCTCCCTCCGGCGAGCGCCTCGTCGGAGCAGGTCCTGCGGGTGTACCTCCGCGCCGCCGAGGCCCACGACTGCGCGGTGACCGAGGCCCTCACGGCTGCGCACGCACCGTCGTCACCCGACCAGGCGTGGTGCGGGCAGCGCCAGCCGACGTCCTGGCTCGACGAGCACCCGGACCTGCTCGCCCACCGGAACGTCGGCACCGTCGAGCGACGGCCCGCGGACGAGAACGGCGGGGTCGCAGTGCAGTGCATCCCGGTGGACGTCACGCAGACGAACCTGACCGGCGACGACCCGGGGACGCTCGAGGGGTGGCAGTTCTGCTTCCGCCACACCGCCGACGGGTGGCGGCTGTACGACGAGGGCTACGGGTGAGCAGCCCCTCCCGGTGACCAGCGTCCGCTGACGATCACTCCCCGCCGGTGACGAGCGCCGACATCCGTGCCATCAGTCCGCGCGGGACGAACCGGTGCGCGTTCGCCGTCACCGCGTTGCCGAGGCCGGACACCACCGTCGGGCCGCCCTGCCGCGCGAACGCCCGGAGGCCCACGGCCGCGACCTGCTCAGCCGACTGCCGCCCGCGTTCCATGACGCCCGCCGACCCCGCTCCCCGCGCCGCCTCGTCGAAGAAGCCCGTCGCGGTGGGGCCGGGGCAGAGTGCGAGGAACCGGACCCCGCTCCCCCGGTTCTCCTGCCAGACAGCCTCGGTGAACGACAGCACGAACGCCTTCGTCGCACCGTAGACGGCCATCTGCGGCGTCGGCTGGAACGCCGCCGTCGACGCCACGGTCATCACGCCGCCGATCCGGCGCTCGAGCATCCCGGGCAGGAACGCGTGCACGAGCCGGACGACCGCGGTGCAGTTGAGGTCGACCTGGGTTCGGAGCCGCTCGTCGGTCGCGGCGGCGAAGGGCCCGTGGTCGCCGACGCCGGCGTTCGCGACGACGATGTCGATCCGCGTGCCGTCGAGCCGCGTGATGACGGTGTCGAGACCGTCCGCAGTGGCGAGGTCGGCGGGGAGCGTCGTCGCGTCGACCCCGTGGTCGCGACGGATCCGGTCCGCCAGTGCCTCGAGCCGGTCGGCGGAACGAGCGACCAGCACGACGTCGGCGCCGGCTGCGGCGAGCCCGAGGGCGAGCGCCTCGCCGATCCCGCCGCTGGCACCGGTGACGAGGGCGCGGCGGCCTCGGAAGGGAGTGCGGGGTCGGTTCATGGGTCCTGCGTACACCCGGTGGTGGCGCGGTCGACCGTGATCGCGGTACAGTCACGCCCAGAGGGAAAAATCCCGCTCCGCTCCGGCGGACGGGAGCGAGCACGCGTCTCACGGGAGTCGCCACTTCTTCATCGAAGGAGTGCACCCGTGCCTGCTCAGATCCCGCCCGCTCACACCCCACCCGCCCGCACCGAGCCCGTCCGTCTGGGCGACGTGTGGGTCGCCCTCGCCGGACTGTCCGCCGTCTTCCTGCTCGAGATGCTCGACAACTCGGTCCTCACCGTCGCGTTGCCCACCATCGGACGGGACCTCTCCGCATCGACCACGTCGCTGCAGTGGGTCTCCGGCGCCTACTCCGTGGCGTTCGGCGGGCTCATGCTCCTGTTCGGGTCCGTCGCCGACCGGTTCGGCCGACGGCGCACTATGCTCACCGGCCTGGTGCTCCTCGCCCTGGTCAGCGCGGCGACCCCCCTCGTCACGTCGGTGGAGCAACTCGTCGTCGTCCGTGCCCTGATGGGGCTCGCCGCCGCGATGACGACGCCCGGCTCGATGGCACTGACCTTCCGGCTCGTCGCCACCGACGACCTGCGGGTCCGCGCACTCACGGTGGTGTCGACCGCGGGCCTCGTCGGGCTCGCGGTCGGGCCGACGATCGGCGGGCTCGTCCTGGCGGTGGCCCCGTGGCAGGTCCTCCTGGTCGCGAACGCCCCGATCGCGCTGGTCGCGCTGGTCGGCATCCGTGCCGGGGTGCGACCCGACGGCCCCGACGATCTGCACCGCGAGCCGCTCGACCTGCTCGGCGCGGCCCTCGGGACGGCCGCCGTCACCGGTGTCCTCGTCACGCCGACCCTCGCGGTCGAGGGTGCCGGAACGGCCGCGTGGGCCGCCGCCGCCGCGACGATCGCGGCGGTCGCGGGGTTCGTCCTGCGCGAGCGGACCGCCCGGTCGCCGATGCTCGACCTCGCCCTGCTCGCCCGGCCGCTCGTCGCCAGCGGGCTCGCGCACAAGGCGGCCGCGGGCCTCGCGACCGCCGGGCTCTCGTGGCTGGTGACCCTGCAGCTCCAGTCCGCCTGGGGGTGGCCGCCCGCACTCGCCGCCGTCGGCACCCTGCCGCAGGTCGTCGTGCTGCTCGCCGCCGGACGCTTCGTCGGACCCTTCGTGCGGCGCGTCGGGCTCGAGCGTGCCGCGTGGACCAGCGCCACCGCGGTCGTCGTCGGCCTGGCGGTCTTCACCGTCGCCGGTCGGACGGGCTACCCCGCGGTTGCCGTCGCACTCGCCCTGGTAGCGGCCGGCATGCGGGTCGTCGGTGCGGTCGCCGGCAACAACGTCCTGGCCGGCCTGCCCGCCGACCGCACCTCGATCGGCGCGGCACTCGTCGACACCGCGAGCGAGCTCGCCACCGCGGTGGGCATCGCCGCCACCGGCACGGTCCTCGCCGTGCTCGTCCCCGGCAGCGTCACCGTGGCGCACCCCACCGCAGCCCACACGACGGCGGTCCTCGGTGCCGTCCAGGTCGCCGGCGCCGTCGTCACCTGCGCCGCCGCACTGCTCGTCGGCGTCGGCATCCTGCGCGGTCGACGGCGCCGCACCGAGCCCGCACCGACCTCCGCTCCCCTCCCGTCCACGCAGCAGCCCGCACCCACCACCTCCCAGGAGTCCTCCCGTGCATGACACCACGATCCGCCCGCCGTTCGACCCCGAGCTCGACGTCTTCCTCACCTCGCTGACGGCCCGGGGTCCGTTCACGATCGACGCCGCCGCCCTCCCCCGCATGCGTGCACTCGAGGTCACCGAGCAGGAGCTCGACGACCGCCTGCGCGCCCGCGGGTACGAACGTCGCACCGTCAGCGTCCCCGGTCACCTCGGCGTCCCGATCGACCTGGCGGTGATCCAGCGCACCGGACGGACCGGCCCGACCACCGCGGTCTACACGATCCACGGCGGCGGGATGGTGATGGGGCACCACCTCGGCAACCTCGACTCCTACGACGACTGGCTGCTCGACCACGACGTCGTGCTCGTCAGCGTCGACTACCGGCTCGCCCCGGAGCACCCGGACCCCACCCCCGTCGAGGACTGCTACGCCGGACTCGTGTGGGTCGCGGACCACGCGGACGAGCTCGGCATCGACCCCGCACGCATCGTCATCGCCGGCCAGAGCGCCGGCGGCGGGCTCGCTGCCGGGACCGCACTGCTGGCGCGTGACCGCCGGGGGCCGGAGCTGTTCGCCCAGGTCCTGGTCTCGCCGATGCTCGACGACCGCGACGACACCGTGTCGACGCGCCAGATCGACGGGGTGGGGATCGCGGACCGACAGGCGATGCACTTCAGCTGGGGCGCCTACCTGGGCGACCGACGCGGTACGGCCGACGTCTCGCCGTACGCGGCACCCGCCCGCGCGGACGACCTGTCCGGGCTCCCGCGCACCTACATCGACTGCGGCAGCGCCGAGGTGTTCCGCGACGAGACCGTCGCCTGGGCGAGTGCCCTGTGGGCGGCCGGGGTCGACGCCGAGCTGCACGTCTGGCCGGGCGCGTTCCACGGGTTCACGAGCATGGTGCCCGGCGCGGCGGTCTCCAGGGCGGCGACCGCCGCCCTGGCCGACTGGACCACGCGGCTGCTCGGTCCCACGAGCCCGGTCACGAGCCGGGACTGACCGGACCGCAGCAGCCGGGCGGACCCGCGACGCGACCAGCGGACGGACGGGAGGCGCGGTGCGGGCCCGCACCGCGCCTCCCGTCCGTGGGTCACCCCTTGACGGCGCCGGCCGACATCCCGGAGACCAGGTTGCGCTGGACGATCATGAAGAACACGACGACCGGCAGCGAGAACAGCACCGATGCCGCCATCTGCCCCGTGAAGTCCGTCCCGGTCGTCTGCGTGGTGAACGACGCGAGCCAGACCGGCAACGTGTACTGCGCCTGGTCCTGCATGAACGTGTACGCCACGATGTAGTCGTTCCACGCGGCGATGAACGCGAAGACGCTCGTCGCGATCATCCCCGGCATCACCAGCGGGAACAGCACCTTAGTCAGGACCTGCCACGTGCTCGCGCCGTCGATGCGGGCGGCCTCCTCGACCTCCATCGGGATCGCCAGGAAGAACCCGCGCATCACCCAGATCGAGAACGGCAGCACCGCGGCCACGTACGCCAGGATGAGCCCGGCGTAGGTGCCGGTCAGACCGACCTGGTTGAAGATGAGGAACTGCGGGATGAGCAGTGCGGTGCCGGGCAGCATCTGCACGAGCAGGATCGCGACGAGGATCGGTCGGCGCCCTCGGAACCGGAACCGCGACAGCGCGGCCGACGCCAGGATGCCGAGCGCGAGCGACAGCACGACGGCACCGACGACCACGATCGTCGAGTTCCCGAGGTAGACGAGGAAGTCGGCCCGGGTGAACGCCGTGACGAAGTTCTCGATCGTCGGGTGGGCGGGGGCGAACAGCGGTGTGCTCGTCAGGGCCTCGGACCGCGGCTTGAACGCGGTGTTCACCATCCAGTAGACGGGGAAGATCCACACCAGGCAGAACACGACCGCGATGGTGCTGCTGATCCAGCGGACCGGGCGACGACGACGGCGGATCCGCTTCGTCGCCGCGACGCCCTTCGGGGTCGGGACGGCTGCGGGGACGTCGGCCTCGACGGGGACGCCCGTCGGCATCGCGGTGGTCACAGGTCTTCTCCCGATCGGACGAGGTTCCGGATGTACAGCGCGCTGAGCACCATGAGGATGAGCGCGGCGATCACGGCGACCGCGGACCCGGTGCCGATGTCGTGCCCGACGAAGGCGGTGACGTAGGTGAAGACGCCCAGGGTCGAGGTGGCCCCGTCGGGACCGCCCTGCGAGACGAGCCAGATCTGGTTGAAGACGTTGAAGTCCCAGATGATCGAGAGCATCGTCACGAGCAGGAGCGTCGGGCGGAGGTACTCGATGGTCACCACGCGGTAGACGGTCCACTCTGAGCCGCCGTCGAGCCGGACGGCCTCCTTCACCTCGAGCGGGATCTGGGTCTCGGCCGCGTACAGCGTCAGGGCGATGAACGGCACCGCCTGCCAGACCACGAGCATCCAGATCGACGTGTAGGCGAGCCCGGCGCTGTTGCCCCAGTCGGTGTCCGTCATGTCACCGAAGACCCGGAGCTGCGTGAGGGCCCAGTTGACGACCCCGTACCCGGGCTGGAACAGCCAGTTCCACACGAGCGACGACGCCACGTTCGGCATGCCCCACGCGAAGATGAGCACGATCGTGACGGCGTACCGCAGCACGACGCCGAGCCGGGTCATGAGGTGGGAGACGCCCGCTCCGATGAGGATGCTGCCGACGACCATCGCGGCGGTGAACAGCACCGTCCGGACCAGCGCCGCCCAGAAGGCCGGATCGGTCAGGATCTGCCCGTACTGCGCGAGGCCGACGGCGTCGTAGGCACCGGTGAACAGCGAGCGCTGGTCGTAGTCGGTGAACGACGTGAAGACCAGGAAGACGATCGGGGCGACCGTCACGAAGACGAGCACCAGTCCGGCCGGCGTGAGCAGCCAGAAGGGGGCGGACGAGCGGGTGGTGCGGCGCCGCGGGGGGCCGCCGGGGCGATCGCCGCGTGCGCGTGTGGGACGGTCCGGGCGCTCCAGGCTCGGGCGGGTGGCGGAGACGGTCACGTCTGGCCTTTCCGTGAGGGTCGGACGGTGCGGGTGCCGGAGCACCCGCACCGTCCTGCTGGGTCGTCCTACTGCTTGTTGAGGGTGCTGTCGGCGGCCTCGTCGAAGGTCGCCGCGGCCTGCTCGGGTGTCTTCGATCCGGAGACGATGCTCGAGAACAGGTCGTTGATGCTCAGGTCGCCCTCGAGGTCCGCCCACCGGGCGTTCGCGGGGGTCGCCTTCGAGTTGAGCGCGGCGGTGAAGAACGCCTTGTTGATCTCGCTCAGGCTCGAGTCAGCGTCCTTGATGCCCTCGGCGCTGTTCGGGATCCACCCGGTGTCGCCGTAGACGTACTTGCTCTGCACGTCGGGGCTCGTCGCGATCTTGACCCACGCCAGCGCCAGGTCGGAGTTCTTGGACTTCGCCGCGATGCCCCAGTCGGAGCCACCGAGCATGACCGGCTGGGTCTTCCCGGACTTCCCCGGGAACGGGAACGTGCCGAGGGCGTCGGCGGTCATCTTCGGGTTCGCCTTCTCGATGAGCCCGAGCGCGCCGCTGGTGCTGAGGATCGCCGAGGACTTGCCGTCCGCGAAGACCTGGGTCATGTCGGGGCTGTCGGTGTTGAGCGTCGCCGACGCCTTCGTCGAGTACGCGTTCGCGAACTCCTTGAAGTCCTGCAAGCCCTGCTGCGCCTTCGCGTCGCCGAAGCCGGCCTTCCACTTGCCGCCGTCCTCCGTGGCGATCTCGCCGCCGGCGTCCCACACGAACTGCATGCCGGCGTACCAGTACTGCCCGGGCAGGTAGAAGGCCGAGAAGTCGCTCGCCGAGTTCTTCGCCTTGACCTTGTCGAGGTCTGCGGTGAGCTCCTCGTACGTGGTCGGCGCCGAGGTGATGCCGGCGTCCTTCCACATCTGCTTGTTGTAGATGACCGACCGCGCACCGGCGAACCCGGGGACGCCGTACAGCGAGCCGTCGACCGTCGCCGGGTCGGACAGGCCGTCGAGCCACGTCTGCCCCTGCGCGAGGTCCTTCTTGTACGGAGTGAGGTCGAGCAGCGCACCGTTCGCGGCGTAGCTCGCCACCTGCGTGTTGCCGAGGTCGATCACGTCCGGCGGGGTGTTGGTCGCCAGCGCGGTGGACACCTTCGTGGTGATGCCGTCCCACTGCTGGATCTGCACCTTGACCTTCGCGCCGGTCTCCTTCTCGAACTGCTCGTTGATCGCGGCGATGGTCCCGTCGGAGTAGTCCCCGGTCATCGCCCACACGGTCAGCGTTTTGCCGTCGCCCTCGACGTCGCCGATCGCCTTGGTGCCACCGCTGCCACCGGCGCCGGCGTTGCCGGCGCTGGAACAGGCGGTCATCCCGAGGGCGACGGTCAGGGCCACGGCAGCTGCTGCCGCGAACTTCTTCGTACGCATTGCTTCTCCTTGGTGGTCGTTCTGCTGTGTCGGGTCAGCTGACCCCGAGCTCCGCGGCGAGCAGGAACGCTGCTCCGCCCCGGAGGATCAGGTCGCTGTTGGTGGAGGTGGCCGTGACGGCGAGGTCGTCGCCGACGCTCGCGAGCGTCCGGGCCGAGACCGTGGCGTGCACCGCGTCGACGAAGGGACCCTCGACCAGTTCGGCCGGTCCCGTGACGACGATCTCGGTGATGTTGACCGCGCTGATGATCGGGGCGAGGACACGGCCGAGGGTGTCGCCGGCGGAGCCGAGCAGGGCCCCGCGGTCGGCTGCGGGCGCAGCGTCGAGCCGTCGCGCCAGGTGGTCGGCCCCGATGATGACCTCGAGGCACCCGCGCCGCCCGCAGGGGCAGGGTTCGCCGTCCTCGTCGATCGTCAGGTGCCCGATCTCACCGGCGGCGTACCGTTCGCCGAGGACGAGGCGCCCGCCGAGCACCATGCCCGTGCCGACGCCGTGCTCGAGCGCGACGACGAGCAGGTCGCGGGTCGGGTCGGCCTCGAAGGCGTGCACCCCGAGTGCGGCGACGTTGGCGTCGTTCAGCACGTGCACGGGGAGTCGGAAGTGGTCCGCGAGCTGCTGCTGGAGGGGCAGGCCGCCGCCGAGGGCCACCGAGTCGAGGACCGTCCCGGTCTCGTCGATGACACCCGGGCACCCGACGGCGATCCCGAGCAGGCGGCGCGAGGTCATCGCGGAGAGCCGCTCGACCAGGCGGATGATGCGGTTGAGCGCCTGGTCCCCGACGGCACCGTCGACCTCGATCCTGGCGCTGTCCACCACGTCGCCGCGCAGGTTGGTGACCGCGCCGACGAAGTGGTCCGGGACGGACAGGTCGACGACGACGATGTGGAAGGCGTCGACGTTCAGGTTGATGAGGGTCGCGGGCTTGCCCACGCGGAGGTCGCCGCGCGGCCCGAGCTCGGTGACGAGGGCGTCGGCCTCGAGCTCCGCGACGAGGCCCGACACGGTCGGCCGGGTGAGGCCCGAGTGGCGCGACAGGTCGGCTCGGCTCATCGCGCCGTCGGTGAAGAGCGTCTGCAGGATGAGCGACCGGTTCAGGGCCCGGCTGTGCTGCGGGAGCGCCTTGCTCCGCGGGCGGCGGAGCTGCGGGGCGAAGGGTGCCGGAGCATCCGTCTCGTTCACCATCAGATCTCCCTCGTCGAGCAGTTGCCTTAGTAAAGGACCGTTCCTAATCCACTGTCAACCCCCGATCTGCAGCCGTAACATCCGCGTGATCTCGGGGAAACGTGGCGCAGAAGACGCTTGCCAGGGGACAGTTAGGCGTGTTTACTAACCCGCATGCGCTGCCCTGACGCGGCGTCCTCGACGGCGAGGTCGCTCGCCCTGACGACGGGAACACCATGAGGATCGGCCTGGACATCGGCGGGACGAAGATCGACGGCGTCGCCGTCGCGCCGTCCGGTGCGGTGCTCGACCGGGTGCGCGTCGCGACCGGGTCCGGACCGGACGCCGTGCTCGCGAACACCCTGCGGGTGATCCGGTCCCTGGTCGACCGGACCGGGACACCGACGACCGCGGTGGGCATCGGCATCCCGGGGCTGATCGACCACGAGACCGGCTGGGTCCGTCACGCGGTCAACCTCGGGCTGTCCGAGGTCGCCCTCGGCCCGCTGGTCGCCGACGCGCTCGGGGTGCCGGTGCAGGTGGAGAACGACGTCAACGTCGCCGCCCTCGGTGCCGCGCAGGCCATGCAGCTGGACGGACCGCGGGCGTACCTCAACATCGGCACGGGTCTGGCGGCGGGACTCGTCGTGGACCGACGGCTCTGGCGCGGAGCGCGGGGGAACGCCGGCGAGATCGGCCACGTCCCGGTCCTGGCGGACGGACTGCCCTGCGTGTGCGGGCAGCGGGGCTGCCTCGAGACCGTCGCCTCCGGGTCCGCGCTCGCCACCGCGTGGCCCGGGCACGCCGGCAACGCCGCGACGGACCTCTTCGACTGCGCCGACGCGGGCGACCCCGCCGCGGTCGCCGTGCGGGACCGCTTCGTCGCGGGCGTCGCCTCGGCGGTCCGGATCCTCGTCGTCACGGTCGACGTCGAGTCGGTCGTGATCGGGGGCGGGCTCGCCGTCCTCGGTGACCGCCTGCTCGCTCCCCTGCGTGCCTGCTTCGACGCCGCTGCCCGCTCCTCCCCCTTCGTCGCGTCGCTCGGCCTGTCGTCCCGCGTGCTCCTCGCGCCCACCGACCAGCCGCTCGCCGCACTCGGTGCCGCGTTCACCGCGCCCGAGTCAGCCGTCGCGCCCGCCTGACGCGGACCGACCGGCCGCCCGCACCGCCTCCCCTGCACGGATCCACCGATCGCCGCACCGACGCGGCGGAAGTGAGCAACCCATGACCGAGACGAACCGTCCGTCCGCCCCCCGGAGCGGCCAGGGCGACCGGACACCCGGTACGCCGCCCACCCTGACCCGACGCGGGATGGTGCTCGGCGGTGCCGCCACCGTCGCCGCGGCCGCCGTCGCCCTCGGAACGCCGAGCGTGGCGTCCGCCGCCCCGAGCGGCGCCGCGTCCGCAGCCACGACGCACCGACCCGGTCACCCCGCGCTCTCGCGCAGCCGGTCGCGGGACCTCGCCTACGACTACCTCGACCTCCGCATGGACGAGTACGGCGCGGGCAGCGCGCCCCGCCTGCCACGTTCGTACTCCGGCGGGTACTTCGCGACGCTGCCGACCGAGTTCGTGTCCTCCTTCGCCTACGACGACGCACTCATGGTCCTCGCCTGGCTGGCACGCCGCCGACGCGGTGACGTGCAGCGTGCGACGGCGCTCGGCGACGCCCTCCTCGCCCTGCAGGCGGCCGACCCGATCGGCGACGGCCGCACCCGGGCCTCGTACCAGCCGGACACCTTCCCGGTCGCGGATCCCCCGCGGCCGATCGACATCGGCTCGCCGGCGGCGTACACGGGCAACCAGTCCTGGGTGGGCCTGGCGTTCTGCCGGCTGTTCACGGTGACCCGACAGCGTCGGTTCCTCGACGGGGCGCTCCGCCTCGGCACGTGGATCGAGACGAACGCCCGTGACGACGCGCGTCGACCCGCGGGCTACACGGGCGGCCGGAACGCGGACGACCAGCCGATCACCTACAAGTCGACCGAGCACAACATCGACGTCACGGGCTTCTTCACCCAGCTCGCCCAGCTCACCGGCGACCGGACGTGGGCGCGCCGTGCCGCGCTGGCCGAGTCGTTCGTCCGCGCGATGCAGGACCCGACCGACGGGCACCTCTGGACCGGCACCGACCCCGACGGCACGACGATCAACCGCACCCCGATCCCGGAGGACGTGCAGACGTGGGCGTACCTCGCCACGCTCGACCGTCGGTACTCGTCGTCGGTCACCTGGGTGCTCGACCGGCTGACCGCGCACGACGGGCCGTACACGGGTCCGTCGTTCTCCGACGCGGACACGAGCAAGGTCTGGTTCGAGGGGTCCGGCCACCTGGCACTCGCCCTGGAGGCCCGGGGTGCGCGGGGAGACCGGGCGCGTGCGACGTCGATCCTCGACAGCGTGCAGCTCGCGCAGCGCACGGAGCCGAACGGGGACGGTCGGGGCGTCGTCTCGGCGTCCTCCGACGGCCTCGACACCGGCTTCGGCGACCTCTACTACGCGAGCCTCCACACCGGTGCGACCGCCTGGTACCTGCTGGCCGTCACCCGCACCAACCCGTTCCGCCTCTGACCCACCCCCGGAAGGACAGCACCGCATGCTCATCCCCCAGCCCCGCTCCCGCGTCGACGGTGTCGGCACGTTCACGCTCGACGAGCGGACCCGCGTCGCCGCGGACCCGGCCGCCGAGCCGGTCGCGCAGTACCTGCAGCAGGTGCTCCGCGCCTCCACGCGACTGCCCCTCCTCGGTGCCGGCGACGCGACCGACGTGCCGGTGGTCGCCCTGCGGATCGCCACCGATCCCGAGGGGCTGCCGGCCGGCCCCGGGGGCGACCGCTCCGAGGCCTTCCGGCTCGAGGTCACCACGGACGGCGTGGTCGTCACCGGCGGCGCACCGGCCGGCGTCTTCTACGGCGTCCAGGCCCTGCTGCAGCTCCTGCCCGCCGACGTGTACCGCCGCGGACGGGTCCGCACAGACGGATGGGTGCTGCCGGCGACGGTGGTCGAGGACGCCCCGGCCTTCGCCTGGCGCGGGGTGATGCTCGACGTCGCCCGGCACTTCCGCACGAAGGCCGAGGTCCTGCGCCTGGTCGACCAGCTCGCGGTGCACCGCATCAACCGCCTGCACTTCCACCTCACCGAGGACCAGGGCTGGCGGATCGAGATCAAGAAGTACCCGCGGCTCACCGAGGTCGGTTCCTGGCGCACCGAGTCGCAGGTCGGCGCGCACGTCCCGGACGCCGACGGCACGCTGCGGGTCGCCGGGTACGACGGCCGCCCGCACGGCGGCTCCTACACCCAGGACGACATCCGCGAGATCGTCGCCTACGCCGAGGACCGCTTCGTCACCGTGGTCCCGGAGATCGAGACGCCGGGCCACGTCCGCGCCGCCCTCGCCGCCTACCCGGAGCTCGGCGTGCACCCCGAGCGCGACCTCGACGTCTGGACGGAGTGGGGCATCGCGCACGACGTGCTCAACGCCGAGGACAGCACGGTGCAGTTCTTCCGCGACGTGTTCGACGAGGTCGTCGCGCTGTTCCCCTCCGAGTACATCGGGCTCGGCGGGGACGAGTGCCCGAAGGACCAGTGGGAGGAGGACCCCCGGATCCAGGAGCGCATCCGCGAGCTCGGGCTCGACGACGAGGAGCAGCTGCAGGCGTGGATCGTCGGGCAGCTCGCCGCGCACCTCGAGTCGCACGGCCGTCGGGCCTTCGGGTGGGACGAGATCCTCGAGGGCGGGACGCTCTCGCCGTCCGCGACCGTCGTGTCGTGGCGCGGTCTGCAGGGCGCGGTCACGGCAGCGCGCCGGGGGCACGACGTCATCTCGACGCCGGACGACCAGGTGTACCTCGACTACCGCCAGAGCGACCTGCCGAACGAGCCGATCCCGGTGTCGATCGTGCTGACGCTCGACGACGTGTACGCGTTCGACCCGGTCCCCACCTCGCTGACCGACGAGGAGCGCGCGCACGTCATCGGCGGCCAGGCGAACATGTGGACCGAGCACGTCGACACCGTCCGTCGGCTCGACTACCAGCTGTTCCCGCGCGTGGTCGCCCTGTCCGAGGCACTCTGGTCGGCCGACGTCGCCGGACCGCGGGACGTCGCGGACTTCCGGCGGCGGCTCGAGGAGCACCTCGCACGGCTCGACGCCCTCGGGGTCGAGTACCGCCACGAGTCCGGCCCGCGACCGTGGGAGGAGCGGCCCGGCGTGCCGGGGCGGCCGCACAGCCGCGAGGAGCGCGCGGCCTACATCGACGCGATCACGGCGAACATCGCGGACGGTGCGCCGGCGCAGTAGGCGTCACCATGCGACGGACGGGAGGCACGGGGCGGCCCGGCACCGCGCCTCCCGTCCGTCGAGTGGTCACCCCACCGCGCGACCCACCCGCGTCTGCCGGGCTCAGTCGTCCGCGGGCGGGATGATCGTCTCGAGCAGCCGGAGCACGCGTTCACCGTCGACGGCCTCCGGGTCGAGCAGCCACTGGACCTGCAGACCGTCGGACGCGGCGATGCCGAGGCTCGCCAGGTCGACCGGGTCGAGGTCGGCCCGGATGCGTCCGGCTGCCTGGTCGGCTGCGATGAGCTCCACCAGGTCCGCGCGGAGCCGGGTGAAGCGCTCCCGCATGAACTCGCGCGTCGCGGGGTGCCCCTCCTGCACCGCGTCGGCCGCGAGGGTCGTGTACAGCTGCACGAGCCCGGGCACCTCGCGGTTCCGCGAGGCGCTCTCGCGCATGTCGCCGATCGCCGACCGCATCCGGTCGGGGGCGTCCTGCTCGCGCACCTCGTGTTCGCGGTAGACCGCGAGCAGGAGTTCGTCGCGGCTCGGGAAGTAGTGCCGGAGCGCGGCGTGGGTGATGCCGAGCGCGTCGGCCACCGACCGGAGGGACGAGGCGTCCACGCCCTGCGCGGCGACCATCCGGATCATCTCGTCGAGGATCTGGGCGCGACGCTCGGTGCCCTTGCGGTACCCGCCGCGCCGGGGCGGGGTCGCGTCGTCGTCGACCTCGTGCGTCATCCTACCAACTTACCGCTGGAAGGTTTTCGCGCCACCCTCGTCGGGATGCCCTCGTCGCGGCGTCCTCGTCGCGCCACCCCCGCCGGGGCACTACGAGTCGATGGGCTCCGCGGCGCCGTCGGGGTCGACCGTGTACTCGTCGACCGGGGTCGGGGCACCGCTGGCGAGCGCGTCGGTGATCTGCGTGAGGCACCGCGCGAGCACCTCGTTGTCCTCGCTCGACAGGTGGTCCATCACGCCGACGACCGCCTCGTGGAACCGGGCGTAGGACGAGTCGATCTTCTCGGCGGCCTGCACCGTCGGCTCGAGCACCTGTGCGCGCCGGTCGGTCGGGTGCGGCACGCGGACGATGTCCCCCTTCGCCACCAGGCCGTCGACGATCTTCGTGACCGAGGCGTTCGACACGTTGAGCATCACCGCGAGGTCCTTCGGGCCCATCGCGCGCCCGTCGCGGTGCGCCTGCAGCATGTACCGGACCGTCAGGAACTCGTTCTTCGTCAGACCGCTCTCGGTCCGGGCCTGCTCGAGTTGCTGCTCCTCGGCGTGCTGCAGCCGGAGCAGGGCGTCCACGGCGACCTTGGCCGCACGCGACCGCGGCTCCCGGGCGTAGAGGTGCACGTGCTCGCGGCGGACGACGGTCAGTGGCATCTGCGGGTCGGGTCTCTCTGTCGGGCGGATCCGGTCGGAGCGGGTGGCTACGCGGTGGGCGCCGTGAAGAAGTCAGCGTACGACGGTTCGGTCCGCACGGACAGGAGCGCCGGGTCGTGGATCCGGCGGGACACGTAGGCGTCGATGACGGCCGGGTCGGTCAGGCCCACCCGCGTGGAGGTCACGGTGGGTCGTGCGGTCCTCGGCATCCCGGTGTAGGTGCTGTGCATGCGTGGTCCCGCCTTCCTGCGTCGGTGGCGTCCGTCGGTGTCGTCCGGCCCGGACGGCAGAACTGTTTCACGGCGCGAACGATCAGCGCAACGAACCTTTCGCGTTCTGTACGGTTCGCGCAGCACCCCACGGGGCGGGGCCAGGATGGGTCTCATGGCCTACATCGCCGCGGACGACCGCTACGACTCCATGCCCTACCGCCGGACCGGCCGCTCGGGCCTCGACCTGCCGCTGCTCTCGCTCGGCTACTGGCACAACTTCGGGGACGACAAGCCGTTCGAGACGCAGCGCGCGATCAGCCGCCGCGCCTTCGACCTCGGCATCACGCACCACGACCTCGCCAACAACTACGGGCCGCCCTACGGCGCGGCCGAGCTGAACTTCGGTCGGCTCATGCGCGAGGACTTCCGGCCGTACCGCGACGAGATGGTGGTGTCGACCAAGGCCGGGTGGGACATGTGGCCCGGCCCGTACGGTCAGGGCGGCGGCTCGCGCAAGTACGTGCTCGCGTCGCTCGACCAGTCCCTGCAGCGCACGGGCCTCGACTACGTCGACGTCTTCTACTCGCACCGCCTCGACGCCTCGACGCCGCTCGAGGAGACGATGGGCGCGCTGCACACCGCCGTGCAGCAGGGCAAGGCGCTGTACGTCGGCATCTCGTCCTACGACGCCGAGCGCTCCCGGCAGGCCGCCGCGATCCTCCGCGACCTCGGGACCCCGCTGCTCATCCACCAGCCCTCGTACTCGATGCTCAACCGCTGGATCGAGACCGAGGGGCTCCTCGACGCCGCCGGCGACCTGGGCTTCGGTGTGATCGGCTTCACCGCCCTCGCGCAGGGCCTGCTCACGGGGCGGTACCTCGACGGGGTGCCCTCGGACTCGCGCGCGGCGGCGGGCAAGTCCCTCGACGCCGGCACCCTGACGGACGAGGTCGTCGAGCACCTCCGGGCGTTGAACGACATCGCGTCCGAGCGCGGCCAGAGCCTCGCGCAGCTCGCGCTCGCGTGGGCGCTCCGCGACGAGCGGGTGACATCGCTCGTGATCGGCGCCTCGCGCGTCGAGCAGCTCGAGCAGAACGTCGCGGCGCTCGGGAACCTGTCCTTCACCGACGACGAGCTCCGCCGGATCGACGAGCACTCGGTCGGCGTCCTCGACGTCGACCTGTGGTCCGGCGCCCGTTCCGGCCAGGTGAGCTGACCCCCGCCCGCGCCCCCGCCTCTTCCGGGAGCGGGGGCGGAAGGGTCGCGTCAGGCCAGGCCGAGCCGCGCGTCGAGCACCTCGAGCAGCCGCTGCCGGAACGGCACCGACGACCACCCGTGGTCCGCTCCCTCGACGACCGTCAGGACGGCGCCCGGCAGGAGCTCGGCGTAGCGGCGCCCGTACGACACCGGCACGATCGCGTCCTCGGTGCCGTGCACGACGTCCGCCGGGCCGGTGTAGTCGGCGACGGGCGCGTACACGTCGAGACCGTCCTCGACGTCGGCGATGAACGCCGTGCCGAGCACCATCCCACCGAAGTCGAACCACCCCTGCTCCCGCGCCGGGGCGAGGGGCTGGCCCTGGATCGCGTCCTGCTCGGTGATGTCGTCGACGACCACGCCCGCCGGCGACCACAGCGTCAGGCTGCGGACCGCGTCCGGCACCCGGGCCGCGGCGAGCGCCGACTCCACCGCGCCGAGGCTGTGCGCGACGACGTGCACGCCCTGCCCCCGGTCGGCGGCGTGGATCATCGCGACGACCTGCTCGACCTCGTCACGGATGGTGATGTCGGCGAACTCGCCGTCGCTCGCGCCCTGTCCGAGCCGGTCGTGGCTGCGGACCACCGCGCCCCGGGCGACCAGGTGCCGTGCGGTCTGCACGAACAGCTGGTGGCCGCCGAGGGCGCTGTCGCTGAAGCCGTGGACGAGCAGCACGACGGGGGCGTCCGGTGCGGCGCCGTCCCGCGGTTCCCACTGCCACCCGCGGATCGTCGACCCGCGGTGCTCGAGGGTCGTCGCGGTGGTCCGGGGGTCGACCCCGCGCAGGGGCACGCCACCCATCAGTTCGTCCGGTCCGCCCACCCGGCCGGCAGGTCGCCGGGCGCGGTGTCGACCACGGACTCGTCGTCCTCGCCGACGTGCTCGAACAGCGTGATGTGCGCGAACTCGGGGACCACGTAGATCGGGTAGGTCGGTCCCTCGTCGCGGAACCGCTGCATCTCGTCGAGGTGGTCGTTCTGGAAGAGCACGGTCTTCTGCCCGTCGAGCTCGATCCAGCGCGGGAAGAAGATGGTGCCGTGCAGGACGCGCTGCTCGGGCAGGACGTTCACGACGACGCTGGTGCCGGTCGGCTCGTTCCAGGAGACCTTGTAGACGCCGGGCGCCAGCGCGACGAGGTCGACCGTCTGGTCCTTGACCCAGCGACCGCCGACGTGGCCGGTGTGGATGCGGTAGTCGATGGTCGTGGCGTTCTTGACGTACATCTCGTACTGCCAGCCGTTGGCGTACGTGTAGACGAAGCGGTGGCCGACGATGCCGGTCAGGTCCTGGGGCGGTTCGGGGTGTTCGACGGAGGTGGTGGTGTCCATGTCCCCAGCGTGCACCCGAAGTGGTTTTGTTGCGAACGAAACTGCCTGGTAGTCTGCCGAGCATGCGGGGTACCGGCGACGAGACGGCACGGGTCGCACGGCGCCTGAGCGACCGGATCGGTCCGTTCCGCCGGACGCTCCTGCGGACCTCGCGCGTCGCCGCCGGCCTGCCCGACATCCCGGACGCCCAGGTCGAGGTCATGCGGGCGCTCGGGGCCGACGAGGCCGGCTCCGCACCGTCGGCACTGGCGTCCCGCCTCGGCCTGGCGCGCTCGACCGTCAGCAACCTCGTGTCGTCGATGGAGCAGGCGGGCCTCGTCGAACGGCGGCTCGTCGGCGGCGACGGACGGCGGGCCACCGTGCACCTCACCCCGCTCGCGACCGAGCGACTCCGCACCTACGACGAGGCCGCGACCACCGTCCTCGTGGACGCCCTGGGTCGCCTGTCCGCGGACGACCGCGCCGCGCTGGCCGCCGCCCTCCCCGCCCTCGAGCGCCTGCACCGCGAGATCACCCCGCCGCCCGCATCCTGACTCCCAGTTGCTTCCGAGCGGTCTCTCGGCACTCCTGAGGCGAGAGTGCTACAACAGATCGCAGTTGAGTCGAGGGGACTCAACCAGGACACGAAGGAGTTGATCTCGATGACGATGCAGTTCGACCCGTTCCGCGAGCTCGACCGACTCGCCGGCTCCCTGCTCGGGGCCGGAGCCGGTGCTCCGCGCTCCATGCCGATGGACCTGTACCGCACGGGCGACCACTACGTCCTCGACGTCGACCTGCCGGGCATCGACCCGGGCTCGGTCGACGTGGACGTCGACGGTTCCGTGCTCACCATCCGGGCGGAGCGCACCCTCGGTGCTCCGGAGGGCTCGCAGTGGCTCACCCGCGAACGCCAGCCCGGCACGTTCGTCCGGCAGCTGACGCTCGGCGACCACCTCGACACCGCACGCATCACCGCCGCGTACGACAACGGCGTGCTGAGCGTGACGATCCCGGTCAAGGAGTCGGCGAAGCCCCGCCGGATCGACGTCACCACCGGTGGCGGCGCCCAGCAGCTCGCGGTCGGCACCGCCGAGCAGTAGGCGGGGGCGTGGTGACGACCTTCATCAACGCGCTCCTCGCCGTCGCGGTCGTCACGGCGGCCCTCGTCGTGACGAGCCTCGACCGCCGGACCGCGGTCCTCCTCGGCGCGGCCGGCAGCACGACGGGCAGCTTCCTCACCTGGCTCGTCGCGCCGGACGCCTGGTCGGAGATCCCGGTCGTGCCGTGGCTCGCGGCGGCCGCCGGGACGGTCGCGCTCATCGTTCTGTGGAGCGCGACGCGGATGTGGTCCGGCATCTTCGAGCCGCCGCGACCGGTCGCGGACGACGACAGGGCCGCCCTGGCGACCGTGGGCGCGGAGCAGTGACCACCTGACGGACGGGAGGCCCGGTGCACGCTCGCACCGGGCCTCCCGTCCGCCGTCGGGTCGCGCCGGACGATCCCGTCGGGCGACCCGGGTGACCGTCACTCCTTGTTCAGCTTGTCCTGCACCAGGCCGGCCGTCTTCTCGACCACGTTCGGCAGCTCGGTCGTGCCGTAGAACCGCACGTCCGGGTGCGTGGGCGGCGGCATCGGCACCGACGAGGTGGGGCCGTCGTGGTACGAGTACTCGCCCTTGCCGTCGAACGACGGACCGCTCGCCCACGGACCGTCACCGGCCTGCTTCCCGTCCGAGAAGTTCAGGTACTGGTAGCTGAACTCCGTGTGCTCCTTCGCCTGCGGGAACTTGTTCGGGACGGGGAAGTCCTCGATCCCCTTCTCGCGCAGCTCGGCGGCGGCCGTGGCCCACATGTTCTGGTGCATCGTGTCGCGGGCCAGGAGGAACGAGAGCAGGTCCCGCACGCCGTGGTCGTCGGTCATGTGGTACAGCCGGGCGACCTGGACGCGGCCCTGCATCTCGGCGTTGGCGTTCGCCGTGAAGTCGGCGAGCAGGTTGCCGCTCGCGGTGATGTAGCTGCCCTGCCAGGGGTTGCCGTTGCTGTCGACGGGGCGCGCGCCCGCGCCGGCGACGATGCCCTGCTGGATGTCGGTGCCCCCGACGACCGCGGCGACCGTGGGGTCGTCCTGCACGGCGTCCTCCGTGATGCCGAGGGGGCTCTTCTCGAGCAGCTGCGCGATCATCGTCGCGAGCATCTCGACGTGGCCCATCTCCTCGGCACCGATGCCGAAGACCATGTCGCGGTACTTGCCGGGCATGTGCATGTTCCACGCCTGGAACTGGTACTGCATCGCGACGGAGATCTCGCCGTACTGACCGCCGAGCACCTCCTGCAGCTTGCGTGCGTACACGGCGTCCGGCTTGTCCGGGGTCGACTTGAACTGGAGTTCCTGCTTGTGGAAGTACATCGCGTTCTCCTGCTTCGCTGGCGGTCGGGTCGTCGGTGCCAACGGTCCGCGCGGCCGTCTGGGTGCCCGTCCGGGCTGGACGGATGGCGCGGGATCGATGGCCGGATCGCGCGGACCGCCGCTGCCGGATCGGCCTACGGTGTGCGGCATGGACCTCGAACTGCGTGACCGTGTCGCCCTCGTCGTCGGCGGACGGGGGTACATCGGCGCCGCCGTCGCCGAGACCCTCCGTCGGGAGGGCGCGCGGGTGGTGGTCGCCTCCCGGAGCGTGGACGGCGACGACGCCGTCGCGATGGACACCGCCTCGCAGGAGTCGGTCGACGCGGCCGTCGCCCGGGTGCTCGAGCAGCACGGCCGCATCGACGTCCTCGTCGTGACCGCGGCGCCGGCGGCCGGCACCCTCGACCCCGAGCGCGCGTCGGACCCGGAGCAGGTCGCGGCGGCGATCGACGGCAAGGCCCTCGGCTTCCTGCGGGTCGCGAACGCGGTGCTGCCGCACCAGCGCGCGGCCGGGTCCGGGCGCGTGGTGGTGATCAGCGGGCAGAACGCCTACCTCGCCGGGAACGTCACGACGTCGCTCCGGAACGCGGCGACGAGCATCATCGCGAAGAACCTCGCCGACCAGGTGGCCGGCACGGGCGTCGCCGTCAACGTCGTGAACCCCGGCTCCGTGACGGACGAGCCGGCCGCCGAGGTGCAGCGGGGCGCCGGTGGGGAGTCCAGCCCGCAGCAGATCGCGGACCTGGTCGCGTTCCTCGCCTCGCCGCGGTCCGCGGTGAGCGGCGAGTCCGTGTCGATCGCGCACCGCGTGCTCGGGCAGCTCACGATCTGACGGGGCACCGATCTGACGGGACGCCGTGCCGGACGGGAGGCGCGCGGTGCGGCCGCCACGGGCCTCCCGTCCGACGCGTGGCAGGTCACGAGCCCTGCTCGCTTCGTCCTGCAGGACGACGGCCTTCGTCCCTCCGCCCGATGCCCTGTACCGGGCGGTCGGCGAGGCTCGGTGGCATGGAGAGTTCGACCAAGCACGTGATCGCCACCCTCGCCACCTGTGCCGCCATCGTCGTGGTGACCGCCGTCGCGCTCGTCGCGATGTCGCCCGTCCCGTGAGCCGGTGTCCGCGCGGCCGGCGTGCGATGATCGAGCCGTGACGGACCGGCGCACGTTCCTCCGGCCGATGCGGACCCGGTCGATCGTCGCCGACCTCGTCTGGGCCGCACTCGCCGCGCTGCTCTTCACCGCGCCGATCGAGCTCGAGCTCGAGCGCGCGAGCCTGCTCGCGGTCGTCGCCGCGTGCGCCGCGATCGCCCTGCGCCGCCTGACGCCGAGCGGCGCGATGGTGATGACGGTCGTCCTCGGGGCCGTGCAGGTCACGGGCGGCGAGCGCCCCTCCCTCGTCGACCTCGCCATCGCCGTGGTGATCGGCACCGCCGCCGTCCTCGGCACCCGGACCGAGGCCGTGGTCGCCGGCATGCTCGCCGTGGTCGCCGGGGTCTCGGCATCCATGTACCTCTCCACGACCGGTTACCGCTACGCCCTGCTGCTGAACGGGCCGAGTGACCAGGTCGCCCTCGTCCTCGCGGCCCCGTCGCTCGTCCTGCTCTCCGTGTGGGCCGGCGGACTCGCCGGGCGGGCCGTCCGCTCGCAGGTCGCCGAGGCCGCACGGCGTGCCGAGGCCGAGGCGGCCGCGAGCCGCGCCGAGGCCGTGGCGAACCGGGCCGAGGCCGTCGCCACCCGCGCGGTCGACGAGGCCGAGGCCGAACGCATCCGCGCCGACATCGCCCGTGACGTCCACGACGTCGTGGGGCACTCGCTCGCGGTCATCATCGCGCAGGCCGACTCGGTGCCGTTCCTCGACGACGAGGCCCGCATCCGCGAGGTCAGCGCCACCATCGCGAGCACCGCCCGCAGCTCCCTCGTCGAGGTCCGGCAGGTGCTCGGGCACATCGACGGGTCCGAGGCCGCAGCGGACCCGACGTCCTTCGACGAGATCGTCCGCGGCATCCGCGAGGCCGGCGTCGACGTCGAGCACGCCGTCCGCGGTGTCGCCCGGCCCCTCGGCGCGGTGCACGGCACGGCGGCACGGCGGGTCCTGCAGGAGATGCTCACGAACGCGCTGCGCCACGGGGTGCCCGGCGGCTCCGTCGAGGTCCGCGAGACCTGGCGCTCGGCCGACCTCGTGCTCGAGGTGGAGAACGCCGTGCCGACCGCCGCCCTGCCCGTCGGCGGTGAGCTCGGACTCGAGGAACTCGCCGCGCGCCCCGTCACCGGCGAGCAGCCGACGGTCGCCGGCACCCGCGGTTCCGGGCGCGGGCTGACCGGCATGCAGACCCGACTGACCACGATCGGCGGGTCGTTCGACGCCGCCGTGCTGGACGCCGTGTTCGTCGCGCGCGCCCGCATCCCGTTCGACGTCCGAGGGGGGACGACACGATGACCGACCCGATCCGCATCCTGCTCACCGACGACCAGGCGCTCTTCCGCGCCGGGCTGCGCGTCGTGCTCGACGCACAGCCCGACATGGAGGTGGTCGGCGAGGCCTCCGACGGCGCCGAGGCACTCGACCGCGTCCGCGAGCTCCACCCCGACGTGGTCCTGCTCGACATGCGGATGGCGGGCGTCGACGGGGTGGAGACCGTGCGTCGGCTCTTCTCCGGCGAGGTCGAGGGACCGCTCCCCCGTGTGGTGGTGCTCACCACCTTCGGCCTGGACCCGGCGGCGGCGACGGCGATCCGCCTCGGCGCGAGCGGCTTCCTGCTCAAGGACACCACCCCGCCGTTCCTGTTCGCGGCGGTGCGGGCCGTCCACGAGGGCAGCTCGGTGATCGCGCCGAACGACCTGTCGCAGCTGTTCGGCGCGGACGTCGACCGGGCACCGGCCCCGCAGCCCGAGGCCTTCCAGACGCTGACGGACCGGGAGCGCATCGTGTTCGGATGGGCCTCCCGAGGGCTCTCCAACGCGGAGATCGCCGCCCGGGAGTTCGTCACCGAGTCGACCGTGAAGACGCAGATCTCGAGCATCCTCGGCAAGCTCGCGCTGCGCGACCGGGTGCAGCTCGTCGTCTACGCGCACGACCACGGGCTGGCCGGCGCCCGCGAGGACGGACCGGCCCCCGCCTGAGGTCAGCTCGCGGCGTCGATCCCCAGGGCGTCGCCGAGCCCGAGGGTGCGCTGCGCCAGGTCGCACTGCGACGACGCGGGCTTCATGACGAGCCCGGACGCCTGCGCCGTGTGGCCGAGCCCGTAGGCGTGCCCCCACTCGTGCGTCGCGACGCCGCGCAGGTCGAACCTCGCGCCGGAGCACGTCGCCGACGACGACCACGCGTACGAGGTCGTGTACCGCTGGTCCATCTCGACCGCGACACCGGAACGCGACCACACGCACGTGGTGGCGAGGGTGCCCGAGCGCAGCGACCCCCACCCGGTGACGCTCGCACCGCTCGGCGAACCGCACCCGCCGTTCGCCGTGACGGCCGGAGCCTGCGTGGTCGTACCGAGGTACGTGTTCGCGGCACCGGAGGTGATGGTCCGACCGCAGGTCTTCAGGGTCCCGGTCCAGGCGTTCGCGGCCGCCCTGAGCGCCGCGGCGTCCGTCGCCCGGGCCCCGGACGGGTTCGACGACCAGCGGACGGGCGTCGTCCACCGGTACCCGAGCAGCGCGTACGTCCGGTTCGTGCAGCTCGACGCGGGAGCGGGCTTCGTCGCGGTCGCTGCCATCGGGTGCGCGGTCGTACCCCCGGCGGTCAGCCGCTCGTGCAGGCTCCGGACCTTCCGGATCGCCGCCGGCGCACCGGACCACTCGCCCTCGACCGCCACCGCGACGCCCGAGCGACCCGTGTTCGTGATCGACACGTCCCCGGGGTCGACCGCGCCCGCGGCCGCGACCGGGAGCGCCGACACGGTCGTGCCGGGCGACGGCACCACGAAGCGGCGGCCGTCCGGCAGCGTGACCGTGCCGCGCTCGACGGCGCACCCGCGGCCGAGGTCGCGGACGGTGATACGGTCACCGCTGCACGTCGACGCGGCCTCGGCGGGCGCGACCCCGACGGACGTGGAGACGATCGCGACGAGCACGGTCGAGAGGGCGACCGCGGCAGCGGTCACGGACGGCGTCCGCACGATGGTCCTCCTGGGGCACGAGCACCGGACGGACCCGGAGCGACGCCGATCAGTGTGCGCAACGCTCCGCGGGGTGGTCAACCCCCCGACCCGGGATGCCCCGTCCGGGTGTCGACCCCGTTGCCCGGGCACCGAGCGCTCCGCTCGACCCGGCCGTGCGCCGGACCGTGCCGACCGACCGGGTGACCGACGAGTCGGGGGCGGGGCGAGCCTCCAGGCCGGGTCTTCCGGGTCGACACGACCGGGCGGGAACGCGGAACGGCCCCCGGGATTCCTCCCGGGGGCCGTTCCTCACCTGGTGCGCGAGGGGGGACTTGAACCCCCACGCCGTTTCCAGCACACGGACCTGAACCGTGCGCGTCTACCAATTCCGCCACTCGCGCCAGCCCGGCAACACTAGCACGCGGCGGACGGTGCCCGTGACCACGCACAGACGAGCAGGAGCGCCAGCCACTACCATGCAGGGGTCCCTGACCGACGACCGGGAAGACACATGGGCCTCTTGGACAGCTTCGAGCGTGGGTTGGAGCGCGCCGTGAACGGCGCGTTCGCGAAGACCTTCCGCTCCGGCGTGCAGCCCGTGGAGATCTCGAGCGCCCTGCGCCGCGAGCTCGACACGAAGGCGGCCGTGGTCTCCCGCGAGCGGATCCTCGTGCCCAACGAGTTCACCGTGCGGCTCGCCCCGCCGGACCACTCGCGCATGCACGACGTCGGCCAGCCGCTCATCGACGAACTGACGCAGATGGTGCAGCAGCACGCCGTCGCGCAGAACTACTCGTTCTCCGGCCCGGTCTCGATCCGGCTGCAGCAGGACGGCACGCTCTCGACCGGTCTCCTCGAGATCGACGCCTCGACCGTGCAGCGCGACGTCGCCTGGATCGCCGTGCTCGACATCGGATCGCAGCGCCACCGGCTCCGACGCGGCCGCACCGTGATCGGGCGCGGGACCGACGCCGACATCACCGTCGCGGACACCGGGACGAGCCGGAAGCACGTCGAGGTCATCTGGGACGGCGAGCACGCCCAGGCGAACGACCTCGGGTCCACGAACGGGTCGAAGCTCGACGGGCAGCGCTTCGAGCAGGCCATCGTCGAGCCGGACTCGACCATCGAGATCGGTCGTACCCGTATGGTGTTCCGGGTGATCCCCGAGAGCGACGGAGGTGCTCGATGACCACAGGCCTGACCCTGCTCGTCCTGCGCTTCGCCTTCCTCGCGGTGCTGTGGCTGTTCGTCTTCGTGATCGTCTTCGCGCTGCGGAGCGACCTGTTCGGCCAACGCGTCCGCACCGTCCCGACCGATCCGAAGGCCGGCGCGTCCGGTCCGACGACCCCGACGGTGCCGGCAGCGGCCGCCGCGGCTCCCGCCGGGGCGGGTGCGTTCACCGAGATCATCGGCCAGCCCGCCGGCGGACAGCAGCGTCCGTCCGCCACGGGCACGCCCACGCGGCTCGTCATCACCGAGGGCTCGCGCGAGGGCCTCGAGATGCCCCTCGGCGGCGGCCCCATCACCATAGGGCGCTCCAGCGAGTCGAACGTCGTCATCCGTGACGACTACACCTCGACCAACCACGCCCGCCTCGACCTCCGGGCCGACGGCTGGGTCCTGTCCGACCTCGAGTCCACGAACGGCACGTTCGTCGACGGTCAGAAGGTGACCGCTCCCGTGCACGTCGCGGAACGGACGCCGATCACGATCGGGACGACGACGTTCGAGCTGCGGCGGTAACCGGGACATGACGGCTCGCACGCTGAGCGCCGCTGTGTCCCACGTGGGGCGCATCCGCTCCAACAACCAGGACTCCGGGTACGCCGGCACGCACCTGTTCGCCGTCGCCGACGGCATGGGCGGGCACGCCGGTGGCGACGTCGCCTCGGCGATCGCCATCCGCCGGATCCGCGAGGTCGACCGCGAGTTCCCCTCCGCGCACGACGCCGAGTTCGCCCTGCAGTCCGCGCTCATCGCCGCGAACCAGCTCGTCACCGAGACGGTCTTCGAGCACCAGGAGCTCACCGGCATGGGCACCACGGTGTCCGCCCTCATCCGCGTCGGCGAGCAGATCGCCATCGCCCACATCGGCGACTCGCGCATCTACCGGATGCGTGACGGCGAGCTGCAGCAGATCACGTCGGACCACACGTTCGTCCAGCGGCTGGTCGACAGCGGCCGGATCACGCCGGAGGAGGCGGCCGTGCACCCGCGCCGGTCGGTGCTCATGCGCGTGCTCGGCGACGTCGACGCCGCGCCCGAGGTCGACACGGCCGTCATGGACATCCAGACCGGGGACCGCTGGCTGCTCTGCTCGGACGGTCTGTCGTCGTACCTGGCCGAGGAGCGGATCCGGCACGCGCTGGCGTCCACGATGGACGCCAACCAGGTGACGCAGCGACTCGTCAAGGAGACGCTCGACCACGGCGCCCCGGACAACGTCACCGTCGTCGTGATGGACGTCACCGACACCGAGCCCGAGGACGACGACGACGCCGCGACGACCGTCGGGTCCGCGGCCGCTCCGCTCACGTTCGAGGCGTCGACCGGCCGCAAGCCGATCCGCCTCCCCACGATCCTGCTCCACCCGCTCAAGGTCTCCACCGCCCCCGAGGACTCGCACTTCGAGCCGGAGTCCGACCAGTTCTTCGCCGAGCTCATCGCCGAGGACCGCCGGCGTCGGATCCGTCGCCGGATCGCGTGGACGATCGCCCTCGTGGTCGCCGTCGCCGCCCTCGTCGGCGCCGTCTGGCTCGGCTGGCGGATCACCCAGGCGCACTACTACGTCGGGACCGACCGCGGCACCGTCGCGATCTACCGCGGCGTGCAGCAGTCGATCGGTCCGATCGCCCTCTCCGACGTGTACGAGGACACCGACGTCACCGTCTCGTCGCTGCCCGACTACACGCGGGAGAACGTCCGCTCGACGATCAACGCGCAGTCCCTGTCCGACGCGCGCGACATCGTCGACCGCCTGCGCAAGGCCGCCGAGACCGGGCAGGACCAGGCCGGCACCGGTGGGGACGGTGGATCGTCGTCACCCACGCCGACGCCGTCCCGCTCCGCCGCGCCGTCGGGCAGCGCCTCGCCGTCCGCGTCCCCGGGAGCCCGCCGGTGAGCGCCGCGACCGCGCAGTCGTTCACGCAGGCGATCACGATCAAGCTGCGCGAGCCCGCCCGCGCCCGGAACCTCGAGCTCGTGCTGCTCGTCATCGCCTGTGGCATCTGCGCCGGCGCGATGGTGCTCGTGCAGCTCGGCACCAAGGGACGCCTGTTCGACACCGGCGTGCTGTGGGTCGGCGGCGGCATCCTCGGACTCGCGCTCGTCATGCACGTGGTGCTCCGGGTCGTCGCCAAGAACGCGGACCCGTTCGTCCTGCCGATCGCGCTCGTGCTCAACGGCATCGGCATCGCCGAGATCTACCGCATCGACGTGCACAACGGCCTGACCGGCTGGGACGCGATCGGCGTCAAGCAGATCGTCTGGACGATGCTCGCCATGGTCCTGGCGACGATCACGCTCCTGGCCGTGCGGAACCACCGCTTCCTGCAGCGGTACCGCTACATCTTCATGGCCGCCACCATCGCGCTGCTCCTCCTGCCGATGCTGCCGGGCATCGGGTCGAACGTCGGCGGTGCGCGCGTCTGGATCCGGATCGGCCCCTTCTCGTTCCAGCCGGGCGAGCTCGCGAAGATCACCATGGCGCTGTTCTTCGCCGGGTACCTCGTGACCGCGCGCGACTCGCTGTCGATCGTGGGCAAGAAGTTCGCCGGGATGACGTTCCCCCGAGCGCGCGACCTCGGCCCGATCCTCGTCATGTGGGCCGCCGCGATGGCCGTCCTCGTGTTCCAGCGCGACCTCGGCACGGCGCTGCTCTACTTCGGGCTCTTCCTCGTGATGATCTACGTCGCCACGGCCCGGCTCGGCTGGGTCGTGATCGGCCTCGGCCTCTTCGTCGGCGGCGCCCTCGTCGCGCAGTCGGTCCTCGTGTACGTGCGGGGCCGGTTCGAGCAGTGGCTCGACCCGTTCGACCAGACGATCTTCGACCGGCAGACCCAGGGCAGCTACCAGCTGGTCCAGGGCCTGTTCGGCTTCGCGAACGGCGGCATCACCGGGACCGGCCTCGGGCAGGGGCGTCCGTACATCACCCCGGTCGCCAACGCGGACTACATCGTCGCGTCGCTCGGCGAGGAGCTCGGGCTCATCGGCGTCTTCGCGATCCTCGCGCTCTTCATCGTCCTGGCATCCCGGGGCCTGCGCGTCGCGTTCATGGCGCAGGACGACTTCGGCAAGCTCCTCGGCGTCGGCTTCGGCTTCATCATCGCGCTGCAGGTCTTCGTCGTCGTCGGCGGCATCACCCGGATCATCCCGGTCACGGGTCTCACGACACCGTTCATGGCCGCGGGTGGATCGTCGCTCATCGCCAACTGGATCATCGCCGCGATGCTGCTGCGCCTCACCGACGCGATCCCCGCCGAACAACGCGTCCAGCAGGGCGCGATCCCGGCCGCCGCTCGCGGTCGCGGATCGTCCAGGAAGGAGCGCACCCGGTGAACCGACAGCTCCGCGGCGTGTCGACCGTCATCGTGCTCATGTTCGTCGCGCTCTTCGTGTCGACCACGTCCATCCAGTTCTTCGCCGCCGACTCGCTGCGCGCCGACTCACGGAACTCGCGCACGATCCTCGACAGCTACTCGACCAAGCGCGGCGCGATCCTGGTCGACGGCAGCCCGATCGCCGAGTCGACCCCCTCGGACGACCAGTACCAGTACCAGCGCGAGTACACGAACGGCGGGCTGTACTCGGCCGTCACCGGGTACTTCACGATCGGTCAGGGCAACGCCGGCATCGAGAGCGCCGAGAACGCCGTGCTCTCCGGCAACTCGGACGCGTCGTTCTTCCAGAACCTCAACGCCATCCTGACCGGACAGGACGTCCAGGGCGACAACGTCAACCTGACGATCGACCCCGACGTGCAGCGGGCGGCGTACGACGCGCTCGGCACGAACACGGGCGCGGTCGTCGCCATCGAGCCGTCGACGGGGAAGATCCTCGCGATGGTGTCGAAGCCCGACTACGACCCGAACGCGCTCACCTCGCACGACACCGCCGAGGTCAAGGCGCAGTACGACGCCCTGCTCCAGCAGACCCCGACGCCGCTCCAGAACCGCGCGATCGGCGGCGACCTGTACACGCCCGGATCGGTCTTCAAGCTCATCGTGGCGTCCGCGGCCCTCAAGGACGGCAAGTACGACCTCGACTCCGAGTTCCCGAACCCGTCACGCCTGCAGCTGCCGGGCACCTCGTCGTACATCAACAACGCCGAGGGCGGCTCCTGCGGCGGTGGCGACACGGTCAAGCTGCGCACGGCGATCCAGAACTCGTGCAACATCCCCTTCGCGGAGCTCGGCCAGAAGCTCGGCTACGACGCCATCAAGTCCGTCGCGGACGAGTACGGCTTCGGTGACGCGATCGAGGTCCCGATGCGCGCGACCGCGAGCCAGTACCCCGACGTCGACTCGACCGCCCAGCTCATGCTGAGCGCCTTCGGCCAGGCCAGCGTCCGCGTCTCGCCGCTGCAGATGGCGATGGTCTCGGCGGGGATCGCCAACGGTGGCAAGGTCATGCAGCCGACGCTCGTCGACTCGGTCACGACCAGCGACCTGAAGACCGTCCAGTCCTTCTCGCCGAAGCAGTACAGCGATCCGTTGTCCGGCTCCGAGGCAGCCGACCTGACCGAGGCGATGCAGAGCGTCGTCAGCAGCGGGACCGGCACGAATGCCAGGATCGACGGTGTCGACGTCGCCGGGAAGACCGGGACGGCGGAAGGCGGTACGGGTGACCCGTACACGCTCTGGTTCACGGGGTTCGCCCCGGCGAAGAACCCCGAGGTGGCCGTCGCGGTCGTCGTCGGGAACGGCGGCGGGCTCGGGCAGTCCGGCGTCGGCAACACGGTCGCGGCTCCGGTCGCGAAGAAGGTCATGGAGGCGGTGCTGAACAAATGAGACCCACCAGCGGACTCACCTTCGGTGGGCGGTACCAGCTCTCCTCCCGGGTCGCGATCGGCGGCATGGGCGAGGTGTGGCAGGCGACCGACCTCGTCATCGGCCGGACCGTCGCACTCAAGATCCTGAAGGACGAGTACCTCGGTGACCCGGGCTTCCTCGAGCGCTTCCGCGCCGAGGCCCGGCACGCCGCCCTCGTCAACCACGAGGGCATCGCCAACGTCTTCGACTACGGCGAGGAGGACGGCAGCGCCTACCTCGTGATGGAGCTCGTCCCGGGCGAGGCACTGTCGACCATGATCGAGCGGGAGCACACGCTGCCGGTCGACAAGGTGCTGGACATCGTCGCGCAGACCGCGAACGCGCTGCAGGCCGCGCACGCGGTCGGCCTGGTGCACCGCGACATCAAGCCCGGCAACCTGCTCATCACGCCCGACGGTCGGGTGAAGATCACCGACTTCGGCATCGCCCGCATCGCCGACCAGGTGCCGCTGACGGCCACCGGTCAGGTCATGGGCACCGTGCAGTACCTGTCGCCGGAACAGGCGAGCGGCCACCCCGCCTCGCCGTCCACGGACATCTACTCGCTGGGCATCGTCGCGTACGAGGCGCTGGCCGGCCGTCGCCCCTTCACCGGGGAGTCGCAGGTCGCGATCGCGATGGCGCACATCAACGAGCAGCCGCCCGCGCTGCCCGGCGACGTGCCCGAGCCGGTCTCCGCGCTCGTGCTCTCCTGCATCGCGAAGAAGCCGGCCGACCGGCCCGCCACCGCGGCGAACCTCGCCCGCGCGGCCCAGGCCCTGCGCCGGGGCGACGTCGCGGCGGCCACCGTGGCGGTCCCCGCGATCGGCGGCGACGGCACGGTCGCGTTCAACCCGCCGCAGGGCGCCGGCAACGACGCCGCGACGGCGCTCATCGGCACCCAGGCCGGTGGCGCGGTCGGTGGTCCGCCCGGTACCCCGGGCTCGCCCGTCGGGCCCGAGGACGAGGAACCGCGGAAGAAGCGCGCCTGGATCTGGTGGGTCGTCGGCATCGTCGCCCTCCTCGTCATCGGCGCGGTCGTCGCGGCGTTCGCGCTCGGTGGCTCGAGCCAGCCCGACCCGAGTGCCTCGTCGTCCCGGCCGGCACCCACCCGGACCACCCCGCCGCCGAGCCAGACGCCGAGCGCCACGCCCACGGCGTCGCGCCTGTTCCTGAACAAGAGCGACTACGTCGGCCGCGCCACCGACGACGCCGCGTCGGCGCTCCGCGGTCTCGGCTTCGAGGTGACCGTGCAGGACGGCAGCCCGGCACCGTCCGCCGACCAGGCGAACACGGTGGCCGACCTCACCCCGACGGGGAGCGTGACCAAGGGCGCACTCGTCACGATCACGCAGTACACGACCCCGCCGACGGCCAACAAGCCGAACACCCCGGACGCCGGCACCGTGTCGGAGACCGGTCAGGTCACCTTCAGCTGGTCCGCGGCGACGTGCCCGGACGGCTACTCGGTGTCGAAGTACACGTGGACCGTGTCGAACGGCAAGGACGCCTCGGGCGCGACCTCCGGCGACACCTCGTCGACCGCGGTCACGATCCAGGCGGACGCCGCGGGCGACCAGGTCGTCTTCGCGTACAACGTGACCTGCACGAGCCAGTCCGGTGGCACGCTCGCCGCCTCGGAGAACTCCGACTCGGCGACCGCGACGTGGGAGGCCTCGGCCGAACCGACGCAGGACCCGTCCGACGGCACGAACCCGAGCAGCGGTCCGCAGGACTCGAACTGAGCGACACCCGAACGGGGGCTGTCGACACCGTTGTGTAACGGTTCGTCGGCGGCCCCCGTGGTCAGCCTCCCACCAGAGAGGGCTGCCGTACACTGACTCGGACGGACATTCGGAGGAGTACGTGCCTGAAGGTGTGACCGCGGGGATCACGCTCCTCGCGAACCGCTACGAGATCGGTGACGTCATCGGTCGCGGCGGCATGGCAACGGTGCACGTGGGCACGGACACCCGGCTCGGACGCAAGGTCGCCGTCAAGCTCCTCAAGCCGAGTCTGGCGAACGACCCCGCCTTCCGGATCCGCTTCCGGCAGGAGGCACAGGCCGCCGCCCGCATGGCGCACCCGACCATCGTCCGCGTCTACGACGCCGGCGAGGAGACGGTCACCGAGCCCTCCGGCGCCGAGGTGCAGGTGCCCTACATCGTCATGGAGCACGTCGACGGCCGCGCGCTGTCCGACGTCCTCGACGACGGCCCGCTCGCCCCGGCCGAGGCGGTCCGCATCACCGAGGGCATCCTCACCGCCCTCGAGTACTCGCACCGCGCCGGCGTCGTGCACCGCGACATCAAGCCCGCGAACGTCATGGTGACGCACAGCGGCCAGGTCAAGGTCATGGACTTCGGCATCGCGCGGGCGATCACCGACACCTCCGCCACGGTCGCGCAGACGACGTCGATCCTCGGCACCGCGTCGTACTTCTCCCCGGAGCAGGCGCGCGGCGAGACCGTCGATGCCCGGACGGACCTCTACTCCACGGGCGTGGTGCTCTTCGAGCTCCTGACCGGCCGACCGCCGTTCACCGGCGACTCGCCGGTCGCCGTCGCCTACCAGCACGTCAGCGAGCAGCCGGTCGCCCCGTCGACCCTCTCGCCGGAAGTGTCGCCGGCACTCGACGCCGTGACCCTCCACGCCATGGTGAAGGACCGCACCCGGCGGTTCCAGAACGCCGCCGAGTTCCGGACCGACCTGCAGCAGGCCGCCGCTGGTCGGGTCCCGGTCTCGACGCGGACGCTCCAGCAGAACGCCGCGCACGACGCCTCGACCATGCTGTTCGGCGTCAACCCGCGCACGACGTCGAACCCGGCCGTCGCCTTCCGCGAGCTCGACGACGACACCGCGGAACACCGTCCGCAGCGCACGCAGAACCGTCCGCCGGTCGCGTGGATCTGGCTCGGCATCATCCTCACCGCCGCGGTCATCGCCGGCGTCGTCTTCTTCGTCGCCAACCTCCAGCCGGGCAAGGCCCCCGTGTCGTCGTCCGTGTCGGTGCCGAACGTCGTCGGTGCCACGTGGGACTCCGCGCGCGGCGAGCTCGAGAAGCGCGACCTCGGCGCCGTGGAGGTCGGTGAGAACTCCGACGACGTCGCGAAGGACACCGTGATCCGCACGGAGCCCGGCTCCGGCACCAACGTGGCCCGCAACCAGAGCATCCGGGTGGTGGTGTCGCTCGGACCGGAGCAGGTCGCCGTGCCCGACGTGGCGAAGCAGAGCCAGGACGCGGCCCAGCAGGCACTCGAGGCGGCCGGCTTCGAGGTCGGCGCGATCAACTCCGACTACTCACCGGACGTGCCGGAGGGCACGGTCATGAGCACCGACCCGGCGAGCAGCACGCAGCTCGAGAAGGGCTCCGTCGTCAACCTGACGGTGTCGAACGGCAAGGTCCGGCTGCCGAACGTCACGCAGCAGCCTATCTCGGCGGCGAACACGACGCTCGCGAACCTCGGGCTCGACGTGCAGGCGTCCCCGACCTACACCTGCACGGGCAACACGGTGACGCAGCAGAGCGCCCCGGAGGGCGACATCGCCCAGGGCAGCACGGTCGTCCTCACCTACTGCGCCGCCCCGGTGCGGCAGCCGTCGCAGCAGCCGTCCGCACCCGCGCAGGACGGCGGCCAGGGCAACGGTGGTCAGGGTGACGGCGGCCAGGGCGGCGGCGACCAGGGCGGCGACGGGCAGTAGTCCGCGCACGCTGTCGCGACCGCTCGGTCCGGCCGGGAGGCACGGCTCGCGCCCGCCCCGCCGGTCCGGCGTGGTCAGCCGGTACCGTCCCCCGCCGTGCACCTCCCGCGCGATCGTCGCGCCCCGGACGCGCTGCTGTCGCAGGCGGTCGGTGCGCTCAGGCGCGGTGCTCGGCGATCAGCGGGTTGAGCGCGGCCGCCCGCTCCGCGGCACCCTCGAGACCGGTGGTCTCGAGCCAGTTGCCGACCATGCGGTAGCCGCCCTCGGTGAGGACCGACTCGGGGTGGAACTGGACCCCGTAGAGCGGGTGGTCCCGGTGCTCGACGCCCATGATGACGCCGCCGCCGGTCCGGGCGGTCACGGTGAGCTCGTCGGGCACGGTGCCGTCGACGATCGCGAGCGAGTGGTAGCGGGTCGCCGTGAAGGGGTGCGGCACGCCCGTGAACAGCACGCTGTCGTCGTGGTCGACCTGCGACGTCTTGCCGTGCATGAGCTCCTCGGCGTGCGTCACCGTCGCCCCGAGGGCCTCGGCGATGGCCTGGTGCCCGAGGCAGACCCCCAGCAGGGGCTTCTCCACCGCCATCGCGGCGTGCACGGTCGGGATCGACAGCCCGGCGTCTGCGGGTGTGCCGGGACCCGGGGAGAGCAGCACGCCGTCGTAGTCGGCGATGCGCTCGGCGATCTCGTCCTCGGCGAAGGCGTCGTTGCGCACGACGTCGGTCTCGGCGCCGAGCTGCTGCACGTACCCGTTCAGCGTGTAGACGAAGCTGTCGTAGTTGTCGATGACGAGGATCTTGGTCATGGTCGGATCACCGTACTCGTGGGGGATGTGCGCAGGCTCCTGAGGGTCTTCCCACACACGCGGTCACGGTAGGATACCGGCCATGGCCAAGGACAAGGACCGCACCAAGCCCGCCCGGAGGACCCGAGCCGACTCGGTCGACACGGCGGGTGACCAGCCCAACCCCGTGTGGTTCAAGCCGGTCATGTTCGGCTTCATGCTCGTCGGCCTCGCGTGGGTGATCGTCTTCTACATCTCGAACACGACCCTGCCGGTGCCGACCCTCGGTTCCTGGAACATCCTCATCGGCTTCGGCATCATGTTCGTCGGCTTCCTCATGACCACCCGGTGGCGCTGACCACGCCCCCACCTCCACACGCCCGTCGTACCCCTCGGTACGGCGGGCGTCGTCGTTCCGGGCCTCGATCGCGCTCTCCACAGGGCCGCGGTCACGGATTCGCGCTCGTCCACACCAGGACGGCCGCTTGTCCACAGTTCTCCACACATTCCACACGGCCATCCACATCCCGGCCCCCGAGTTATCCACAGCGGAGTCCACAGTGGGGATAATCACACCGGTGTAACTCACCGAGTTGTCCCCAGTTGTGGAGAACTCGCGCCCGAGGTGTGGAGAACGAACGAACGCCCCGCTCCACCGAGTGGTGGAGCGGGGCGTTCGAGGAGCCGTGCGGCCGATCAGCCGATCACGTAGCCGCCGACGGTGAGGTATGCGGCACCGATGCCGGCGACGAGGACCACCGCCTCGGCCACGAGCAGGCCGATCTGCAGCCGTCGCTGCCGGATGTTCCGGGTCTTCGAGAACACGAACCCCGTGACGAACCCGAGGACGATCCCGCCGACGTGCGCCTGCCAGGAGATGTTCGCCCCGGGCAGGAACCCGAGCAGCAGGTTCAGACCCATGATGACCAGGAGCTGCACGGCGTTGTTGCCGAGGCTCCGCTGGATCACGAAGAACGCCGCGAACAGCCCGAAGATCGCGCCCGAGGCTCCGACCACCGGCGTCCCCGGCGTCAACAGGGAGACGGCGAGGTCGCCACCGAGCCCGGCCAGGAAGTACAGCGCCAGGAAGCGCCACGTGCCGAGCAGGTTCTCGAGCATCCGCCCGAAGATGAACACCGCGAGCATGTTGAAGGCGATGTGCAGGAACGAGGAGTGCACGAACAGGCCGGTGACGAGGCGCCACGGCTGCGTGCCCACCAGCGGCGTCCAGTAGGCCAACCACTGGTTGACGAGGCCGCCGGAGAGCAGGTTCACCAACCAGATGACGACGGAGACGGCGATGATCACCACGGTCGCCTTCTGGTCGACCATCGCGAACCGGCGCCGAGCGACCGTCAGGCTGCTCGGTGCGCCGGACGCGCGACGGTTCGACTGGAACTGCGCCCGCTGCTCACGCACGCACTCCGGACAGTGCACACCCACGGCGGCCGGCGTCTGGCACTCGGTGCAGATCGTCCGTCCGCACCGCTGGCAGAGGATGAAGCTCTGCCGGTCGGGGTGCCGGTAGCAGTAGTTCGCCCGGTCGGAGCCCTGGTCGGTCACCGAGTTCAGACGTCCTCGACGTCGATGCTCTCGATGACGACGTCGTCGACGGGCTTGTCGCGACCGTCGGTCGGCACGCCCTCGATCGCGTCGACGACCGCACGGGACTCGTCGTCAGCGACCACACCGAAGATGGTGTGCTTGCCCTGCAGCCACGGGGTGGCCACGGTGGTGATGAAGAACTGCGAGCCGTTCGTGCCACGACCACCCTGGATGCCGGCGTTCGCCATCGCCAGGATGTAGGGCTCCTGGAACGTGAGCTCCGGGGAGATCTCGTCGTCGAAGCGGTAGCCCGGGCCACCGATGCCCTGGCCCAGGGGGTCGCCGCCCTGGATCATGAAGTCCTTGATGATGCGGTGGAAGACGACACCGTCGTAGAGCTTGTCGGTCGAGACCTTGCCCGTGCCGGGGTGCGTCCACTCCTGCTTGCCGGTCGCGAGGTCGACGAAGTTCTTGACGGTCTTCGGAGCGTGGTTGCCGAACAGGTTGACGCGGACGTCGCCCTTGTTCGTGTGGATCGTTGCGACAGCGGTGTGCAGAGACATGTCTCGATTCTCGCATGTACTCCCGACGGTGACACGGATCACACAGCCGACGATCCGTGACCTGTCAGGGTGCTCGGTGGCAGGATGGGGGTCACGCCGTTCCGATGGAGGTACCAGATGACGACGATCGAGATCCCGCGCAAGCGTCGGAAGCAGATCAAGAAGCTCAAGGGCAAGACCGCCTCGCTCCTCGGCGAGCAGCGCAAGGTCCTCGAGCACGCGAACGCGATCCTCGCCGAGGCCCGCTCGCACGCAGCAGACGCAGCTCGCAAGGACATCGCACCGCGTGTCCAGAACGCGATCGACAACGGCATCCGCCCCGCGGTCGCCACCGGTGTGCACGCCGCGACGTCGGCCGCGCAGAGCGCCTCGCACCGCTTCCAGACCGAGGTCGTCCCCGGTCTCGTCGCGACCGCCGGCTCCGTGCTGAGCGTGAAGGACCTGGCGAAGGACCCGCGCGTCAAGAAGATCGTGAAGGAAGCCCAGAAGAAGGGCAAGAAGGCCGGCAAGGTCGCGGCGAAGTACACGCCCGGCCACCAGAAGAAGGGGCTGGGCTTCGGCGGGGTCGCCCTGATCGTCGTCGGCGTGGTCGCCGTCGCCGGTGCCGCCTATGCCGCGTACCAGACGCTCCGCGCCGACGACGACCTCTGGGTCGCCGACGACGCCGACTCGGCGGAGAAGCCCGCCGCCTGACCTCCCGGTTCGATCGAAGGGCCCCGGCACTGCGCCGGGGCCCTTCGTCGTCCCGCGCCGGCCCGCCCGCCGCCGCGAGCGGACACTTTCCGTCACTCTCAGCAGCCTCCGCCGACAGATCGCGCCCGCCCGGCGTCACGCTCGCGGCACGTCCTGCCCGCTCGGCGACTGGACAACCGGATACCCGGGCCGAGGACCCGAGTTGCGCGCCACCGCCGAGACCGCCGTGAGCGGGCCGCTTCCGCATCGCTCGGCGGTCGACGGCGACGGGAACCGCCCGCTCGGCGCCACGCACGCGGCATGTCCTGCCCGCTCGGCAACCCACGGCGCGAGGATCACCCGCCCAGCTTCCGTGGGAGCCGTGGCGAAGCGCAGTGGACGACGCTCGTCACAGCGGACCGGCCTCTGCGGCGCACGGGTGACCGTCTGTCGCACGGGAGGCGCGGTGCACCCCCGCCACGCGCCTCCCGTCCGGCGCACCGCACCAGAGACGCGCCCGCATGCACCCCGCGAGGTCCCGGAACACGCCGCCCGGTCGCCGTCCGGGTCCCACGGAGAGCCCGCCAGCCGCGCGAGATGCCGCAATTGCGGAACCTCGGAAGCCCCCACCGCAGCAGCCGCCACCACCACCACCGCGGAGCCGAGCGGAGCAGCGCGAGCACACGACGAAGCCCCCGGGGCCACGACGTGGCACCCGGGGGCTTGCGGGAGTGGAGCCTGGGAGAATCGAACTCCCGACATCCTGCTTGCAAAGCAGGCGCTCTACCAACTGAGCTAAGGCCCCGTTCGGGCCAGCGTACCGGCCCCGGAGGGAAGTGGTGGGGCTACAAGGACTTGAACCTTGGACCTCTTCGTTATCAGCGAAGCGCTCTAACCGCCTGAGCTATAGCCCCTCAGACCGGATGAAAGCCTACCCCAACGATCCCGCAGAACGAAATCGAGCGGTGGGAACCCATCCGGCCGGGTGTGTCAGTTGTTCGTGAAGCCCACGAGCAGCCCGCCCGTGATCCGCACACTGAGGTTGTAGAGCACGCTCACGATCGCGCCGAGCACGGTGCCGACGACCACGTTGAGGATGCCGACCACGACGGAGAACCCGAGGACCTGCCCGAGGGAGAACTGGTCCATGATCGAGTAACCACTTTGCCCGGTCACGTCCCGCAGCAGGGCGTCGATCTGCGTGAACACGCCCGTCTGGTTGAGGATGACCCACACCAGCGCCGTCGCGACGACGATCACGATCGACCCGGCGAGGGCGATGAGGAAGCTGAGCTTCACCATCGACCAGAAGTCGAGGTACACCAGCCGCAGACGGACCTGACGGGTGCCGACGGGCCGCTTCGCCTTCTTCTGGAGCTTCTCGGCGACACTACTCATTGTTCGACTGGTCCTCTCCGGCCTCGTCCTCGACAGGCTCGGTGTCGGCGGGGTCGGCGGGTTCCGGGGCCGCTTCGTCAGGGCTGACCGTCTCCACCGGGCCCGCAGGCTCGATCTCGGCGTCGTCCTGGTCGTCCAGGTTCCGCTCACTGTTCCGAGCCACCGCGATGATCCGGTCGTTCTCCGCGAACCTCGCGAAGACCACACCCATCGTGTCGCGACCCTTGGCGGGCACCTCGGACACGGAGGACCTTACCACCTTGCCCGATTGCAGCACGACGAGCACCTCGTCGTCCGCGCCGACGATGAGCGCCCCGACGAGGTCGCCCCGGTCGGCCGCGAGCTTGGCGACCTTGATGCCGAGGCCACCACGGCCCTGGACCCGGTAGTGCTCGACGGCGGTGCGCTTGGCGTACCCGCCCTCGGTCATCACCCAGACGTAGCCGTCGTCCGAGACCACCCGGGCCGCGAGGAGCGCGTCGTCGCCGCGGAAGGACATGCCCTTCACGCCGGAGGTCGAGCGACCCATCGGGCGCAGGGTGTCGTTCGTCGCGGTGAAGCGCAGCGACATGCCGTGCTTCGACACGAGGAGCAGGTCGTCGGTCTCGTCGACCAGCAGCGCCTGGACGAGCTTGTCGCCCTCGCGGAGGTTGATCGCGATGATGCCGCCGGTGCGGTTCGTGTCGTACTCGGTCAGCGCGGTCTTCTTGACGAGGCCCTGCTCGGTCGCGAGGACGAGGTACTGCGCGGCCTCGTAGTCGCGGATGTCGAGCACCTGCTGGATCTGCTCGTCGGGCTGCATCGCGAGCAGGTTGGCGACGTGCTGCCCCTTGGCGTCACGGCTCGCCTCCTGCAGCTCGTACGCCTTGGCCCGGTAGACGCGGCCCTGGTCGGTCAGGAACAGCAGCCAGTGGTGCGTCGTCGTGACGAAGAAGTGCTCGACGATGTCGTCCGCACGGAGCTGGGCACCCTTGACCCCACGACCACCGCGGTGCTGCGAGCGGTAGTTGTCGCTGCGCGTGCGCTTGACGTACCCGCCGCGGGTGATGGTGACGACCATCTCCTCCTCGGGGATGAGGTCCTCGATCGACATGTCGCCGTCGTAGCCGAGCATGATCTCGCTGCGACGGTCGTCGCCGAAGCGGTCGACGATCTCCGCGAGCTCGTCGCCGATGATCGTGCGCTGCCGGGTCTCCGAGCCCAGGATGTCCTGGAAGTCGGCGATCTTGCGCTCGAGCTCGTCGGCCTCGTCGTGGATCTTCTGGCGCTCGAGCGCGGCCAGGCGGCGGAGCTGCAGCTCGAGGATGGCGCGGGCCTGGATCTCGTCGACCGAGAGCAGGTCCATCAGGCCGGTGCGCGCCTCCTCGACGTCGGGCGACCGGCGGATGAGCGCGATGACCTCGTCGAGGGCGTCGAGCGCCGCCAGGTAGCCGCGGAGGATGTGCGCGCGCTTCTCGGCCTCGCGCAGCCGGTACTGGGTCCGACGGACGATGACGTCGATCTGGTGGTCGACCCAAGCGGAGATGAACCCGTCGAGCGCCAGCGTGCGGGGCACACCGTCGACGATCGCGAGCATGTTCGCGCCGAAGTTCTCCTGCAGCTGCGTGTGCTTGTACAGGTTGTTCAGCACGACCTTGGCGACGGCGTCGCGCTTCAGCACGATGACGAGGCGCTGGCCGGTGCGACCCGAGGTCTCGTCGCGGATGTCGGCGATGCCGGAGAGCTTGCCGTCCTTCACGCCCTCGGCGATGCGGATCGCGAGGTTGTCCGGGTTGACCTGGTACGGCAGCTCGGTGACGACCAGGCACGTGCGGCCCTGGATCTCCTCCACGTTCACGACGGCACGCATCGTGATCGAGCCACGGCCCGTGCGGTAGGCGTCCTGGATGCCCTTCGTGCCGAGGATCTGCGCCCCGGTCGGGAAGTCCGGGCCCTTGATGCGCTGCATGAGCGCGCCGAGGAGCTCCTCGCGCGTCGCGTCCGGGTGGGCGAGCGCCCACTGCGCGCCCTCGGCGACCTCGCGGAGGTTGTGCGGCGGGATGTTCGTCGCCATGCCGACCGCGATGCCGACCGAGCCGTTGACGAGCAGGTTCGGGAAGCGGGCCGGCAGGATCGCTGGCTCCTGGGTGCGGCCGTCGTAGTTGTCCTGGAAGTCGACGGTGTCCTCGTCGATGTCCCGGACCATCTCCATGGCGAGCGGCGCCATCTTGGTCTCGGTGTACCGCGGGGCCGCGGCGCCGTCGTTGCCCGGGGAACCGAAGTTGCCCTGGCCGAGCGCGAGCGGGTAGCGGAGCGACCACGGCTGCACGAGGCGGACGAGCGCGTCGTAGATCGCGCTGTCACCGTGCGGGTGGAACTGACCCATGACGTCGCCGACGACGCGGGAGCACTTCGAGAACGCCCGGTCCGGCCGGTAGCCGCCGTCGAACATCGCGTAGATCACGCGGCGGTGCACCGGCTTCAGGCCGTCGCGGACCTCCGGCAGCGCACGACCGACGATGACGGACATCGCGTAGTCGAGGTACGACCGCTGCATCTCGAGCTGCAGGTCGACCTGCGAGATGCGGTCGCCGGAGACGACGATGTCCCCGCTGTCGCCGTGCACGATCTCGGGCTGCTCGTCGGCGCCGTTCTCGTTCTCGTCAGCCATTGGCTTGCGTTCCCTTTCTGACGGCCTGGAGGCCGTGGTGACGTTCGTCGCGGTGGGCGCGACCACAGGTGGTCCGGACCGGGAAGCGCGGCTGGCACCGCGCCTCCCGTCCGGCTCGAGACGGGGACCCGGGTCAGATGTCCAGGAAGCGGACGTCCTTCGCGTTCTGCTGGATGAACTGGCGTCGCGATTCGACGTCCTCACCCATCAGGGTCGCGAAGACACTGTCGACCGCGGCGGCATCCTCGAGCGTGACCTGCAGGAGCGTACGGGTGTCCGGGTTCATCGTGGTGTCCCAGAGCTCCTTGTAGTCCATCTCGCCGAGACCCTTGTAGCGCTGGATCCCGTTGTCCTTCGGGATGCGCTTGCCGGCCGCCAGGCCGGACGCCATCAGGGCGTCGCGCTCCCGGTCGCTGAAGACGTACTCGTGCGCGGAGTTCGACCACTTCAGGCGGTACAGCGGCGGCTGTGCGAGGTACACGTAGCCGCGCTCGATGAGCGGCCGCATGTAGCGGAACAGCAGCGTCAGGAGCAGCGTCGTGATGTGCTGGCCGTCGACGTCCGCGTCGGCCATGAGCACGATCTTGTGGTACCGGGCCTTGTCCGGGTCGAAGTCCTCGCCGATGCCGGCGCCGAACGCCGTGATCATCGACTGGATCTCCTGGTTCGCGAGTGCGCGGTCCAGGCGGGCCTTCTCGACGTTGAGGATCTTGCCGCGCAGCGGCAGGATCGCCTGCGTCATCGGGTTGCGGCCCTGCACGGCGGAACCGCCGGCGGAGTCACCCTCGACCATGAAGATCTCCGACAGCGTCGGGTCCTTCGACTGGCAGTCCTTGAGCTTGCCGGGCATGCCGCCCGACTCGAGCAGCCCCTTGCGCCGGGTGGTCTCGCGGGCCTTGCGCGCGGCGAGCCGGGCCTGCGAGGCCTGGATCGCCTTCCGCACGACGTCGCGCGCCTGCGCCGGGTTGCTCTCGAACCAGTGGGTGAGCTCGGTGCCGACGACGCGCTGCACGAAGGACTTCGCCTCGGTGTTGCCGAGCTTCGTCTTCGTCTGGCCCTCGAACTGCGGCTCGCCGAGCTTCACGGAGATGACGGCCGTCAAGCCTTCGCGGATGTCGTCACCCGTGAGGTTGTCGTCCTTCTCCTTGATGATCTTCGTCTCGCGGGCGTACCGGTTGACGAGGCTCGTCAGCGCAGCGCGGAAGCCCTCCTCGTGGGTGCCGCCCTCGTGCGTGTTGATCGTGTTCGCGAAGGTGTGGACGCTCTCCTGGTACGAGGTGTTCCACTGCATCGCGAGCTCGAGCGCGATCTTCCGCTCGGTGTCCTCGGCCTCGATCGCGATGACGTCCGGGTGGACGAGGTCCGCCTTCTTCTGCGCGTTGAGGTACTCGACGTAGTCGGGGAGCCCGCGCTCGTAGCGGAAGGAGTCCTTCCGTGCGTCCTCGCCCTCGTCCGGGGTGCGCTCGTCGGTGAGGTTGATGCGGAGGCCCTTGTTGAGGAAGGCCATCTGCTGGAAGCGTGTGCGGAGCGTCTCGTAGTCGAACTCGACGGTCTCGAAGATGTCGGCGTTCGGCCAGAACGTGATCGTCGTGCCGGTGGTTTCGGTCGCCTCGTCCTGGGAGACCGGTGCGACCGGGACGCCGTCGGTGTAGCTCTGGCGCCAGACGCTGCCCTGCCGGCGGACCTCGACGTCGAGCTCCGAGCTCAGGGCGTTCACGACCGAGGAACCGACGCCGTGCAGACCACCGGAGACCGCGTAGCCGCCCCCGCCGAACTTGCCGCCGGCGTGCAGGACGGTCAGCACGACCTGGAGCGTCGAGACGCCCTCGGCCGCGTGCACGTCGACCGGGATGCCGCGGCCGTTGTCGACGACGCGGACGCCGCCGTCCTCACGGATCGTGACGTCGATGGTGTCGCAGTACCCGGCGAGGGCCTCGTCCACGGAGTTGTCGACGATCTCCTGCACCAGGTGGTGGAGACCGCGCGGACCGGTGGAACCGATGTACATACCGGGGCGCTTGCGGACGGCCTCGAGCCCCTCCAGCACCTGAATCTGGTCTGCGCCGTACGATGGTTCCGTCGGTGGGGCCTGCTCGGTCTCGTCCTGCGGGATCGTCCGGTCGTCGTCAGATTCTGATGTCATGTCGGGATTGCTCCTGCCTGCGCGCGGAACGCCCGCACACTGCACTCGCCAGTCTACCGCAGCGACCCCCGCCCCCGGGGCTGATTCCGCCGCTGGACGGGAGTTCTTCGTCCCCGAGGACGATTTCGTCCCGTCAGCCGTAGGTGTCGCGAGGACCGCGCCCCTGGACGGTCCTGGGGCCGCGTTTCCAGGTGGGGACGTCCGGCCCGGAAACCCGGATGGACTGCACGCCGGCCTCGGGGTGCCGTTCAGCGATCGTCGTCGTGACCGTCGCGCGCATGAGCCGGAGCTGCGTCGCCCAGGCCGTCGAGTCGCAGCGGATCACGAGCGCACCGTCGTCGATCGTCATCGGGCGGGAGTGCTTCGCGAGCTCCTCGCCGACCACCGCGGGCCAGTCGACGAACAGCTCGGAGCGGGCGAGCGGCTCCGTCCAGCCGAGCTCCTGGGCGAGGGAACCGACGACGTCGCCGAGTCCGCGCGGTTCGCGCCCGGAGCCGTAGGGGACGGTGTCGGCGTCGAGTTCGCGGGAGCGCCGGCGTCGAGCGTCGACGGTGCGCAGGGACGGGTCGCCGAGGACGGCCCGCAGGTGTCGGTAGACCCGTGCGGGCTCGGTGGGCCGCCACGGCTTCGGCATCAGGCGTCCACCTCGTCGGTCACGATCGTGCCCGCCTCGATCCGGACCGTGTGCGCCGCGAGCTGCGGGGGCACGTCGCCGAACACGGCCGCGGTGATGAGCACCTGCTCGTAGTCCGCGACCGCGCCGGCGAGGCGTTCCCGGCGCGACTCGTCGAGCTCGGCGAAGACGTCGTCGAGGATGATGATCGGGTCGCCGAGCGTCGACTCGGCGCGGAGCACCGCGGCGCTGGCGAGCTGCACGGCGAGCGCGAACGACCAGGACTCGCCGTGACTCGCGTACCCGCGGGCGGGTAACCCGTTCAGCTCGAAGAGCACGTCGTCCCGGTGGGGTCCGACGAGGGTCAGGCCGCGGTCCAGCTCGTCGCGTCGGCGGCGCTCGAGCGCCGCGCGGAACGCTTCGGCCGCGGCGGCCACGGACACGGGCTCCTCCGGGGTCCCGAGGACCGGGTCGGTCGCGCCGGCGTCCTCGGGGTCGCCGCCGCGGATGCTCAGCACGCCCGCGATCGTGGCCTCGTGCCGCTCGCCCGCCACGGTCGCGTAGGCGTCCGTCACGAACGGGGCGAGCCGTCGGGTCAGGTGGTCGCGCGCCGCGACGATCTCGGAGCCGAACGCCACGAGCCGGTCGTCCCAGACGTCGAGCGTCGCGAGCGACCCGGCGCGGGCACCGGTGGCACGGGCCGACTTCAGCAGGGTGTTGCGCTGCCGGAGCGTCCGGTCGTAGTCGGCGAGCACGCCCTGCATCCGCGGGGCGATCTGGCCGAGGAGCTCGTCGAGCATCCGTCGGCGGCCTGACGGTTCACCGCGGACGAGCGCCAGGTCCTCGGGCGCGAAGAGCACGCTCGTGCAGTACCGCGGGAGTTCCCGGGGCTTGATCGCGGCGCGGTTCACCTGCGCGCGGTTCGAGCCCGTCCGGTTGATCTGGACCTCGGCGAGGATGCTGCGGTCCTCGTGCGCCAGGCGCGCGCGGACGATCGCCGCGTCGCAGCCCTGGCGGACGAGGGCGGCATCCGTCGGCACGCGGTGCGACCCGAGGGTGGAGAGGTAGCCGATGGCCTCGACCAGGTTGGTCTTGCCCTGCCCGTTCCGTCCGACGAACAGGTTCGGCCCGCGTGCGAGGTCGACCTCCGCCTCCCGGTAGTTCCGGAAGTCGGTGAGTTGCAGGTGGTCGACGTGCACGCGGGCCGAGACGAGCTCAGGTGGTTACCTGAGCTACGCCTTCTTGACGGCGTGGCCGCCGAACTGGTTGCGGAGCGCCGCGACGGCCTTCATCGTCGGGGACTGGCTGCCCTGACGCGAGACGAAGCGGGCGAACATGGCCGCGGAGAGCGCGGGCATCGGCACCGCGAGCTCGATCGCCTCTTCGAGGGTCCAACGGCCCTCGCCCGAGTCGTCCACGTAGCCCTCGAGCTCGTCGAGCTTCGGGTCCTCGTTGATGGCGAGCACGAGCAGGTCGAGCAGCCAGGAGCGCACGACGGTGCCGCGCTGCCAACCGGCGAAGACCGCGGGGACGTCGTGGACGATGTCCTTGGCCTCGAGGAGCTCGTAGCCCTCGCCGTACGCCTGCATGATGGCGTACTCGATGCCGTTGTGGACCATCTTCGCGTAGTGGCCCGCGCCGACGCCGCCGGCGTGCGAGAAGCCCTCCTCGCGGGGACCCTCGGGACGCAGCGCGTCGAAGACCGGCATGGCGAACTCGACGTCCTCGGGGGCACCGCCCACCATGAGGCCGTAGCCGTTGTCCTTGCCCCAGACGCCACCGGAGACGCCGGCGTCCATGTAGCGGATGCCCTTGGCGTCGAGCTGCTTCGCGTGCACCTCGTCGTCGAGCCACTTCGAGTTGCCACCGTCGATGACGAGGTCGCCCTCGCCGAGGACCTCGGCGAGGTCGGTGATCACGTCGTGGGTGATCTTGCCGTGCGGGACCATGACCCACACGAGCTTCTTGCCCTCGGGCAGTGCGGCGGCGAGGGCGCCGAGGTCGGCGACGTCCGACACGGCGGGGTTCGCGTCGTAGCCGGTGACCTCGATGCCTGCGTTGCGGAGACGGGCACGCATGTTGTTGCCCATGCGACCGAGGCCGACAAGACCGATGTGCATGATTTCCTCTTCTGTTCGTCGTCGCGCTGATGCTCGTCGCGAGTCAGCGCAGTGGTACGGCTGCCGCTATCGCAGCAGGAGATTGGGCTGCAGCAGGTACCGGTACCCGTCCGTCGCCGGAGCCTCCTGCGAGGTCTGGCCGGTGATGAGCACCGGGCCCGGCTTGTTGGGGTTCTCCGTCTTGGTGAAGGAGATCCTGACGAACTCGGAGTGCACCGCGTTCAGCCCGTCCAGGAGGAAGGCGGGCTTCAGCGAGACCACCGTCTCCTCCCCGGTCAGCAACGCACTGATCGACTCTGACGCCTGCGCTTGTTCGGAACCGATCGCCTCGAGCGTGAGCCCGTCGACCGAGAAGGAGAACCGGAGCGCCGCTTCGCGCTCCAGGACGAGGGAGACCCGTCGGACGGCCTCGACCAGCTCCGCGGTGTTGATCACCGCGTGGTCGTCGACCGTCTCCGGGAAGAGCCGGCGGACCGGCGGGTAGTTGCCCTTGATGAGCAGCGAGGTGACCGTCTTGTCGTCGGCGTGGAACGCGATGAGCTCGCGGTCCGAGGTGCCGCTGATCGAGACCGACACGGTCGAGGCGGAACCGAACGTGCGGCCGACCTCCTGCAGGGTGCGGGCCGGGACGAGGGCGTGCAGCGGGTCCGAGCCGACACGGCCGGAGTCCCACGCGATGGTCCGGACGGCGACGCGGTAGCGGTCCGTCGCGATCAGGGACAGGTCGTTGTCGCCGACCTCGAGCTGCACGCCGGTGATGACGGGGGTGACGTCGTCGCGGCTGGCGGCGACGGCGACCTGGGACACGGCCTCCGAGAACGAGTCGCCGGGGATGACGCCGGTCTGCTCGCCGACCTCGGGCAGCGTCGGGTACTCCTCGACCGGCATCGACAGCAGCGTGAAGTGCGCCGAACCGCAGGTGACCGAGATCCGGGACTCCTCGGTCGTGAAGGTGACCGGGGCGTTCGGCAGGCGGCTCGCGATGTCGTTCAGCAGCCGACCGGAGACCAGGACCGTGCCGGAGTCCTCGATGTGCGCCGTGATCGACGTCTGCGCCGAGACCTCGTAGTCGAACGACGACAGCGTGAGCCGGTCGCCCTCGGCGTGGATCAGGACACCGGACAGGATCGGGAGGGTCGTGCGCTGTGGGAGGAGCTTCACCGCGAAGGAGACGGCTTCGGAGAAGACGTCCCGGTTGACCTCGAACTTCACAGCTGGGACCCCTGTCGATCGGTGCGGACTGTCCGGCCGCCCCATTGTGGCACAGCGGAGCAGGGCCCGGATTTCTTGTCATCCCGCCGTCCACAAGGTTGGCCCGCTGAACTTCATCGTTAACCAGGATCAATGGTGTTAACGCCTGTGCACAGTGTGGATAACTCTGTGCATCCCGCTTCTCCACAGGGAACTACACACGTGTGAGTTGTGAGTCGCGTGTTGACGGCTTCGGGATGAAGAAAAGTCATCTATCCGCTTCCATCCCCAGTCTCCACAGGTGGGGGCAGAACTGTGAACAACGAGGCCGCGTGTCATCCACAGTTATCCACAGGCTTTCCACACTGGGGGAAACTCGGCGCATGGAACCGTCTCAGATGGTGGATGCGCCTCCGAGCGCGCCGATCCGAGGTGGTCGCGGCGTTGCCGCACGGCGGTCGACGGGATGGTGACGGAACGACGGACGGGAGGCGCGGTGCCGTCTGGCCCCGCGCCTCCCGTCCGTCGGGTGGTCCCGCTCGCGTCAGCGGTAGCGGCGGTCCTGCTTGATGCGGCTGGTCAGCTCCGTGACCTGGTTGTAGATCGACCGACGCTCCTTCATGAGCTCGGTGATCTTCTTGTTCGCGTACATCACGGTGGTGTGGTCGCGGTTGCCGAAGAGCTGGCCGATCTTCGGCAGCGACAGGCTCGTGAGCTCACGGCAGAGGTACATCGCGATCTGCCGTGCCGTCGCGATCGCCTGGGACCGCGAGGACCCGTACAGGTCGTCGACGGAGAGCTTGAAGTACTCCGCGGTGTGGTTGATGATGTCCGTCGGCGCGACCACGTTGTCGTCGTCGAGGGTGATGAGGTCCTTGAGGACGGTCTGCACCAGGGCCATGTCGACGGCCGTGCGGTTCAGGCTCGCGAAGGCCGTGACGCGGATGAGCGTGCCCTCGAGCTCCCGGATGTTGCTCGACACCTTCGACGCCATGAACTCGAGGATGTCGTCCGGCACCTGCAGGTGGTCGGACTGCGCCTTCTTGCGGAGGATCGCGATGCGCGTCTCGAGCTCCGGCGCCTGCACGTCGGTGATCAGGCCCCACTCGAAGCGCGAGCGCATCCGGTCCTCGAACCCGGTGAGGTGCTTCGGCGCGACGTCCGACGTGATGACGACCTGCTTGTTGTGGTCGTGCAGCGTGTTGAACGTGTGGAAGAAGGCCTCCTGCGTGGAGTCCTTCCCCTGGAGGAACTGGATGTCGTCGATCAGCAGGATGTCGATGTCGCGGTACCGCTGCTGGAACTGGTTCGAGCGGTTGTTCGCGATCGAGTTGATGAAGTCGTTCGTGAACTCCTCGCTCGACACGTACCGCACCCGGATCCCCGGGTAGAGGCTCTCGGCGTAGTGCCCGATCGCGTGCAGCAGGTGCGTCTTGCCGAGACCGGAGTCGCCGTAGATGAAGAGCGGGTTGTACGCCTTGGCCGGCGCCTCGGCCACCGCGACCGCCGCGGCGTGGGCGAACCGGTTCGACGAGCCGATGACGAAGTTGTCGAAGTTGTACTTCGGGTTGAGCCGGGACTCCGGGCGACCGCTGGTGCCCGGTGCGTCGATCTGGCTCGGGACGAACGGCGCCTCGATGTACTGCCGGGGCGCGGCGCTCTGCTCGACGGGCTGCTGCACCGGTTCGGCGTACTCCGGCAGGTGGCTCGGCACGACCGGGTCGACGCGGGGCTCAGAGGCCATGTCCGGGTTGACCGTGATCGCGAAGTTGGCGACCGAGTCGTCACCGACGCGGGAGACGGCCTCGGTGATCGGGATGCGGATGCGCTGCTCGAGCATCCCGCGGGTCAGGTCGTTCGGGACCTCGAGGTAGAGGGTGCCGGCGAGGACGCCCTTCGGTTCGACCAGGTTGAGGAAGCCGTGCAGCTGCGGGGTGATGCGGTCGTCCTCGGAGAGGAGGCCCAGGACGGAGGACCAGAGGTCCTCGACGGGGTCGGCCGGCATCGTCATGTCGCGCTCGTCTCCTGGTCTGCTGTCGGTGGTCGGTTGCTGTCGGGCGGCCCCGGACGTGGTCGCGCCCGGCGAACGGGCGGTCGTGTCCGGGCGGCACCCTCGCGGTCCTGGTCACGGTCGCCCCGGGCGGTGATCCACAGGGTTGTCCACAGTCCTGTCCACGTCGACCTGGTCGCGGGCGGGGAGGTGACTCCCCCGTCGCTCCGCGGAACGGGCCGATCGATCACACCACTGTAAAGGGTCGGAGCGTGTCGTACCGAACGCACGTTTTCCCCAATGTGGATGATGATCGTGCGCAGGTCGGTGGCGGAGCACCCGCCCGGCACCGTTTGACCTCCACGCCGCTGTCACGTACCGTTAACCAGTTGACTGCGGCCATTCGGTCGCGCCCATCGTGCTGTTCGGCCTCGTCGAGCGGCTGTAGACATACGTGACGGTTCGCGCCGGGCCCATCCTCGCGCGCAGCCGTGTGGAGATCATCATGAGCAAGCGCACCTTCCAGCCGAACAACCGTCGTCGCGCCAAGAAGCACGGCTTCCGCGCCCGCATGCGCACCCGTGCCGGCCGCGCGATCCTCGCCGCGCGCCGCAGCAAGGGCCGCACCGAGCTCAGCGCCTGATCGCGCTGCGCCGGTCCGCACTGCACCCCGCTCCGCTGGACGCGTCCACGGTGTCCGGGCCTGCGCGGTACGGATCCGGGCAGCGTTCGGTCCGGTCCCGGATCGGGACCCGGTAGCGATCGTGTTGGCACGCGCCAACCGCATCGTCCGCGGTGAGGACTACCGGTCCGTCGTGCGTCGTGGTCGCAGGAGCGCCACGGCGCACGTCGTCGTATCCGTGGTCCGTCGCCCCGCCGGCGCCGAGGTCCCGCCCGACGGTCCCACGCGCTTCGGCTTCATCGTCGCGAAGACCGTGGGCAACGCCGTCACGCGCAACAGCGTGCGACGACGGCTCAAGGCGATCGCGCACGGCCTGCTGACCGAGGTCCCCACCGGCCACGACGTGGTGATCAGGGCCTTGCCAGCCGCAGCGCAGGCCACATGGCCTACCCTGCTCGGAGACGTCTCGCGCTCCCTCGCGCGCGGGCTCGAGAAGGCAGCATGAACCGCACCCTGTGGACCCGGCTGGCCTGGGTCGTCGCGTTGCTCCCGCGCAACGTGTGCGTGGTCGTGCTGCGCGCCTACCGTGCGGTGGTCTCGCCGCTGTACGGGAACGTCTGCCGCTACCACCCGTCGTGCTCCCGGTACGCGCTCGAGGCCATCCAGCAGTACGGCGTCGTCCGCGGCTCGGCGATGGGCGCCTGGCGGATCGCACGCTGCAACCCGTGGGCAGCCGGCGGGATCGACGACGTGCGTGAGCGCGCCCGTCCCTTCCGGCTGAGCCGCTTCGGGTTCGTGCTCCCCCCGTCCTCGTCGTCCCCACAGCCGTCCGGCGATGCCCGTCGCCCGGTCCTGCTCCCCCAGCGCACTCGAAAGGCGTGACCGTCCTCATGGACTTCATCGGAACGATCCTCTGGCCACTGAAGTGGGTGGTCTCGGCGATCCTCGTGGCCTTCCACTGGATCTTCGAGTCGATCGGCATGGACCCGTCCGCCGGTCTGACCTGGGTGCTGTCGATCATCTTCCTGACCTTCGTGGTCCGCGCCGCGCTGATCCCGATCTTCGTGCGCCAGATCAAGTCGCAGCGCCGGATGCTCGAGGTCGCGCCGCAGCTCAAGAAGATCCAGGACAAGTACAAGGGCAAGAAGGACCAGTTCTCGCGCGAGGCCATGAGCCGCGAGACCATGGCGCTCTACAAGGAGACCGGGACGAACCCGCTGAGCTCCTGCCTGCCGCTGCTCATCCAGATGCCGATCTTCTTCTCGCTGTACTCGGTGCTGCACGAGGCGCAGATCAACAAGACCGGCATCGGTCTGCTCACGAACACCCTGGCCCAGGACTTCGGCAACGCCGCCCTGTTCGGAGCGCCCCTGCACGAGACCTTCACGAACGCCTCCGGGTGGGAGGTCCGCATCATCGCGGGCTTCATGATCGTGGTCATGACGGCGTCGCAGTTCGTCACCCAGCTGCAGCTCGTCGCGAAGAACATGTCGCCGGAGACCAAGGCGTCGCCGATGTACCGGCAGCAGAAGATGATGCTGTACATCCTCCCGCTCGTCTTCGTGATCTCGGGCCTGAGCTTCCCGCTCGGCGTCATGTTCTACTGGCTCGCCTCCAACATCTGGACGATGGCGCAGCAGTACTTCGTCATCCGCAGCATGCCGACGCCGGGTTCCGAGGCTGCCCTCGCCCGCGAGGCCCGTCTCGCCAAGAAGGCACAGCGACGCGGCACCCCGGTGCTCGCCGAGGCCGGCGCGGGTGTCGGCGCCGTCGAGGTCGAGCCCGTCCGTGTGACCACGCAGCGGCAGCAGCCGGTGGGCAAGAACCGCTCCAAGAAGAACGGGAAGAAGTAAGTGACCGAGCAGGACACCGCCGCCGAGACGACCGAGGACGCCGCGACCGCGGAGGCAGCGATCGTGGAGGCCACGAGCGTCGATGACGACACTCGTGACGAAGCCGACATCGCGGCCGACTACATCGAGGAGCTGCTCGACATCTGCGACCTCGACGGCGACATCGAGATCGAGGAGCGCGCCGGTCGCGTCTACCTCTCGGTGACCGACGAGGGCGGCGCCCTGCGTGTCCTGTCGAAGCCGGACACGGTGTCGGCGCTGCAGGAGCTCACGCGCATCGCCGTACAGGCGGAGACCGGCGAGTTCAGCCGGCTCATCCTGGACGTCGGTGGGTCGCGGGACGCCCGTGCGACCGAGCTCCAGCGGCTCGTCGACACCGCCGTCGAGCGCATCGAGGCCGGCTCGGCGACGGCCGCCCTCCCCCCGATGTCGTCGTACGAGCGCAAGCTCGTCCACGACCTGGTCGCCGAGAAGGGCTTCCACTCGGAGTCCGAGGGCGAGGGACGAGACCGCCACACGGTCGTCACCCGATGACGGACGACGCTGCGCCGGTCCTCGAGCAGGAGCCGGCGGCCGCGGTCACGCTCTTCGGCGACCGGATCGAGCTGGCTCGGTCCTTCACGGGTGAGCTCGCGCGCCGTGGCGAGGAGCTCGGTCTGATCGGACCGCTCGAGCTGCCACGCCTCTGGACGCGACACATCCTCAACTCTGCGCTGCTGGCGCCGCTGCTGCAGGCGAACGGCCGCGTGGCAGACGTCGGCTCCGGTGCGGGCCTGCCCGGCCTGGTGCTGGCGATCGCACGACCCGACGTGTCCTTCACGCTCATCGAGCCGATGGAGCGACGCTGCGACTGGCTGAACGCCGAGGCCGACCGCCTCGGGCTCGAGAACGTGACGGTCCTCCGGGGCCGCGCGGAGGACGTCGCCGACTCCGTCGTCGTCGACCAGGTCACGGCGCGAGCGGTCAGCGCCCTCTCGAAGCTCATCCCGCTCACGGTGCCGCTGGTGCGGTCCGGTGGGCAGCTCATCCTGATGAAGGGCGCCCGGGTCGACGACGAGATCGAGAAGGCCCGCAAGGTCATCCTGCGGAAGCGACTCGCCGACGTCGAGGTCCTCGAGCTCGGGGACGGTGTGGTCGAGGAGACCACCCGCGTCTTCCGGGCTACAGTTGACTGACGCTGCTGCTCGGCCCGGTTCCACGGGGCGCGAGAATGCCGATGTTCCACGTGGAACACCGAACCGGGGAAGAGGCCTTCGTTGAGTTCATCGACCAACTACGACTCGTCGACGCCCCTCGCACGCGAGGTCGCCGACCTGAACCGCCGGCGCAGGGCGATCGCGACGCAGCAGTTCCCCCTGCCCGATGCGACGCGCATCTTCACGGTCTCGAACCAGAAGGGCGGGGTCGGCAAGACCACCACCACGGTCAACCTGGCGGCAGCGCTGGCGCACGGTGGGGCTCGGGTGCTCGTCATCGACCTCGATCCGCAGGGCAACGCGTCGACGGCGCTCGGCGTCGACCACCAGGCCGAGGTCGCGAGCATCTACGACGTGATCGTCGACGAGGCACCGATCGCCGACACCGTGCAGCGCTCCCCCGAGTCGGAGACGCTGTGGTGTGTCCCCGCGACGATCCACCTCGCGGGCGCGGAGATCGAACTCGTCTCCCTCGTGGCGCGTGAACAGCGGCTCCGGACCGCGCTCGACCAGTACCTCTCCTCGCTCGAGGAGCCGTACCACTACGTCTTCATCGACTGCCCGCCCTCGCTGGGCCTCCTGACGATCAACGCGTTCGTCGCCGCGCAAGAGGTGCTCATCCCGATCCAGACCGAGTACTACGCGCTCGAGGGCCTCAGCCAGCTGCTCCGGAACATCGAGCTCATCGAGCGGCACCTCAACCCGAACCTGCGGGTCTCGACGATCCTCCTCACGATGTTCGACGGCCGGACGAACCTGTCGAACCAGGTCGCGGCGGATGTGCGGGAGCACTTCGGCGATCAGGTACTGGGCGCCGTGATCCCCCGATCAGTGCGGGTGAGCGAAGCGCCGAGCTACGGCCAGAGCGTCGTGTCGTACGACGTCAACTCGTCCGGGTCGTTGTCCTACCTGGAAGCAGCAGCCGAGATCGCAGCACGAGGAGCGAAGCACTGATGGCACCGAAGCGAACCGGACTCGGCCGAGGGATCGGCGCGCTGATCCCGACGGTGTCGGACCAGCAGGACCGACCCGTCGACGTCTTCTTCCCGACGGGTGGCTCGCCGGCATCGGCGCCGAGTTCGGGCGGCACCGCTGAGGACCTCGTCGCCGTCCCGGGCGCTCGGCTGGCGAACCTGAACCCGCTCGACGTCGTGCCGAACGCGCAGCAGCCCCGGAAGGAGTTCCGCGAGGAGGAGCTCCAGGAGCTCGTGCACTCGATTCGCGAGATCGGTGTGCTGCAGCCCATCGTCGTGCGCCCGATCCCCGGCGCCGGTGGTACCGAGCCGCAGTACGAACTCATCATGGGCGAGCGGCGGCTGCGCGCGGCGAAGGAGCTCGGGCTCGCCACGATCCCGGCGATCGTCAAGGAGACGCCGGACGACGCGATGCTCCGGGACGCTCTGCTCGAGAACCTGCACCGCGCACAGCTCAATGCACTCGAGGAGGCGTCGGCCTACCAGCAGCTCCTCGCAGACTTCGGTATCACGCAGGAGCAGCTCGCGCAGCGGATCGGTCGGTCACGCCCGCAGATCACCAACACCATCCGCCTCCTCCGCCTGCCCTCCCCCGTGCAGCGTCGGGTCGCCGCAGGTGTCCTGTCGGCCGGACACGCACGGGCGATCCTCGCGGCGCCGGATGCCGAGGCGATGGAGTACCTCGCGGAGAAGATCGTCAACGAGGACCTGTCGGTCCGCGCTGCCGAGGCCATCGCCCAGCAGCTCGCCACGAAGACGCCTGTGAAGGCCAAGCCGGAGCCCTCGAAGCGCCAGGCTCACTTCAATGACCTGGCGGAGCGGATCGGCGATCGGCTGAACACGCGCGTGAAGATCGCGGTCGGGGCACGCAAGAGCTCGGTGACGATCGACTTCGCCAACGGTGACGACCTCGACCGCATCCTCGGAGAGTTGGGCATCCGCGACGTCGCGGAGTGATCCCGTCAGGGGCGCTGTACGCCCCGCTGCCGGGACCGAGCGCGTCGGGCGTCCTCCGGGCTGACTGCCGCGCTGAACGTCCCGCAGGGAGCCGTGCAGCGGACCGCAGCAGGAGAGGTTCGTGGCACGTGTTGCGTCGTCACGGATGTTCCACGTGGAACCATCCGTGATCGTGACCTTGACCGTGACCGCGGCCGTCCGAAGGTGGCGCTCGGATGTTTCTCGACCCGGACCCGGCCGACCGCTAGCGTGGGAGCCACCGACGACGGAGGAGGGGCCGTGAGGGAACAGCAGCGGGGTCGACCATGGGGCGACGACGCGTTCGAGGATCCGCGGCGCCGCGGTCTGGTCGCGACCGCCTGGAGCATCCTGATGCGATCGGTGACGACGGTGCTCGCCGGCATCGACGGCCGTGCGCACCAACGGCAGCTTCCGCTCGACCCGCCGCAGGAGCGAACCGACTACCGACCGTTATGCTGCAGCGCTGCGACGCGCTCAGCCGTGCGAGTCGGCCCGGCAGAGCTGACGCAGCTTGTTCAGGCCGACGACGGCGAACACCGGCTTGAGCAGACTCATCTCGGGGAAGCGGTAGTCGTCCGCTGACACCAGCCGGGAGCCGAGATCCGGATCCTGGCGTCGGAGGTACGCACGGGCCTTCTCTGCATGCAGACCGTTCGAGCAGATGCTGATCGCGTCGAGGTCGCCGACGAGTGCACGCGCTGACGCGAGGTTCTCCCACGTCGTCGTGCTCTCGCGTTCCAGGAGGATTCGGCCCTGCCAGCCAGCCTCCCGCAACGCCTCGGCCAGGAGGTCGGCCTCGGGTACTGCTCCGCGCACGGCTCCCCCGCAGGCCACGACCTCGACCGCGAAGCCCTCGGCGACGAGTCGTGCTGCGGTACGGGCGCCGATACGAGCCCGCCAGCGGTTGACTGCGTGGGCCCGAGGACCGCGGTCGGCGAAGCCGAGCACGAGGACGGCGCACCGCGCAGGGGTGTCTCGACGATTTCCTAGAGCCTCACAGACCCGTGCCGTTCATGCACGCTCCGGGGGGAGCTCGAGCTCCTGTCGAGCGTGTGCCCGCGCGTGTACGGCCTCTCCCCACGCGAGCACTGCGCTCAGAGCACCGGCGGCGATCAAGACTGTCCGCGCGATCGGCGTTCCACGTGGAACATCGAGCCGGCGCATGATCAGCCGCGGTGGTCGCGGATGGCCTGCTCGGCCAGCTCGGCGTAGGTCCACCCGAGGTCGAAGCCGGAGGCACTGAGTGCCTGCGGGACGAGGGAGGTCTCGGTGAGCCCCGGCAACACGTTCGCCTCGAGGAACCACGGGGTACCCGCCCCGTCGATGATGAGGTCCACGCGGGACAGGTGGCGCAGCCCGAGTGCCGCATGCGCGGTCCTCGCTGCGTCCGCAGCAGCCTCGGCGAACTCCGGCGCCAGACGTGCGGGTGTGAAGAAGGTCGTCTCCCCCGCGTTGTACCGCGCCTCGAAGCCGTACGGGCCGTTCTTCGGAACGATCTCGACGGCCGAGAGCGCCACGGGGCCGTCACCCGTGTCGATGATCCCCACCGCGACCTCGGTCCCTCGGATGAGCTGCTCGACGATCACGTCGTCGCAGTAGGTGTAGGCCGTGACCATCGCGCGCGGGAGATCGTGCGGGTCCTCGACGAGTGTGACCCCTTGGGCGCTGCCGCCGCGAGCGGGCTTCACGGCGAGCGGGACCGGGTGCTCGACGGCGATGGCCTCGAGGACGCCGACCGCGCCGAGCTCCCGGAAGACGTCGTGCGACAGCGTGACGGACCGTGGCGTCCGCACGCCGGTACGAGCGACGAGCGCCGACGAGGTGGGCTTGTCCCAGGCGAGACGGGCTGAGGTCGAACGCGAGCCGACGAACGGGATGTCGAGCGCCTCCAGGATGCCCCGCAGTGCGCCGTCCTCTCCTGAGGCACCGTGCAGCGCCGGCCACACGACGTCGGGCCGGTCGTCACGGAGTGCGGGCAGCAGCGTCGCGTCGGCGTCGCGCAGGTCGACATTCCAGCCGTACCCCGTCAGCGAGTCCGCGACGCGCCGCCCGGATCGGAGGGAGACGTCCCGCTCATGCGAGATCCCTCCCGCGACGACGACGACGTGACGACGGGTGAGCTCGGCCATGCGAGGGTCCTCCGGGTGGTACTACAATGGAAAGTGCTGGTCAGGAGACGTTCGGTGGCGGTGCGACGACCGTGGTGCGCGCCTCGCGGACGGCACTCGGCCGGGTGGCGTGCCCGAACGTCTCGAGCAGTTCGAGCTCGTCGTTGACCACCGTCGCGAGGCGCTTGACGCCGAGACGGATCTGTTCAGGGGTCGGGTAGCAGAACGACAGTCGGATGTTGCCGCCGCCGCGTCCGTCGGCGTAGAACGCGGTCCCGGGCGTGTAGGCGACGAGCTCCTTCACCGCGCGCGGCAGCATGCCCTTGGAGTCGAGGGCCTCGGGCAGCGTGAGCCAGACGAAGAAGCCGCCGTTCGGCTTCGTCCACGACAGGTCGGGCAGGAACTCCCCCAAGGCGGACAGCATGGCGTCCCGGCGCTCCGCGTAGAGGCCCCGGAAGGTGTCGACCTGGCCCTTCCAGTCCGCGGCGTCCAGGTAGGCGTTCACGACGTACTGGCCGAAGGAGTTCGGGGCGAGGACGGCCGACTCGTTGGCGAGCACGAGCTTCTCGCGGATGGCGTGCGGCGCGAGGGCCCAGCCGACGCGGAAGCCCGGAGCGAGGGTCTTCGAGAAGGACCCGAGGTACACGACGCCCTCGTCGTCGATGGACCGGATGGCCTGCGGCGCGGGCTCGTCGAACCAGAGGAGCCCGTACGGGTTGTCCTCGAGCACGAGGATGCCGTTGGAGCGGCAGATGTCGAGCACCTCGATGCGCCGCTCGCGGCTCATCGTGACACCGGCCGGGTTGTGGAAGTTCGGGATCGTGTACAGGAACTTGATCCGCTTGCCCTGGGTCCGGAGGTTCGCGATGGCCTCGCGGAGCGCCTCGGGCACCAGGCCGTGCTCGTCGGTCGTCACGTGCACGGTCTCCGCCTGGTACGACCGGAAGACCCCGATGGCGCCGACGTACGAGGGCGACTCGGCCAGGACGACGTCGCCCGGGTCGATGAAGAGCCGCGTGACGAGGTCGAGCGCGTGCTGCGACCCCGTGGTGACGACGACGTCCTCGGCGCTGGCACGGATGCCCTCGAGGCTCATCACGTCGACGATGTGCTCGCGGAGGGAGCGCAGGCCCTGTCCCCCGCCGTACTGCAGCGCCATCGCGGCATCCTCGGTCATCACGCGGTCGATCGACCCGGTGACGAGCTCACGCGGCAGCGCGGAGACGTACGGCATGCCGCCGGCGAGCGAGACCACCTCGGGCCGCGAGGCGACGGCGAACAGGGCTCGGACCTCGGAGGCGCTCAGCCCGGCGGTGCGCTGGGCGTAGGAGTCGTACCAGGGGTCGAGGCTGTTGCCGTTCGTCATCGTGAACTCCGTTCAGTGGGACATTCCCGCCACACTACGACATCCGTTGCCGGATCCGCGGTGGGAGGCGGGGGCCGATCCTGAAGCTGTGGCCCTGCCACGCGCAGCCCGCGTCCGGGAACGCCGCGCAGGCCGCACCGGAGACCACGTGCAGCCCGCACCCGGGAACGGCGGACGGCCCCGCTCTCCGGGGAGAACGGGGCCGTCCGGTGGTGCTGGGGTGGACTACGCCAGGAACTCGGCGAGGTCGGCCTCGAGCGCCGGCTTCGGCTTCGCGCCGATGACCGTCTTGACGACCTCGCCGCCCTTGAACACCTTCATCGCCGGGATCGACGTGATCTGGTAGTTCATGGCCGACTGCGGGTTGTCGTCGACGTTGAGCTTGACGATCTCGATCTTGTCGGCGTGCTCCGCGGCGATCTGGTCGAGGATCGGCGAGACGGCGCGACACGGGCCGCACCACTCGGCCCAGAAGTCGACGAGGATGGTCTTGTCGGACTTGAGGACCTCGTCCGAGAAGGTGGCGTCGGTGACGGCCTTTGCGTTGGACATGTGTGCTCCTTCGAGAAGTTCAGTGGGTACAACGGCGGCGCCGCTGCGGTATTCCGAGTGGGTCAGACCCGTGCGGCCTCGACGTCGATCGTCGCGGGCGACTCCGGGGTGACGCCCTCGGCCTGGTCGGTCAGGGCGTCGTCGAGCTCTGCGAGGTACTTCTCGGCGTCGAGCGCCGCGACGGTGCCGGAACCCGCGGCCGTGATGGCCTGGCGGTAGGTCGGGTCGATGACGTCACCGGCGGCGAAGACGCCCGGCAGGTTCGTCTTCGAGGAGCGACCCTGGACCGCGATCGTGCCCTCGGGCGCGATGTCGATCTGGCCGTGGATCAGGTGCGTGCGGGGGTCGTTGCCGATCGCGATGAAGAGGCCGTCGAGCGCGAGCTCCGACTCCTCGCCGGTGACCGTGTCCTTGAGCGTCACGCCGGTGACGGCGGAGTCACCCTGGATGGCGGTGACCTCCTTGTTCCACGCGAACTCGATCTTCGGGTCGTTCGTCGCGCGGTCCTGCATGATCTTCGACGCCCGCAGGGAGTCCTTGCGGTGGATGACCGTCACCTTGTCCGCGAAGCGGGTGAGGAACGTGGCCTCCTCCATCGCGGAGTCACCGCCGCCGACGACGGCGATGTTCTTCTGGCGGAAGAAGAAGCCGTCGCACGTGGCGCACCAGCTCACGCCGTGGCCGGAGAGTCGTTCCTCGTCGGCGAGGCCGAGGTGGCGGTACGCCGAGCCCGTGGCGTAGATGACCGCGAGGGCCTCGTACGTCTCTCCGGAGCCGACGGTGACCTTCTTGACGTCACCGGTCAGGTCGACCGAGACGGCGTCGTCGTACAGGACTTCGGCACCGAACTTCTCGGCCTGTTCCTGCATCTTGATCATGAGGTCCGGGCCCTGGATCCCCTCGGGGAAGCCCGGGAAGTTCTCGACCTCGGTGGTCTTGGTGAGCTCGCCGCCGGTCTCGACGCTCGAGGCGACGATGAGGGGCTTGAGCTCCGCGCGCGCGGCGTAGATGCCGGCGGTGAACCCGGCGGGACCGGAACCGATGATGATGAGCTGGCGCATGCCTGGTGCCCTTCCGTTGCGTACTGACCGGGTCAACCCATGGTAGCGGCGGGACATTCCGCCGATCCGGTGTGCGCGCAGGCGGTGGTCAGCGACCGAGACGCTTCCGGAGCAGGGACACCGCGCCGGAGACCTCGCCGTTGCGGGCGACGACGAGTGCGCCGAAGTACACGCCCGCCATGACGGCGCCAGCGAGCACGATGGTGACGAAGGCCCCGGTGCGGTCGGACATCGCGAACCCGTCCGCCGCGAAGGCGCCGAGCGCGGTCACGACGCCGGCACCGGCGACACCCGCGACGAGCGCGGCGACGACGAACTGCAGGTGCGAGCGGGTGACGACCGGACCCTCGATGCCGTCCAGGCGGCGGCGGACCAGGACGAGCGCGACGATCGTCTGGGCCGTGCCGGCGAGGGTGGTGCACGCGGCGATCGACACACCGACCACGGACTGCGGGAAGGTGGCGACGGCCAGCGCGCCGACGACGAACAGCACCGACTGCACGCACTGCATGAGGAACGGGGTCCGGTGGTCGTGCATCGCCCAGAACACCCGCTGGATGATGAAGAGCATGCTGAACAGCACGAGTCCGGGCATGTAGGCGAGGAGCACCGCGCCGATGGAGAGCGCCTGGTCGAAGGTGCCGGCGAACATCCGTCCGAACGGCACGGACACGACGATCAGCGCCACGGTCGCGAACACCGTGAAGAGCCCGACGATCCGGAGCGAGAGCGACAGGTTGCGCCGCACGGCGTCCAGGTCCCCGCGCTCGGCGTCGTGGCTCATCCGCGTGAAGTACGCCGTCGCGATCGACACCGCGAAGATCGAGTGCGGCAGCATGAACAGGAGCCAGGCGTTCTGCAGCACCGCGTTGCCCGCGGCCCCCGTGCCGAGCGAGGCGACGCGCGACTGCACGATCCCGGCCAGCTGCGTCACGAGGATCATCGCGAAGAGCCACCCGGCAGCCGTGCCGGTCGCCTTCAGCCCGACGCCGCGCCAGCGGAAGTCCGGCCGGAACGACAGGCCGGCGCGCTTCCAGAAGAACGGCAGGAACGCGGCCTGTGCCAGCACCCCGAGCGAGGCGCTGCCCGCCAGCACCGCGATCTTCAGCGGGGTCCAGGCAACCACCGAGGAGTTCAGTTCCTGGCCGCCGAACATGGCGATGAACACGACGAGACCGGCGATCGCGATGACGTTGTTCAGCAGCGGTGCCCACGTGAAGGGGCCGAAGACCTGCTTCGCGTTGAGGACCTCGCCGAGGAGCGAGTACAGCGCGTAGAAGAGGATCTGCGGCAGGCACCAGAAGGCGAACGCCACCGCGAGGTCCGTCTGGGCCGGCGTGAAGCCCTTGCCGTCGCCGCCGGCCTGCTGGCTGTACAGCCAGACGAGGAACGGCGCGACGAGCGTCGCGACGACCGCGATGACGACGAACACGGTGGCGCCGAGCGTCACGATCTTGTTGACGTAGGCCGTCCCGCCGTCGCGGCTCTGCTGCATGGAGCGGACGATCTGCGGGATGAGCACCGCGGAGAGCAGGCCGCCGGCGATGAGCGCGTAGATGTTGTTCGGCAGCTGGTTCGCGAGCGCGAAGGCGTCGGCACCCGGCGAGTGGGCCTGGCCGATCGCGTACGCGAGGACGAACGTCTTGCCGAAGCCGAGGACGCGCGACAGCATCGTGCCCGCCGCGAGCATCGCACTCGCCCGTCCGAGGTTCCGCTCGGCCGCGGGCTCCGCGTCGACGGCGGGCTGCTGCTGCGTGCTGATGGTCGGCTCCTCGGGTTCACGGTCGGGGTCGACGACGGGTTCGTCGCGCGGTCCGGACTGGAGGCGCGGCGCACCCCCGTCGTGCACGGGCGCGTCCGCAGGACGCGGACCCGCCTGCTGCGGTGCGGGTCGCGTGGGAGCCGTCACGGTGGTGGTGCCGGCCGCAGCGGCGGCGGGAGCCGCCTGCGCGACGGTGGGCGTGCCTCCCGTCCGGCGGGGCGCACCGGGGGCGTCGGGCTGGACCTCGAGCGGCCGGTTCGGGTCGTCGTCGTCCTCGTCGTCGAGCTCGCCGTTGCGGCGGCGGATGCGCTTCCGGACACTGCGGAAGATGCCGAAGCCGAACAGCGCGACGAGGCCGATCGCCGCGACGGCGGTGATGACGGTCTCCCACTGCGCCTGCACGTTGAGCTCGACGGTGGACGGCTGCGAGATCGTGACGCCGGTCGGTGTCGTCAACGACATCGTCAGCGTGACCTTGCCGTTCGCGACGGAGCGGACCGGGACCGTCGCACGGGTGGAGGACTGCGGCTGGAGCTCGACCAGGATGTCGTTGCGGACGATGCGCAGGGCGGAGCTCGACGGCTGCACGGTGAGGCGCACCGTGACCGGGTACTCGGACCGGTTCCGGATCGACACCGGCAACGACGAGCGGTCCCCGAGGAGCGTCAGGGAGCTCGAGTCCGGGATGCTCACCTCGCTCGTGGTCCGGGTCCAGTCCTGCACCTGGGCGTCGACGGCGGTGTCGAGCGCGTCCGGCTCCACCCGCCAGGCGTTCGAGGCGAGGGCGAGCAGGTCGAGGCGTGCGGGGGCGGTGACCACGACCGGGTCGTCGACGGCGGACGCGAAGCCGATCAGGTCACGCTCGGAGGCGACGAGGCGCCGGAGCTGCGCGAGGCGCTGCTCGCCGTCGTCGGCCGGCGCGAGGGTGAGCGAGCCAGCGGTCGCCTTCGCGGCCGTCGAGAGGTCGGCCGGGGCGACCCACGGCGTGCCCTCGATGGCGTCGAGCGCCTGGCCCAACCGCGCGGAGTCGTTCGGCCAGTCGCGCCCGAGGGTCAGCAGGACGGGGCTCGTGGCGGAGCCGGCCCGTGCGGCGGTCGCCATGGTGGCGGTGAGCTCCGCCATCGCCGCGTCCCAGCGCTGCTGGTCGGTGGCCCCGGCCGCGTCGCGCAGCAGGGCGGACATGCCCTGGTCGGAGACGAGCACGCGCTGGTCGCCGATCCGCTCCGACGCGGCGACGGTCGTGTCCGGACCGGCGGAGGTGTTGCCGCTCGAGACGATCGTCGTGTCCGTGCCGGCCTTCGCCAGGGCGGGCAGGTCGTCGGTGGCGACGGTGCCCTCGACGGGCCAGGAGACGTCGTCGAGCGACCAGGGGAAGTCGAGCAGCTCCCGGGTGGTGGGGAGGGTCGGTGCCGTCTCGGTGCCGGTGCTGCCGGCGGTGGCGTCGTCGGTCGGGGTGGGGACGTCGGACGGCGACGCCGTGTCGCCCGGGGTGGCGGAGGCCGTGGGGCCCATCGGGGTCGGCGTCGGGGTGCTCGCGCCGGGGAAGTGGTCCTCGTCGACCTGCTGGTCGAGGGAGATGACGCCCGGGATGCCGTCCGCACCCGCTTGCCGGAGCCCGGTGACGTCGGCGTCGGCCCACGGCAGGGCGAAGGTCTCGTTGCGGAGTCCCTCGAGCCGGTCGAGCCAGGCCGTCGCCGTCGAGGGGGCGTCCTGCCCGAGGAGTCGGATCGAGGCGATGATCCGCGGGTCGACCGCCACCGCGACGTTGTGGTCCTCCGCCGCGTCGAGCTGCTGCTGCAGCGTGCCGTCGACGGAGGTCGCGGCGGCCAGGGCGTTCGCACCGATGACCCCGTCGGGGGTGGCGGGGAGCGTGACGGGCATCGCGACCGAGACGCCGAGCGGGGCCTGCTGGAAGTCCGGGTACCAGGTGACGGCGGACCGTGCGACGGCGGTGGTGTCGCCCGCGGTGTACTCGGCGGCGATGCGTCGGGCCCCGAAGGACGAGTACCCGCCGAGTGCCACGTTGCCGGGCACGATGGTCACCGTCTGGGTCACCGTCCGGTGCGCCGGGACCGCCGGGACGTCCACCGTGTCCATCGGGGCGCCGAGGTAACCGGACGTGCTGGTGTCGTCGAGCCAGTCGGCGAGGACGTCGCGCGTGCTCTCGGACCGGAAGATGTCGAGCTCGGCCCGTCCCGCGGGGACGTCCCGGTCCGTGTCGTTCGTGACGGTGAGGGTGAGCTCGAGGTCCTCGTCGCGACGGACGATCCCGCGGTGCGCCGGTGCGATCGAGACGGTGGTCCGACCCTGGTCGGCGGCCGTCGGCTCGGCCGTGCGGGTGGTCGTGCCGGACGCCGCGGTGTGCGTCGTCGAGGTCCCGGCTGCCAGGACGGCGTCGGTGGCCGCGGGCGTGGTGACGAGACCGATGGCGACGAGGGCCGTCGCTGCGGCGGCGAGCGTGGAGCGGAGGATCTGCATACAGGGAGGCCCGAGGGTCGGTTCCGGCCGAGCACGAGTGTACGAGGGGCAGACGGGGACGATCCCGTGGGCGCTCGGTCCGTGCAGAACTCGTGGACGGTCTTCTGGGAGGATGAGGTCCGTCATGCAGTCCGTTGCCCAGGCCGTCGAACGACTCGACGCACTCGCCGCCACCGAGCCCGTCGCCCTCCTCGCTCGGTCGTTCGCCGACGCCGGACACGAGCTGGCCCTGGTCGGCGGACCGGTGCGCGACGCCTTCCTCGGCCGCCCCGTGACCGACCTCGACTTCACCACGGACGCCACCCCCGAGCAGACGCTCGCGATCGTCGAGCCGATCGCGAGCGCGACCTGGGACGTCGGTCGGCAGTTCGGCACGATCGCCGCACGCATCCGCGGCGAGCAGGTCGAGATCACGACCTACCGCAGCGACGTCTACGACGGCGAGACGCGCAAGCCCGAGGTCGCGTTCGGCGACACCATCGAGGACGACCTGCTCCGCCGGGACTTCACGGTGAACGCGATGGCGCTCCGACTCCCCCAGCGCGAGCTCGTCGACGTGCACGGCGGCGTCGAGGACCTGCTGGCGCAGCGCCTGCACACGCCCCAGGCCGCACCGGTGTCGTTCCGTGACGACCCGCTGCGGATGATGCGGGCCGCGCGCTTCACCGCACAGCTCGGCTTCACGGTGTCCGACGAGGTCCGTGACGCCATGACCGCGCTCGCCGACTCGATCGACATCGTCTCCGCCGAGCGCGTGCGGGACGAGCTGGTCAAGCTGCTCGACACGTCGGACCCGGTCCCCGGGATCCGGCTCCTCGTCGACACCGGCCTGGCCGAACGGTTCCTGCCGGAGCTGCCGGCGATGCGGCTCGAGATCGACGAGCACCACCACCACAAGGACGTCTACGAGCACTCGCTCACCGTGCTCGAGCAGGCCATCGGGTACGAGGCCGAGCGGCACCCGGGCGAGGCGCCCGACACGGTGCTGCGGCTCGCGGCGCTCCTGCACGACATCGGCAAGCCGGCCACCCGGAAGCTCGAGCCCGGCGGGGCGGTGAGCTTCCACCACCACGACCTGGTCGGGTCGAAGCTCGCGAAGAAGCGACTCCGGGCGCTGCGCTTCGACAACGACACCATCGCCGCGGTCGCCCGCCTGATCGAGCTGCACCTGCGGTTCTTCGGCTACACCGAGGGCGCCTGGACCGACTCGGCCGTGCGCCGGTACGTGCGGGACGCCGGTCCCCTGCTCGAACGGCTCCACGAGCTGACCCGCTCCGACGTGACCACCCGGAACCGGCGGAAGGCCGACCGGCTGGGCTTCGCGTACGACGACCTCGAGGCGCGCATCACGACCCTGGCCGACCAGGAGGAGCTCGACGCGATCAGGCCGGACCTGACGGGTGACGACATCATGCGGATCCTCGACATCTCGCCGGGACGCGCCGTGGGCGAGGCGTACCGGTACCTGCTCGAGGTCCGGATGGACGAGGGACCCCTCGGCGCGGACGAGGCCGAGGCCCGCCTGCGCGCCTGGTGGGCCGAACGCGACGCGACCGCCTGACAGCCCGCGATCGCCGGGTCGAACGCGACCGCCTGGCGGGCCGGAGCCGCTCTGCACAGCCGGTGGCGCGCCTCCAGGCCGTGAGCTAGGCTAGTGGGGTTGTCCACGCGCTCCTGCGTGTCCGGACACATGCATCAACCCTCCTGCTCCGGGAACCGCCCGGAGCCGCCGAGACCAAAGGAGGTGGGTTCCGCATGCACCAGTACGAACTGATGGCGATCCTCGACCCCGAGATCGACGAGCGCACCGTCGCTCCCAGCCTGGACAAGTTCCTCGCGGTCATCCGCAACGACGGTGGCACCGTCGACAACGTGGACGTCTGGGGCCGTCGTCGCCTGGCCTACGAGATCGCGAAGAAGTCCGAGGGCATCTACGCCGTCGTCGACTTCACCTCGAGCCCCGAGGCCGCCAAGGAGCTCGACCGTCAGCTCGGTCTCTCCGAGGCCGTGCTCCGCACGAAGGTCCTCCGCGCAGAGGAGGCGATCGCCCAGGTCGCCGCCCAGAAGCAGCGCGACGAGGCCCGTGCGGCCCGCAAGGCCGCCAACGCGACCGCGACCGCCGAGTAGCTCATGGCCGGCGAAACCGTCATCACGGTGGTGGGCAACCTCACCGCGGACCCCGAGCTGCGCTACACGCAGAACGGGCTCGCGGTGGCGAACTTCACCATCGCATCCACCCCTCGCACGTTCGACCGTCAGGCGAACGAGTGGAAGGACGGCGACGCGCTGTTCCTCCGGGCGAGCGTGTGGCGCGAGTTCGCCGAGCACGTGGCGGGCTCGCTGACGAAGGGCATGCGCGTCATGGCGCAGGGCCGTCTGCGTCAGCGCTCCTACCAGGACCGTGAGGGCCAGCAGCGCACGAGCATCGAGCTCGAGGTCGACGAGATCGGCCCGTCGCTCCGCTACGCGACCGCACAGGTCACCCGTGCCGCGGGTGGCTCCGGTGGCGGTCGTGGCCAGGTCGGTGGCGGCAACGCCTCCGGTGGCCAGGGCGGCAACGGCGGCGGCTGGAACGGCAACAGCAACAACAGCGGCGGCGGTCAGTCGGACGCACCGTGGTCGCCCCAGGGCGGCCAGCAGGGTGGCAACGCACAGTCGAACGACGTGTGGAGCCAGCCCGGTGGCTCGTACGACGACGAGACCCCGTTCTGATCCTCAGCGGTCTGACGGACACACAACTTCTTCTTCTCTAAGGAATCACAATGGCTGGAAAGAGCACCGGCGACCGCCGGAAGCCTCGCGGCAAGGGCGGCAAGAACGCCGCTCCCGCGAAGTCGATCAAGGTCGGCGTCATCGACTACAAGGACGTCGCGACCCTGCGCAAGTTCATCTCGGAGCGTGGCAAGATCCGCGCCCGTCGCATCACCGGCGTCTCCGTCCAGGAGCAGCGCCTCATCGCCCGTGCCGTGAAGAACGCCCGTGAGATGGCGCTCCTCCCCTACGCCGGCTCCGGCCGCTGATCGGAGGACTTCCCATGTCGAAGCTCATCCTCACCCACGAGGTCTCCGGCCTCGGTTCCGCCGGTGACGTCGTCGACGTCAAGAACGGCTACGCCCGCAACTACCTCATCCCCCAGGGCTTCGCCGTCGCGTGGTCCAAGGGCGGCGAGAAGCAGGTCGAGTCGATCCGTGCGGCCCGTGCCGCTCGCGAACTCGCCACCATCGAAGAGGCGCAGGACCTCAAGATGAAGCTCGAGAACGCGACCATCAAGCTGACCGTCAAGGCCGGCAAGGACGGTCGTCTGTTCGGCTCCGTCCGTCCGGGCGACGTCGCCGACGCCGTCCAGGCGCAGGGCGTCGGCTCGCTCGACAAGCGCAAGGTCGAGGTCCCCGCGACCATCAAGACCGTCGGTGACCACGAGGCCACCGTCCGCCTGCGCGAGGACATCACCGCCGTGATCTCCCTCCAGGTCGTCGCCGCCAAGTAGGGCAGCGCCACCACCGTCGAAGGGCGGGTCTCCTCCGGGAGGCCCGCCCTTCGTCGTGCCCGCGGGTCGCGTCCGCCGGACGGTCGGGTGTGCACGTCGAGTTCATCGCCGACGCGTGCTGCGGAACTCCAGGTGAACAACCCTCGAACACCCCCGTTCGGGGGCATCCCCGCCGGTACCGTCGTCTCGGCTTCCGGTTCCGGAGGCGAACGACATCGAGACCAGGAGCACGACATGCCCAACTTGAACGTCACCTACGGCGAGATGCAGGACGCCGCGACCCGACTCGTGAACGGTGAGCAGGACATCACCTCGAAGCTGCGTGAGCTGAAGGCCCTCGTCGACTCGCTGATCAGCGGCGGCTACGTGACCGACCAGTCCTCGGTGGCGTTCGGCAGCTCGTACCAGGAGTTCAACGACGGTGCGACGAAGACCATCGAGGGGCTCGAGGGCATGTCGATGTACCTCAACAAGGCGGCCGAGGCGCTGCAGCAGACCGACCAGGAACTCGCGAACGCCATCAAGTAGCGCGGGACACCGGGCGGTCGGTCCCCGACCGCTCCGGACGACGGGCGGCCCCCTCGCGGGCCGCCCGTCCCACCTTCCACCGGACCACCGGACGGGCAGCGATCGGGAGCACCCATGGCAGACCTCATCATCACCAAGGCCGTCCTCGAGGACTCGGCCACCAAGTTGCAGCACATCTCGGACGAGCTCGAGCACCAGAAGTCGGACGACCGCGCCCTGACCGAGGTCTACGGGCAGCACGACGTGCAGAAGGCGATGCACGACTTCTCCGGCGACTGGAAGATCCACCGCAACAAGATGAAGGGCGCCGTGAAGGACCTGCACGACAAGATGCAGAAGTCCGTCGAGCACTGGTCGGCCCTCGAGCAGGACCTGCACGACAAGCTCACGACCGAGTCGCACCCGACCGACGGGGCGGCCGCCTGATGCCCGCCCGCGGAGGGAACTGGGCGCTCGTCGGCGAGGCCTCGGACCCGATCGTCGCCGACACGCAGGTCGTGCACGAGCTCGTCGACTACTACCGCTCCATCGCGGACGAGATCCGGAGCGAGGCCGACGTGCTGAAGCGCATCGGCGAGGGCGACCAGTCGCAGTTCAAGGGCGAGTCCGCCGACGCGGTCCGGAAGAAGAGCGGCGAGGTCGCGTCGTCGCTGCAGAAGATGTCCGGCCGCTACGACGCCATCCGTGACGCCCTGACCGGGTACCTGCCGTCGCTCGAGACCGCACTCGACGAGTCCGCGGCGGCGCTGCGCGAGGCGGAGGACGCATCGGCAGCGGGATCGCGCGCCGCGAGCATGGCGGACCCGTCGCAGGGTCGGGCGCAGGACGCCCCGCCGTTGACCGCCGACGAGCAGGGGGCCGTCGACGCGAAGCACCGCGCGACGGACGACGCCCGCGCGGGAGCCGACGCCGCGACCGCGAAGCTCCGACGGGCCGTCGACACCCTGAACGGTGCCGGACGCCAGGCGGCATCGACCATCCGTGCGGCCTGGGACGACGGCCTGCACGACACCCTCGGCGACAAGATCAAGGCGTTCTTCTCGAAGCTGCTGAAGATCCTCGTCAAGATCTTCACCTACATCGGCATCGCCCTCGCGGCGCTCGCGATCCTCATCCCGGGGGTCGGGATCCTGACCTTCATGGCGGCCGTCGCGGCGTCGGTGACCCTCGTCGCGAACATCACGCTCGCGGCCATGGGCGAGGGCTCGTGGCTCGACGTCATCACCTCGGCAGTGGGGCTCGTGCTGGTCGGGGTCGGGGGCGCCCTGACGAAGGCGGTGTCGACGCTCAAGACGGCCGGGCTCGCGAAGGGCACGGTGGGTCTGCAGAAGGACACCCTGTCCAAGCTCCAGGGGCTGCAGCGTGCTCGCGACCTGAAGATCGACGAGGCGCTCGGTGCGAAGGACTTCTCGGCCTTCAAGAACGCGCGCGAGAGCCTGGCGACGATCAGGAAGGACATCACCGCGGCCGAGGGCAAGCTCGACCTGGCCAGGACGAAGAACGTGGTCGACGGCTTCAAGGAGAAGCCGAACTGGTGGCACCCGGGCAAGGCCCTGTGGAACGAGGACAAGGCGAAGATCGCCGACGTCTTCGGCAAGGGTGGCAAGGGCTGGCAGTGGGAACGGCTGCTCAGCGTCGACCGGCAGATCGAGATGACGAAGATGCAGAAGGAGATGTGGTCGAAGTACGGCGTCGCGATCGCCGCGTCGCCGACGTGGCACTCCTGGGCGTCCGGCGGGCGCGTCATCGCCAGCTGGGCGAACACCTTCGCCTACGGGCAGGGCATCAAGCCGACCGGGTGGGGCACGGACCAGGAGCGCGTGCCGGGCTACAAGGACGCGACGGGAGCGCTCACCACGCCGTGAGCGCCGTGTGCGTCCGGGAACCGGTCCGTCTTCCGGGGGACACCGGGCCGGTTCCCGCACCGCGACACGCCGATACCCGCCGGTCTCCACCGCGCGGTGGCATGTGAATACCGCTCGGGATCGGCCGTGCCACGACGCCGATGTTCTGGAATGTGCACATCACTGTGCAGACGTCCGACTGGACCGCGTCGAGAAATGTACCCCCCGAGATCGTTCCGCTCTGGAATAACGTTCCCGGTGTCCCTCGACCGGGGGGCGCGACGAACGACAGGAGCAGGCCATGCCCAACTTGAACGTGACCTACGGCGAGATGCAGGACGCCGCGACCCGACTCGTGAACGGTGAGCAGGACATCACCTCGAAGCTGCGTGAGCTGAAGGCCCTGGTGGACTCGCTCATCTCCGGTGGCTACGTGACCGACCAGTCCTCGGTGGCGTTCGGCAGCTCGTACCAGGAGTTCAACGACGGTGCGACGAAGACCATCGAGGGTCTCGAGGGCATGTCGATGTACCTGAACAAGGCGGCCGAGGCGCTGCAGCAGACCGACCAGGAACTCGCGAACGCCATCAAGTAGCGCGTCCTGCGCCCCGGTCGACGCTCCCGTCAGCGACGTCGACCGGGGCGTTCCCGTTCCCGAACCCCGTCTCCCCCGGAGGTACCCGTGCCTGACCTCGTGATCAGCCAGGAGCTCAGTGACAGCGCTGCGAAGGTGCACGCCATCAACGACGAGCTCGAACACCAGAAGTCCGACGACGGCCAGTACCACGGCGTCTTCGGCGAGTCCCACCTGCAGGACGCCTTCTCGGACTTCAGCGGCGACTGGAAGCTCCACCGCGAGAAGATCCGCAAGAACGTCGACAAGCTCGACAAGAACCTGCAGAACTCGATCGAGACCTGGACCGACCTGCAGCAGCAGCTGAAGGACGGCCTGCAGTCGCACGAGGAGACGGCCTGATGGCGGGCCGCGCAGGCGACTGGGCCGCGCTCGACGAGGCCGGCGACCCGATCTCGACGCAGCCGGCGAAGGTGCTCGAGCTCGCGGCCTTCTACCGCGACATGGCGGAGAAGATGGAGACCACGGCCGCCACGCTCGACAAGGTCGGCAGCGGCGACGAGGGCGTCGGCAAGGGCGAGTCCGTCGACGGCATCCGCAAGCGGGCGAAGGACGTGTCGGGCTCCCTCAAGCAGATGACCGGACGCTACCGGGCCGCCGGCGAGGCGCTGCAGGGGTTCGCGAACGCGGTCGGTGACGAAGCCGACCGGTCGGCGGGCACCGTGATGGGCACCTCCTGGCAGGCACTGCAGGACGCGATCGCCGCGAAGGGCGACCTCGGTTCGGCGCAGGGGCTGGCCGACCCGGTCGCCGCGGCCAAGCAGGCCGGCACGGAGCCGACCCCCGAGGACACCTCGGACAGTCAGAAGCGCGCCGAGCGGATCTCCGGTGCCGAGGGCGCGGTCGCGGCGGCGAAGCGGAAGCTGCAGGACGCCCGCGACCAGCTGACCTCGGCGGGTCAGCGGGCCGCGAGCACCATGCGCGGTGCGTGGGGCGACGGGCTGCACGACTCCGGTTGGTACAAGTTCATCCACATGCTCATCAAGATCCTGACGATCATCGGGATCGTCCTGGCGGTGTTCGCGTTCCTCATCCCGGGCCTCGGCATCGGGGCGATCCTCGGGGCGATCTCCGCGGGGATGACCCTGATCGCGCAGGCGGCCACGTTCGCGATGGGCGAGGGCAACGTCTTCGACCTCGTGATGGCCGTCGTCGGCGTCCTGACGCTCGGGCTCGGGACCGCGATCACGAAGGTCACCTCGACCGCGGTGAGCAACGGGATCAAGGCCACCAAGGGTGCGATGACCTCGAAGTTCACCGGGGCGAGCAAGAAGGCGCACGAGGCCGTCGGCGTCCGGAAGGACCAGCTGCAGGCGCTGAAGCGGGACCGCGCGAGTCTCGACCGGCGGCTGCACCAGCCGATGTCGTCGGCGCAGACACAGACGATCACGAAGCAGCTCGACGGGCTGCAGGCACAGATCAGCAAGGCGACGCGGGCACTGGAACGGGCCCGAGGTCGTCGTGACGCCGTCGACGTGGAGTGGATCGGGACCGAGGCGTCGTTCGCGGCGAAGTTCGCCGACAACCCGAACTGGTGGAACGTCACGAAGATCCACAAGGTGATCGCGAACGACGCGAAGCTCGTGAAGAAGCAGTTCTGGACCGAGGTCGGTACCCGTGGTGGTCTCAAGGACTGGGGCGAGCGTTTGGGTGGTGTCGACTTCCAGTTCACCCGCGACCGCTTGCATGACTTCGAGAAGCTGAACCGGCTCCGGTCGGGTGTCACCGCGGCACCGTGGTACCACGCCGGCGCGAACGGCTTCATGAGCGCCTGGGGCAAGGGCAACGCGATCGCCGGCCTGGTGATCGGTCCGATCGGCATCGGTGCGGACCAGTCCCGCCCGTGGTCGGACTGGGTGGCCGAGCACAAGCACCCGGTCACCGACCTGCCGACCGTGCCCGCCGCGCAGCGCTGAACCGACCGGAGGACCACCATGACGACCGCCACCGTCTCGTCGAGCATCACCACCGACGGCGCCACCTGGCTCCTCGTCCCGCACCCGGACGAGGCCGACCCGGCCTGGCGGGCCGAGACGCTCGAGCTCTTCGACGCCGTGGCACGGCTGGACCGCGAGGACGGACGGTCGTCCGCCGCGGAGCTCGACGGGCCGGGTGCCCTCGCGACGCTGCTGGAGCACCGCGCGGCGCTCGGCCCGGCGCAGCGCCTGGTCGCCTCGCTCGTGGTGCCCGGCAACTGGCCGCTGCCGGTCGTCGTGACCGTCGGACCGTCCGAGGGCGGCACCGCCGAGCTCCTCGACCTGGCCGGGGCGACCGGCGGCCTGCCGGTCGAGCCCCCGTCGGTGGACGAGCTGCCGGAGCACGTCGGCGGCGAGGGCCCCGTCGTGATCCGCTACGACCTCGACGACGCCGGGGCGATCTGGGCCACGGTCACCGCCGTGCGTCGCGCGGACGGGGTCGACACCCACGTGCGGTGGCGGACGACCGACCTGGCGCTCGTCCCGGTGTTCGCACCGGTCGTCGTCGAACTCCTGGCAGCCGTCGAGAACGAGGTGCACGCATGACCGGACCCACCGCATCGTTCCTGGTCGTCGTCCCGCCTGGGTGGGCACGCCTGCCGGCCGGCGAGGACCAGCGCGCCGAGCTCGGCGAGACCGTCCGGGCTGTGATCGCCCGCGCCCTGCCGGACGACCTGCCGCGCGACCGGGCCGAGCCGCTCCGGCAGGAGATGCGCAAGCGCCTGACGTCCGCGGTCGTCGAGGCCGGCGACAGCGGCGCGACCGCCGTCTACATGCCGGTCCAGCCGGTCGACGGGTACACCCCGCCGGTGTCGATCATCGAGTGCGAGGTCGACGACGAGAGCGAGGAGGCGCCCGAGCAGGTCATCGCCCAGCTGCTCGCCGACGCCCTGCCGACCCGGCGCGACCCCGACGACACGGGCCTGCGCGAGGTCGACGGCGGGATCGCGGCCCGCACCGAGCAGACCGTCCGCCGTGCCGACGTCGCGACCGAGCTGCCCGGCATCGGTGACGACCTGCCCGTCGTCGACGACCGCCAGGTGACCTACACGATCCCGGTCCCCCACCGTCCCGGACGCTGGGTGCTCATGTCCTTCTCGGCGATCAGCCGGACGGACCCGGAGGACCCGGAGGCAGCCGACCGGCTCACCGATGCCCTGGTGATGCTGTTCGACGCCGTGATGACCACCTTCCGCTGGACCGACGTCCCCGGTGCCGAGCCGACCCCGCTCGAGCGCCGGATCACCGAGATCGCCGAGGCGCGCGCATGACCTGGTCCTTCCTGACGCCGGAGTCGCACCTGCTGGTGACCATGTCGGTCGTGGTGCTCCTCGCCACCCTGGCCCTCGTGGTCCCGACGATCGTCGCGCTCCGCCGCCGGGCCTCGACGGACGCCCTGGCCTGGGCCGACCAGGTGCGTCGCGACCCCGCGGCCGCGTGGGCGGTCGACCGGGTCCTGCGCGCGGTGGACGCCTCGTGCGCCGCCGCGAACGTGCTGTTCCCGGGCGCGGTGCGCATCACGATCGGGACCACCGTCCGCATCGACGTCGCCTCGCCGACGATCGCCCCGCCCGCGCCGTGGACGGCGACGCCCGACGGCCGCACGTGGTCCGCCCCGACGTGGGCGCTCCAGGCGGTGCCGCTCGCGGGTGGCGCGCCGGTCGAGTTCGCGACGGTCGTGTCGTTCGGCACGGACCGGGACGACACCGTGCTGGTCGACCTGCGCCGCGTGGGCGGGATCCTCGCCCTCCGCGGCGAACCGGCCGCCCGCGAGGCCCTGCTGGTGCGCCTGGTCGAGCAGGTGCAGACCGCCCCCTGGGCGGTCGGCACCACCGTGCTCGGCGTCGGCACGGGCACCCGGGCGGGCACGGCGGTGTCGGTGCGCGACGCGATCGCGGCGGTCACGGCGGACGCGACCCCGGGCCTCCTGGTCGTGTCGCGGGTGCCCTCCGGCGAGGACGGCCGGGAACTCGCCCGACTGCTCGAACGGCCGGGCGGCCGGTGGGCCTGCATCGCGGTGGCTCCGCACCCGCTCGCCCGCTGGACGATCGAGGCGCGACGCGACGGCACGCACGTCTCCGACGTCCTCGGCACGCTGCAGTGGGCCGGCCTCGGCCGGTCGGTCCCGGTCGACCCGGCCGCGGGAGCCGACACGACGCAGCGCGACGACGTGCCGGCGGAGGCCTGATGCGGGTCGTCGTCACCGTCGTCGACGACGGCACGGGTGACACCTCGGACGTCCTCGTCGACGCCGCGGGGCGGACGCCGATGCGGACGGTGGTCGACGCGCTCGTCCGCCGGACCGGCGGTGCGCCGATGCCCGCCGACGCGCCGGACGGGGACGTCCCGTTCGAGCGCAGCGGACTGGTCGACGGCGCGGTCCTGCACGTGGGCGGCGCGGTGCGCCCGGAGCCCGAGCACGGTGTCGTGCACCTGCTCGTGGTGGGCGGGGCCGACGCCGGCCGCGTGCGCCGGCTGTCGCCGGGCACGGTCCGGATCGCGCTGGCCGACGACGGCGCGGCCGCGGTCGGAGCCGACGCCGACGGACGACCCGGCCTGGAGGCACGCACCGCGTTCGACGGATCGGTGACGGTCCGCCTCGCCCCGGCCGAGGACGACGATGCGCGCCCGGCGGACGAGCCGGTGCCGGCGCTCGAGGACGAGTCCGTCACCGACGCGTGGACCGCCTGGCCCGCCGGGGCCCTGGTGCGGTTCGGCGACACGGTGCTCAGTGTGCGCCCGGTCGAGGTGGTCGACCGGATGCTGCTCCGGCCACCGGACTCCGGGCAGCTCGACTTCAACCGGCCGCCGCGGCTGCTCCCGCCGTTCTTGAAGACCGACTTCCGGATCCCGAAGCCGCCGGTCGCCCCGCAGCGCTCGGCCATCCCGTGGATCATGGTGTTCGTGCCGGCGATGTTCGGCATCGTGATGGCGACGGTCTTCCACTCGCCGTTCTACCTGCTCTTCGCGGCGATGACGCCGATGATGGTCATCGGACAGACCATCAGCTCGCGACGCACCGGCAAGAAGAGCCACCGCAAGCAGCTCGCCGAGCACCGGGAACGGGTCGCGGCGCTCGAGGCGGCGATCGAGCAGGCCGTGCTCGACGAGCGGGACCAGCGGCGGACCTCGTCGCTCGACGCCGCGTCGCTGCGGGTCGTCGCGACCACCCCCGGGCGGCGGCTGTGGGAGCGTCGGCCCTCGGACGGCGACCACCTGCACGTGCGGATCGGCACCGGCGACCTGCCGTCGAGCGTGACGGTCGTCGACGACCGCGACCTGGACGGACTGGCGCACGAACCGCGCACGACCCGCGGGGTGCCCGTCACGGTGCCCCTCGCCGAGGTCGGCGTGCTCGGCATCGCCGGGGCCGGGGAGTCCCCGCGGGAGCTCGGGCGGTGGGTGCTCGGGCAGCTCGCGGTCACGCAGAGCCCGCGCGAGGTGCAGTTCGTCGTGCTCACGGCGCAGCAGCACGTGCCGACGTGGGCGTGGACGCTCTGGCTCCCCCACCTCCGGCCGACCGGTGGGCAGGAGGCGCTCGCGCTCATCGGTGCCGACGGCGAGACGATCGGTCGCCGCCTGGCCGAGCTGACCCAGGTGCTCGCCGAGCGTCGGGCCGAGCGGCAGAAGAACGGGATGAACCGGTCGCGGTTCTCCCCCGAGATCGTCGTCGTGCTCGACGGCGCACGTCGGCTCCGCGCGATGCCCGGCGTCGTCGGGCTGCTCCGCGACGGGCCCGCGTGCGGCATCCGCCTCGTGTGCATCGACGAGGAGGAGTGGCAGCTCCCCGAGGAGTGCGTCGCGACCGTGGCGCACCGGAGCCCGACGCAGCTCGTGCTCCGCCGGCAGCTCGCCGCCCCGGTCGAGCTCGTGCTCGCGGACCGTGTCGGGGACGACTGGTTCGACGACGTGGCGCGCGGGACCTCGCCGCTGCGCGACACCAGCGGGTCGGACGGCGACGGGCTGGTGCCCGACGCAGCGCGGCTGCTCGACGTCGTGGACCTGCCGCAGCCGGACGGCGCGACCGTCGCCGAGCGGTGGGCCGGGTCCGGCACGAGCACGGCCGCGGTCGTGGGCGTCGGGATCGACGGCGCGTTCGAGCTCGACCTGGTGAAGGACGGTCCGCACGGGCTCGTCGCCGGGACCACGGGCTCGGGCAAGTCCGAGTTCCTGCAGACCCTCGTGGCATCGCTCGCGCTCCGGAACCGCCCGGACCGGATGACGTTCGTGCTCGTCGACTACAAGGGCGGTGCGGCCTTCAGCGTCGCGTCGGACCTGCCGCACACCGTCGGGCTCGTCACCGACCTCGACCAGCACCTGGTCGAACGGGCGCTGCGCTCGCTCCGCGCGGAGCTCACCCGCCGCGAGCACATCCTGGCGGCGTCCGGCGCGAAGGACATCGAGGACCACGAGGCGCACCTCGCCCGGGGCGGTGCCGGCGAGCAGATGCCGCGGCTCGTGCTCGTCATCGACGAGTTCGCGGCGATGGTCACCGAGTTGCCGGACTTCGTCACGGGCCTCATCGGCATCGCCCAGCGGGGCCGGTCGCTCGGCGTGCACCTGATCCTGGCGACCCAGCGCCCCGGCGGCGTCGTCGGCCCGGACATCCGCGCGAACACGAACCTGCGCGTCGCGCTGCGCATGACCGACTCGGGCGAGAGCACCGACGTCATCGACGTCGCGGACGCCGCGCGCATCCCGAAGAGCGTGCCGGGGCGCGCGTACGCGCGCCTGGGGCACTCGTCGGTCGTGCCGTTCCAGTCGGCGCGCGTCGGCGGTCGGTGGGCCGGTGAGGAGGACCCGGCCACGGGCCTCCCGTTCGTCCGCGTGCTCGACTGGCGCGACTTCGCCACCGCACCGCCCACCCGCCCGTCGCGCAGCGACAGCACGACCGCCGCGACCGACCTGTCGGTGCTGGTGCAGGCGATGGGCGACGCCCGCGACCGCCTCGGCATCGGGCGGGTGCACAGTCCGTGGCTGCCGCCGCTGCCCGAGCTGCTGCCGCTCGCCGAGGTGGCGTCGGCCGCCGTCGGGACGCGTCGTGCGGTGGCGTCCTCCGAGGATGGGCTGCGCTTCGCGGTCGGTCTCGAGGACCTGCCGGACACGCAGGAGCAGCGCGCCGCGGAGGTCGACCTCAGCCGCTTCACCCACCAGTTCGTCGTCGGCGCCCCCGGTTCCGGGCGGTCGTCGGCCCTCCGCAGCCTGGCGGCGTCCGCAGCGCGGGCCGTCCCGTCGTCCGACCTGCACCTCTACGCGATCGACTGCGGGAACGGGGCGCTCGCGTCGCTGCAGCAACTCCCCCACTGCGGCGCCGTCGTCCAGCGCACGCAGGTCGAGCGCGCCACGCGGCTGATCGACCGCCTGACGCGCGAGACCGCGCGTCGGCACGACCTCATCGCGGCGGCGTCGGCCGCGGACATCACCGAGCAGCGGCTGCTCGCGCCCGAGCGCGAACGCCTGCCGCACGTGCTCGTGCTCATCGACCGGTGGGAGAACTTCACGACCTCGCTCGGCGAGGTCGACGGTGGCGCCCTGACCGACGCGGTGCAGTCGATGCTCCGCGACGGCGCGGCCGCCGGCATCCACGTCGTGGTGTCCGGCGACCGGTCACTGCTGGCGTCGCGGATGTCGACGCTGACCGACGACAAGGTCGTGCTCCGCCTGACTGACCGGCTCGACTACTCGCTCGCCGGCATCAACCACCGGAAGCTGCCCGCGTCGATCCCACCCGGTCGCGGGTTCCGGGCCGAGTCCGGCACCGAGGTGCACTTCGCGACCCTCGGCACCGACGTCTCCGGGCAGGGCCAGACGACCGCTGTCCGGAACCTGGCGGAGGAGCTGCGCGCGGCGTCGCCGGTGCCGCCGTCGCCGCGCCCCTTCCGGGTCGACGCGATGCCGAAGGACCTGGACCTGGACGCCGCACTCGCGCTGTCGTCCGCGCCGGAGCCGCAGCCGATGGTCGCCGTGACCGGTGTGGGCGGCGACGACATGGAGCTGCAGACCGTCGACCTGTCCACCGGTGGCGGCACGTTCGTCGTCGCGGGGCCCTCGCGCTCCGGACGGTCGACGATGCTCGCCGCCATGGCGCGGTCGCTGCTCGTGGGTGGGACGTCGCTCGTCGTGCTCGCGCCGCGGCCGGGGCCGGTGCGGGACCTCGAGGGGCTGCCGGGCGTCCGCGCGGTGTTCAGCGGGGACGACGTGACGCAGGAGCAGCTCGAGCCGGTCCTGGCGGCGGACGGGACGCCCCTGGTGCTCGTCGTCGACGACGGGGAGCTCCTGATCGACTGCTCGGCGGCGCGGTGGCTGCGGGACTGGGGTCGGGCGGCCGCGGACAACCGGCAGGGGATGCTGCTCGGCGGCAACACGACCGGATTGGCGGCCGGGTTCGGCGGGTGGCAGGTCGACGCGAAGAAGAACCGCCGCGGTGCCCTGCTCTCGCCGCAGGACACCCTGGCCGGGGACCTGATCGGCGTGCGGATCGCGCGGTCGTCGATCTCGTCGCGGATCGTGCCGGGAGCGGCGTTCGTGCACCTCGGTACGGGGCTGGCGTCGACCCTGCAGGTGCCGATGGTGCCGGCCGGCACGCGGGCGGGGTCCGAGTCGGGCGCGCTCGTCTGACCTCGTCGGTTCGCTCGTCCGGGCGGCGGGCTGCTGCTCCGGGTCGCTCGTCTGACCTGGCGGGTTACCGGTCGCGGCGGTCCGCTGATCCTGGGAGCAGCCCGAGAACGCCCAGGACAACCATCGCTGTTGTCAAGCGGTTCTGCACAGTTCTCGGGGCCGATCCACCAAGGTTCAAGGTGCACTTGAAGCCCGGTTTTCCACACATCGTGTGGAACAGGAAACCCCAGGTCAAGCGGTCGAACATGTGTTCCCACGGGTGGTTGTCCACATGTTCGTCCACAGTTGTCCACACGCCGGTCCGGCGTGTTCCGCAGACAGTCCACAGAGTTATCCACAGGTGCGTTTGCTGGGGATAACTCTGTCCCCGTAGCTTGGCCCAGCGACTCGGCGACAGCAGGGGTGTCGGTCGTCCGGGGTAGAACAGCCGGTGCGGACCGCGGTCCGTGCCAGTACCGACAAGAGGGAGTCCGTGTGTCGATCGCGCATCTCGATCCGTCCCCGCAGGACCTGGCCGACCGCGGGGTGGACCGGACCCCGCCGCACGACCTGCTGGCGGAGCAGTCGACGATCGGCGGGATGCTGCTGTCGAAGGACGCCGTCGCCGACGTGATCGAGACCGCGCGCGGCGTGGACTTCTACATCCCCAAGCACGAGGTCATCTTCGACGCGATCCTGTCGCTCTACTCGCACGGCGAGCCGACCGACGTCATCGCCGTGACCGACGAGCTCACCAAGACCGGCCTGCTGTCCCGCGCCGGCGGCGCCGAGTACCTGCACAGCGTCACGAGCATGGTGCCGACCGCCGCGAACGCCGGGTACTACGCCGCCATCGTCGCCGAGAAGGCGGTGCTCCGCCGCCTGGTCGACGCCGGCACCCGCATCGTGCAGATGGGCTACGCGTCGGAGGGTGAGGTCACCGACCTCGTCAACAGCGCCCAGGCAGAGGTCTACAACGTCGCCGGCGGCGTGCAGACCGAGGACTACGTCCCCCTGACCGACGCCATCGGCGCGGCCATCGACGAGATCGAGGCCGCGAAGGGCCGCGACGGGCAGATGACCGGCGTGCCGACCGGGTTCAGCGGCCTCGACGCCCTGACGAACGGCTTCCACCCCGGGCAGCTCATCATCGTCGCTGCCCGACCCGCACTCGGCAAGTCGACGCTCGCGCTCGACCTGTGCCGCGCCGCCGCGCTCAAGCACGACCAGACCGCCGCGTTCTTCTCGCTCGAGATGGGCCGCGCCGAGATCGCCATGCGCCTGCTGTCCGCCGAGTCGAGCGTGCCCCTGCAGAACATGCGCAAGGGCACCGTCGACTCCCGTGACTGGACCACGATCGCGCAGACCCGCGGTCGGATCAACGACGCACCCTTCTTCATCGACGACTCCCCCAACATGACGCTCGTCGAGATCCGGGCGAAGTGCCGCCGACTCAAGCAGCAGCACAACCTGAAGCTCGTCGTCATCGACTACCTGCAGCTGATGACGTCGGGCAAGAAGGTCGAGAGCCGCCAGCAGGAGGTCTCGGAGTTCTCGCGTGCCCTCAAGCTGATGGCGAAGGAGCTCGGCGTGCCGGTCATCGCGCTGTCGCAGCTGAATCGTGGACCCGAGCAGCGTGCGGACAAGAAGCCGATGATCTCCGACCTGCGCGAGTCGGGGTCGATCGAGCAGGACGCCGACATGGTGATCCTGCTGCACCGTGAGTCGGCGTACGAGAAGGACAACCCGCGGCAGGGTGAGGCGGACCTGATCGTGGCGAAGCACCGCAACGGGCCGACGGACACGATCACGGTGGCGTTCCACGGGATGTTCTCGAGGTTCGTGGACATGCCGCAGTAGGGGACTCGTCGTCGTCCGCCAGCTGACTCGTCCGACTGCCACTCGACGTGTCTGGAGTACGGATCTGGACACGTATTGCGGCAGCGCGGAGCCGCTCCCTCGACGAGGGCACAGCGCAGCCTTCGTGTGCCTTGGGGCGTCCGTCCGGCGTGCGTGCACCGAGATGATTCGCGGACCATCTATGTAAGATGGGGATCGCTCCGGAGCAGGGCATCAGGAGTCCGAAGCCTCCGGAGGCAACCCGGGGCCCGCTGGCGCACCGGCAATCGGACACAGACTTACCGGCCAGGCGAACCCAGCCATCACTCATCCGCGCCGTGGCGGTCCAAAGGTCGGCGATGGGCAGCGGCTTTGGTTGCGCCTTACGCGGCGGCTCGGGATTGCTTGCGAATCCTCCCCTTGCGGAAGAGCCATGCCGTTCTGACCGAGGTCGTCGTTATCCGGAAAATCACGGCCAGCCGAGGCTACGGCCTCAGTGTCACCTCGGCTACTTGCGACCCTCAGTCAAGGTTGCGATTAATGGCGTGCACGAGCTTCTCTGCCGCGTCGAGCACTGCCTTATTGGGCTTTCGGCGGGAGCGAGATCGCAGCAGAGCACCGGCGGGAGAGAAGTGGTTGTACCGGCCGCCATTCACGCCGCGTGCTGCGAACACGGCGTCGACGTCGTGAACGACTCGGTCTGAGCCATTCAATTCATCCAATGTGATCGGACTGCCACTCAGGACTCCTGCAAAAGCGGCGTTCACAAGTTCGAGGTAGGTTCTACGATCCAGGATGTCTTCAATGTCTGCCTCGGACCGGCCAAGTGCATGTCCCACCTCGACGATGCCACCCTGATATAGCTTGCCGGCGCTGCGGAGCTCGGAAATCGTGCGCGTGTTAGCGGAGGATGAGTCCGTCAGTACCGCGACGCGTAGTTCGTTCGCGCCGAATAGCGTCAGGAAGGCGGGAAGTTTGCTGATTCCCCCGCCTGGGACGATAACCCAGCGCTCGTCCAGTCCGTCGCGACCGGCCTGCTGGAGCTCATCCGACAAGTACTGAAGAAAGACGACGTCAGATGGGCCCTCAACGAATAGAACATTTGGCCCAACGAAGAGCGTCTGGGTGAGTTCGATTCCTAGGGCGGCGTGAAGCGGGAACGCGGACTCCCCGTCTACGCGCAGGACGTCCGCGGACACACGTGTTCCTGCAGATTCTTCGTCAACGACGGTTCGCACCCGATTGAATCGACCGGCGTCGACCATGAAGGGCGAGTGCGTTGAGAAGAGGACTTGATGATCGGGCGCGAGGCGATCGTCAATAAATCGTAGAAGGTCGTGCTGCGCGGTCGCATGCAGGCTCAGTCCAGGTTCGTCCAACAACAGGATGAGGGGCTGCGCAGCTTCCTGTTCGATTTGCGAGAAATAAGCCAAAAAAGAGAAAAACCATACAAAACCGCGCGACCGCTCATCAAAGGGTACCGTGACGCGGTGACGAAGGTTCTGAACGCGGATTTGAAGGAGCGGCCCGCGGTCAAGTGGCGCCGCCGCGCCAGCCTCTGGCTCCGGGATAACAGCTAGCTGGACTTGTAGATTCTTATTCTGACTCCAGTACTCGAAGACCTCGTCGCTTATGGAATTGGAGGCGTTTTCAAGCCGACGAATCAGGTGTTCATGGCTTTCAGGGTTGGAGAAATCTTCGAGCGCAACCCCGGCGAGATCGAGTAGCGCAAGCAGAGCGCGCTCTCCGCGCGTGAGGTCGTCAGCGTCCCGTTTGGTGATCAACCGTGGGATGGACACTTTTCCGGGCATGTTGTCGTAGTCACCGAAGTACACAAACATGGGTCGCCGGGCGTTCAGGATGTCGATCGCTTGCAGCGCGGGGTCCTGCTTCCGCCACGACCGCACCTTCGCAAGGGCCGCCCCTGAGGCGGTTGTCGGCCCCTCCATTGATTCCAGCGCGGCCACCAGCTCGGTCACTGTTGTGGCCGCTTGAGCAGCGGCCGCGACGGTTGGGGGAAGCTCCATCGAGCCAAGCAAGTGGGCGACGATACGGTCTTCGTTGACTGGCGCATCCCAAGTGGATCCGCTGTAGCGGTACCCAGTTGTGACGGTGATCTGCCTCCGCTTCAGAGCGCCCTCGCCGAGCTCTGCCTCCACAGCTGCAACGTCGCCGTCCTCGAGGGCGTACTGAAGGACGGTGACTTCGATCGGCCCGTCGCTGCGGAGGAGCTCTCGGGACTTGTGACTCGGGTAGTCCAGCCCTTCGTCGAACGGAGCGGTCGCGATGGGCCGACTCTTGTAAAGGGCTTGCAGCGTGGCTGTCTTACCCGACTCGTTCTTTCCCACCAGGCAGGTCACGTCTGGTTCCACCGCGAACTCGGTCGCGTCCTCGATGCTCCGGTACCGACGAATCCGTGCCTGAACTAGTTTCATCTTTGCAGCGTAGTGGTCGGATCTGACACTTTGCGGCGCGTCAGCTCTCTTTTTCGAGCCGTGTCCTCGATTGCCAACTCGAGTGAGACGCAGTCGAGTATGACGCTCGCGGCTAGCTGTCCGTTCGCCGCGCGAGTTGAACCCAGAAGGGACTGCTCGAACTCCGACAGAATCGCGTCGGGTGTCCTCCCCGAGCTCGGCAGCACCAGCGGCGCCACGACAGATTCGGTCCGGACCCGCAGCCACGTGCCCCATCCCACCGAACGAGCCTCCTTCGACACGCTTGTCCCGGAGCATGGCGGGGCGTCGACTGCGGGTGACGAGGAGGATCCGGTGCGCTGCTTTCCTGGTACCTCAGCGTCGTGTTCGTCGCGGACGGGGACGTCGAGTTGGTGTGGCAGGTGTGCGGCGCGCTACCACGTACCGTCGTCGGCCGTCCGTCAACGAGAACCCCGCTCTACTACCCTCGGAGCGCCCCCAACGTTCCCGCAGTTAGTCACCCTCCGCCAGGCGACTTCCCGTAAGCCCTGCCCTGGTGCCACAGCCCGCCACCGATCACCCTGCCATCATGGGTTGCCGCCGCCCCAGACCAGCCAGTACCGCGACCACCTCGGAAGAGTGACCACTCCCCGTGCGTCATCGCAGCGAAGCGGAGGCGACGCAGCCCCGACGCCGCGCAGCACCGCCTACACGACATCTCCATCATGGAAAAGGCAAGTGTAACTTGCCTTGCAGGGCAAGCCCGCCTAGACTAGGCTTATGAAGCCGCAGAAGTCACGGGACGTGATCAAGCACCTCGGGACCATCGGCTGGGTGCTTCTCTCCGACGCTCCGGGCAGTCACGAAATTTGGGGCCTGCCCGACGAATCGGTGAAGTTCTCGTTCCCGTTCGGGCACAAGGAGGTGTCCGCGGGGGTCCTCCAGAAGTTCAGCAAGAAGGCGGGCGCGAACGTCCCGAAGGGATGGAAGTGATGAGCAACAAGAAGGTGGTTCGCAAGCCGGGTGGCGGTTGGGACGTGCGAGGCGGAGGTGAACGTGCCTCGGCGCACACCGACACTCAGGCTGAGGCGATCGACCGCGCCCGGCGAATCGTCCGTAACGGCACCGGCGGCGGTGAGTTCGTTGTCGGCAAGAACGGTTCGGGTCGATCCGTTGTCGGCAAGAACGGCGGCGAGCGGTCCGTCGTGATCAAGAGTGGTGGAACACCGTCCACCGAAAACAAGCGTACGTATGACGTCACCGTCGAGCGCGAGGGGCGCTGGTGGGTGTTCGAGATTTCCAAACTCGACACCGCAGGCCAGGCGCGCAATCTCGCCGAGGTCGCTGACGAAGCACGCGGCATCATCAGCGCTTGGGAGCACATCGACATCGACTCCATAGATGTGTCCGTGACGGTGAAAGCGACCGAGGATGCCCGCACTGAATGGCAGCAGGCAGACGCCGAGTTGGCAGCGGCGCAGGCGCATGCCAGCGAGCGCAAACGCGCTGTGGTGATGGGGCTCCGCAGTCGAGGACTCACCGCTGACGACACCGGCCGGGTGCTCGGAATCAGCAAGCAGCGCGTATTTCAAATCGAGAAGGAAAAGAGCGACGCGAGCTGACAAATCGGAACGGCGTGTCAGTGGCGCATGCGAAGATGCCTCACATGGTCTCCATCGAGTTGAACAAGCCCGTCGAACAGCAGTTCCAGGACCTCACGAGCCTGCGAGCTGGTCTCATCGAGGCGCAGACTGTCGTCATCACCAATCAGCCTGATATCCACCACACCGCCGCAATCACCAAGGGTGAGCGCACCGCGAAGGACGAGGAAGTTGGGAAAGCCTGGGACGCGCTCCACCAGGAGCCCGAGAGTGGACGCGTCTTCTCTTGGAAGGGCGGAGGTGGATTCGAAGTCTCCCTTGCCTTCGGAGAGTCGTTGAAGGTCACTGGGCATGTGAAGGGCATCGACGCGAAGGTCGTGGAATTCGTCTACGACCGCGTTACCAAGGCACTCGCCAAGGCCGCATAGAACGCGGAAGTACCCCTGATCAGTCGGCAGTACTTCTCCTCGAAGCCGTGAGGTAACCCGAGCGCCCTCCCGACCTCGGTCGGGAGGGCGTCTCGCATCTCAGGATTCGGCCCGTTCAACAACCGTGATCTGCCACGCGGCGTGTCATATGTGAGTGTCGGTGGTTGGGGCTACCTCGCCTCTGACGAAGGAGGTGAACGTGAGCACGAACAGGGACGTGACCCACAACCCAAACGGCGGTTGGCACGTGCGAGGCGGCGGTGACCGCGCCTCGGCACACACCGACACCCAGGCTGAGGCAATTGACCGCGCGCGGCAGATCATCGGCAACCAGGGTAGCGGGGAACTCTCCGTCCACGATCGGCAGGGTCAGGTGCGGGCGAAGGACACAATCGCACCAGGCAACGACCCGCGGATCGTGAAGGGCTGACCCGAACGTTCCCTCACAGCAGGACCGGATCACCGTTCGGTGGTCGGGTCCAGTGCCCTGGCGCGGGCGCTCAGGCGCCGGGGAAGCCCCGCTTACGGGCAATTTCGTCCCACTCGTCGAGCCGACCGCCGAGCATGTTGCTCAGCTCGCGCGCGGTCGTCGAGTGCAGGTAAGTAACGCACGCCGTGGATGGTGACCTCGATGCACTCGTCAGCAGTGGGATCTGTGATGGCCACACCGACGTGGCCGCTCGGCCAGTTCCGCGGTACTGCCGGTTCGCGCGTTTCGGCCGGTAACGGTGCAGACGCCCGCTCTGCTTTGGGTCGTGCTCCCTCGGATCAGGTTTGACGTGCGATCACCACGGTGACCCGGCACGGCAGGAAGCAAGCGCTTCGCGGAGACCTGGTCGTTGCGCGGGAGGACTCCGAGTCGTTCGAGCGCGACGCGGTGAGCGGTGAGGACTCGTTCGGAGATCGAGACGCGGGCGTACCCGATGTGGGGAGCCCTCGTGCCGCGAGGACCGGCGCACGGCACCTGGTCGGGACCAGAGCCGATGCCAACGGCCCCGCCACGTCCGGGAGGGACGTGGCGGGGCCGCGGGAGGAGCCTCCCGTCCGACGCGCGAGTACGAGGCGGACGGGAGACGAGGGATCAGCGCTGGGCGCGCCGGCGACGCACCGTACGGGCGCCGATCAGGCCGGCGCCGGCGACGAGCAGACCGAGGGCCCACGCGAGCGGCGAGGTCTCGTCGGCACCCGTGTACGCGAGCCGACCCTTCGCCTGCGCGGGTGCCTTAGTACCGTGCTGGACGGTGCCGATCGGGGTCGACGCCGTCGGGACGGTGACCGCTGCGGTCGGGGTGACCTGCACGTCGAACGCGGTGCTGAAGTCCGCGGCGCTGACGGTCAGGCGGTGGACCGAGGCGTGCGGGAAGGTGACGCCGACGAAGCCCGAGCCGCCGAGGAACGAGCCGTCGGCGACCGGGTCCGCAGCGATGACGTCCGAGGCGACGTTCGAGCGGACGCTGATGTCGGCGCCCTCGCCGGTCTCCTCGTCGACGACGGGGTTGCCGTACTGGTCGACCAGGTTGCCGGAGAGGAGCAGCGTGCCGCCCTGCGGGACGGTCGGGGTACCGCCGTCCGTGTCGGTGGTCGTGAAGCCGGAACCGAACGAGCCGTCCGTCTCCCAGTCGGTCTTCTCGGTGACGACGGAGCCGTCGGCCTTGATGATCCAGGAGCGGAACGAGCCCGAGTGCTGCTGCGCTTCCTCGTCGAACCATTCGGTCGGCAGACCGCTCTTCACGAACTCGAGGTACGTCGCGCGGTCGAGGGCGTAGGCCTCGAGGCCGACGGGCGCAGCTGCCACGACGTCGAGCTCGACGGTCTGGGTGACGGTCTGGGTGCCGCTCGTGGCCGTGACGGCGAAGTCGTAGGCGGATGCGTCCTCGGTCGAGCCGCTCAGCACCCCGGTCGCCGGGTCGAACGAGACGCCCTCCGGCAGCTGGTCGGCCGGGGTCTCGCCCTCGTGGTCGTCCTCGTCCCCGGTGTAGTAGTAGTCGAGGCTCAGCACGGGCTTCGGGGAGCCGGTCGCACGGAACGTGTACGAGAACCGCTCACCCGCGGTGGCGGAGACGGTGAGGTCGTCCTCCTCGGTGGTGCCCGCGGTGATCGGGGTGCCGGCCTCGTCGACGAAGACGGGCGCCTGCGTGACGGGGGCGGTCTGCGCCGACTCGGACTCGACCGGGACGCCGTTCTGCGTGTTCGTCACCGTGGCGGTGAGGACCTTGCCCGCATCGGCCGCCTTGACGACGTACGTCTGGGCCTGGCTCACGGGGGTGCCGTCCGCGGTCCAGGCGTAGCTCAGGGTGGTCGGGGCGGTGAAGCCGGACGGTTCGGCCGTGAGCTTCGAGCCGACCGAGGCGTCGCCGTCGATCGTGACCGTCCCGGCGGCTGCGGCGATGCGCGGGGTCGACTCCGGAGCGGTGCTCGGGGCGTCGGTGGTCGGGACGGTCGGTTCCGGGGCGGCGGGAGCGTCGGTCGCCGGTACTGCAGGCTCCGCGGGGGAGTCGGCGGGCGGGGTGGCCGTCGAGGACGGGTCGGTCGCCGGGGCGTCGGCCGACGGTGCCTCGGCGGACGGGCTCGGCGTGGTGTCGACAGCGGTGGTCCCGCTGTCCGCGACGGTGGTGCTGGACGTCGGCTCGACGGCGGAGGCCGACGTCGCGGTCATGATGCCGAGACCGGTCGACAGGCCGACGAGGGCGATGGTCGTGCCGACGGCGCAGGCGCGTCGGACGGTGGAGTTGCTACGGCGCACGGGTTCCCCCTGGGTCAGGCGACAGTCCGGGAAACTGTCGGTCCGCGCAGGTTAAGAGGACGCTGGGAACCGCGCTGCTCCCTCGGTCGGGGGGCATATGGGAAACCCCTGGTCAGGACCGGTCGTTCCACGGTGGGCTGAACGATCGTTCAAGCAATGTCAGTCGGCAGGATGACGGCGGTGGCCGGTCGGCAGAGCGGGCGGGACGCTGAATTGCGACCTCGTACTGTTCCGCGGCACTCGATGTCGACACCGTCTGGCGACATTTCCCAGCGGGTCGGTGGCGAAGCCGGGAGGATGTGTCTCGTTCATAGTGCGCGGCTGCGGTGCGGCTGACCCCGCGGAGGCGAGCCGCTGTCAATTCAGGATTGACACGAGACCGCGGCGGCGGGAGCATGTCTCCATGCGGAACACCATGATCCTCGGACTCATCGCCGTCGCCTTCGGGCTCCTCGCGATCGGGAGCGGTTACGCCTGGGGCGTCGGGCGCGATGGCATGCTGCTCGCTGTCACCATCGGAGCCATCGTCTTCGGACTGGTCTTCGCGGTGTTCGCCGTGAGTGCGGCGCGAGCCCAGCGCTGAGAAGCATGACCGACTCCGCCATCACTGCACAGCTGAGGGAGCTGATCGCCCGCGCCCTCCCCGAGCTGGACGACGACGATCCTGGTCTCGGTCCGGAGGTATTCCGCGAGCAGTCGCTGAGAGCGGTTGAATTGTGCCTGGCGATGCGCTCGTCGCTCCGTGAGGTCACCCAGGCGGCCGTCGACGGGGCAAGGCGGAACGGGGCTTCCTGGGCAGCCATCGGGGAGATCCTCGGTTCGTCTCGTCAAGCCGCGCAACAGATGTACGGGTCGGCGCTGGCCGACGCTGCTCCGTCCGCGGTCGACGCCGCGCCAGCGGTTCGGACGCTCTACCCGGTGACCGCGTTCGACGAAATGGGCAAGCTCGCGAAGCTCGGCGCCGATGGCTGGCACGCGATCCGTGTCGGGCTGCAGTCCCACGAGCTCGTGCAGGACACCCGCCCGTGGGAGCATGTTCGGGTGCTGCAGGGGGGCCGGAAGTCGTCTCGCCTGCCGATGGAGGGCTGGATGGAGGTTCCCGGGGGGACGTTCCCGTGGGTGTACTTCACGCGACCCGTTCCACCTGAATCGAAGGACTCGACTCGCCGATGACATCTGCTCAGATCCGCGCCCCGTTCGAGGGGTAGAACGTACCGCCGCGAAACCTGTTATCGTCGCCCCGTGAGTTTTCTTGGGGGAGACATCCACGGCTTGGCGATGAGCTGGATGCAGGGGGCACAGGCCACTCGGACGCGTCAGCGCGTGGCGTTCGCGGCGACGATCGAAGGCGCAGAAGCATTTGCGACGTCGTGGTTCGGCCGCGACTTCGACGCCGTCTTCGTGCCGGACGTCGAAGGGCGTACGACCGACGGAGCCCCGCTCGTCGGTTTCGACGGAGAACTTGCCGAGGACGGCGAGGTGCGGCTCGACGACGACCTCATCATCCAGTTCCAGAACTACGCGGTCGCCGAATTCCTGAGCTTTCCCGGTCCGACGGTGCTGGTGCCGCAGACGAGCCACGACCGTGACTTCTTCGCGGCGCACCTGGCCGCGGCCCGTTCGACCGGCATGTTCCCGGCCGTCCTCACCGATCCGCAGGTTGTCGTCGGCGATCGTCACGCCTGGGTGGGCGGACCGGTTCCTGCCAACCCCGATTTCGTGTTCGTCGGCGAGGACGGGACCGTGTTGTCGTCGCCATGGGGGGCGGTGTACGGCCGGATGACGGACGGCCAGTTCGCTGCCGACACAGGCGTGCAGGACGGTCCTCTAGACGAAGCGGCGCTGCATTTCCTGCAGACGCTGGAAGCGCTGCGATACGCCGCAGCGCGTGGCCTCGGCAGCCTGTCGGCCTCCGGTTACGGATCGTTCCTCGACAGCGATTCGTTCCCCGAGTCCGTGCGTACCCAGACGATGAGGGGCGCGGTGCTCCTGTTCAGCGCCGAGCACCACCTGCTCCACATCTCCGACCAGCACAAGACGTACTCACTCACCCGCGACCTGGCCTCCCTCGTCGAGCTGCAACTCCGGTTCGGCGACCAAGCGCTCGAGCACGCGCACGAGTCGACCACTCTTCGCCGGCTTGCGGAGGACGAACGAGCCTCCGCCCTGGAGCAGGTGCGGAAGTTCATCGGGTCTCGGCTCTCCGTCGGCGAGGCCGAGCGGGTCAACGCGTGAGCCGCGTCAGCTCGCCAGTCCTTCCCGCCGCGCTGACCGAAGCCCTCGGCGACCACGCCGGTGACGTCGTGATCGCTGATCTCTACGGCGATCAGGGCTCGAACGTGTACGAGGCCGCTGCGGTCCACGACACGCACGAGATACGCGAACTCATACGGGCGACACGAGGGGCCGATTCCGAGGTCCTCGAATTCGCAGCGGGCTCGGGCCGTCTCTCGCTGCCCCTTGCCGCCGCCGGAAGGCGGATCGTCGGCGTCGACTCCTCGCCGTCGATGATTGCGCTCCTCGACGACAAGCTCGCCGGGCGCCATGCGGCACTCCGCTCGTCGATCCGCACGGTCGTCGCCGACATGACCACGTACGACGACGGGACCCAGTACTCCACCGCGGTGCTCGGGTGCATCTCCATCTCGCTCCTCGACAAGGACCAGCGCGCGCGCTTCTTCCGTGGCGCATCCGCGTGGCTCGCCCCCGACGGCGTCTTGCTCATGTCCACGACGGACACGACGATGCTCGGCGACACCACCGGCAAGTACCAGGACTTCCCGGGACTCTCGGGCCAGCGGTACCGATTGTTCGAGGAAGTTGACCTGCTCGAGTCGGTCCGTCACGTCGGGGTCGTCGACCTCGACGAGCTACGCAGCGACCCGGTGACGGTCTTCTTGACACATGTGCGCGCCATCGCCCCCGCCGTGCTCGAGGCGGAACTCGCCGATGCCGGTCTGCGCGTCCGTGCCGTGCGCCCGGTCGCGACGCCCGACGGAGCACACCCGATCGTCATCCTTGAAGCGGTGTGGGCATGACCGCACTGCGAGCGAACAGCGTCTGGCCCGCACTCGTTCCCCTCGCCACGCACAACGACCCTGGCACGCAGATCGTCGCGGCCTCAGGAACGCGACTGACGTTCGGTGACGGGACCGAGTCGCTCTGCGGGACGAGCGGATTGTGGAACGTCAACCTCGGCTACGGCAACGAGCACATCGCGGACGCGGTGCACGAGGCCATGCTGCGCGCGTCCTACGTGTCGCTGTTCCGCTACTGGAGCGAGGACATCGAGGCCGCAGCGGCTCAGCTCCGCGAGGCCGCCGGGCCCGAACGCTACGCTCGTGTGCTGTTCACGACGTCCGGGGGTTCCGCCAACGACGCCGTCATGAAGCTGGCCCGGCACTTCGCGATCCTGGACGGTCAGTCGGCCCGGAAGACCATCGTCGGGCTGACGGGGAGCTACCACGGTCTCACCTACGGAGCGCACGCGCTCAGCGGTGACGACCTCGGTCAGCCGCTCTACGGGGTCGATTCACGGCAGATTCGTCACGTGACTCCGAACGACATCGACGAACTGGAACGGTTGCTCGCCGCGACCGGCGACCGGGTCGCCGCTGTCATCGTCGAGCCGGTCCTGGGGTCCGGCGCCTTCCCGCTCAACGATGAGTACGTCGAACGCCTCTGCGCGCTCCGTGACCACCACGGCTTCCTCCTCGTCGCCGACGAGGTCGCCACCGGTTTCGGACGGACCGGGCAGATGTTCGCCTCGGAGTCCTGGCCGGGCTCGCCCGACCTCCTCATCGCCTCCAAGGGGCTGACGAACGGCACGCAGGCGGCCGCAGCGATCCTCGTCGCTGCGCGGGTCACGGAGCGGTTCCGCGGGAACGAAAGTGTCTTCGTCCATGCCGAGACGCAAGCAGGGACCCCGGTCGTCGGAGCAGCGATCAGTGCGACGATCAACGAGTTCGAGCGGTCGAGCGTTGTCGACCAAGCCCGTCACCTGGGTCGCACCCTGGATGCGGAACTCGACGCGATCCGCGGCGCGTACCCGTCGGTGCTCGAGACTCGAGGTCTCGGGAACTTCCGAGCCGTCGCGCTGGCCGATCGGGAGGGCGAACCGCAGCGCGAGCAAGCGGTTCTGGCCGGCATCCGGCACTCGATCCGGCGAGCAGGCGCCATCGTCCACCCTGGGCCCGATGGGTTCCAGCTCGTGCCCGCACTGACCTACACGGACGACGACGTTCAGACGTTGTTCGCTGCTGTCCGTTCCGGCCTCGAGGAGTACGACGATGCGCTCCGCGGCTGACGGCCTGGGCTGGGCCGTTCAGCCCGGTCCGCTGAGCATCGACTCGTTCGGCGAGTTCGTACGCCGGGTCGCCGGCGCGACCGCCGTGAGCCGCGTCTGCATCGTCGCAGACCGCCACCAGGCTGCGATCCCGGCCATCAGTGGCCTCGTCGGCGAGCTCGTTGAACGCTTCGACGCAGAGGTCCACGCCGCGGAGGACGACAGCGAGGAGCTCGTCGCGAGCATCGCCGGAGCCGGCCCGTGGGACGTCGTGATCGGAGTCGGCGGCGGCGTCACGCTCGACGTCGCGAAGCTGGTCGCGCTGCGGTCCGACGACCTCCGTAGGGCCACCGCCCCGGGTAGGTCGAGCCGCGTCGTGCTGCCGGACAGAGCGCGGACGGCGCGGCTCGCCCTGGTCCCGACGACGTTCGGTACCGGTTCGGAGCAGTCGTTGTCGGCATGCCTGACCACGCGAGGGCGGAAGCGCCTGGTGTCCGGCACGGCCCTGGGGGCGGACATCGTCCTGGCCCGGCCGGATCTGCTCGTCAGCCTTGACGACGAGCAGATGACGGAGGGGCTGATCGAAGTGGCCCTCCGCTTGACGACCGTCTACGCATCGGGCGCACCGGCGCCGCTGGCGGACACGCTCACGCGGGCCGCGCTCCGAAAGGTCGTCGAGCTGGCGCCGCGACTCGGGTGCGGTGAGCATGCGACGTCCGACCTCCGCACCCTCGCCTCGATCAGTGCATTCAGCCACTCCGGCTGGCTGAGCCGGGACCGACCTCCGATGACGACCCTGCCGTGGATCATCACGACGGAGGCATCGCTGGCATGGGCGTGCACGAAGGCGGTCGCCGCCTCGCTCGTCCTGCCCGCCTACTGGTCTCTCATGCAGGAGCGCGACGGCAGGCTCGGGTCGCACGAGCGGCTCTGCGAACTCTGGGCGACAGCACTTCCGTCGGCAGCGACGCCGGCCGAGGCGCTGGGCACCATCACCGGCGACCGGCTGGCGCGGCCAACCGCCGAGGAACTCACCCGGTTCAGCGACGACGCGCTCGCTGCGCGCGTCACTGAACGCTGGGGTGCCGGACTTCCCTTCACGGGGGAGGCGAGTCGAGACGACGTCCGTGAGGTCGTCGCCGCAGCACTCGCTCTAGGGAGAACGGTCGCAGACACCGTGTGACCGATGACTGTTTGAAGGGAGGGACAAACATGCAGGAACTCAAGACGAACACCATGCTCGACCTCGGCGCGACCGAGCTGGAGGACATGGAAGCACCGGACTTCTGGGGTGGCTTCGTGGTCGGCATCGGCGCGGCCATCGGCGCTGCCGGCGCAGCCGCCGGAATCGTGGCGCTGACCTGATCCGTCGCTCGTCGGTGCGCCGACAGACGTCCGCGCACCGACGAGTGACGCGGAAGCGCGTCTTCGCACCCGCAAGAACCTGACAACGAAAGGAGTGTGACATGACCGAGACAATCACTTCGGTGGGCACCCTCGACTTCGCCGTGAGCGAGCTCGAGGACCTCGAGGCACCCGGCTTCTGGGACACGGCCGCGGGCTTCGCGGCCGGCGTCGTCGCCGGCGGCGCCCTGGTTGCAGGTGGGGTTCTGATCCTCACGTGATGACCGTCGAGGGGCGGTCGCGGTCACGGGACCGCCCCTCGATCCACGACGTCGCCACGCAATCAGCACTCCCGCTCGATCATCGAGAGGTACGAATCATGAACCTGGCCGAGTTCAACGGCTTCAGCAAGACCTACGGCAGCAAACAAGTTGTCGAGGACCTCTCCTTCGCGGTGCCGGAGGGACGTGTCGTCGGATTGCTCGGCAAGAACGGAGCAGGTAAATCCACTGCGCTGCGCGGCCTGCTCGGACTGGTCCGTCCCACGTCCGGACGCGCGCTCGTGGAGGGAAAGCCGTTTTCATCGCTGTCGAACCCCGCCCGCATCGTCGGCTACAGCGTGGACGGCGTCCAGTCGCTGCAACACGCCCGCGTCGCTGACGACCTCTCGACGTGGGCGAACCTCGTCGGCGCATCGAGAGCCCGCGTCGAGGAACTCCTCGACCTGGTCGGGATGACCGAGCACCGACGCACACGGGTTCAGAAGCTGTCGACGGGCCAGAAGCAACGTCATGCACTCGCCATCGCCCTTCTCGCGCAGCCGCGCCTGCTCATCCTCGACGAGCCGACGAACGGGTTGGACCCGCAGGGCATCCGGTGGCTCCGTGAACTGATCCGTCACTACGCAGGACAGGGGAACAGCGTGTTGATCTCGAGCCACATGCTCGCCGAGGTGGAGCACACGGTCGACGACGTGGTCATCCTCGACCGGACGATCCGGTACTCCGGCTCGCTCGCCGACCTCACGGGCAACGGCGCCTCGCTCGAGGAGAGGTTCTTCGACCTCGTGCCCACCCCCGTCGCGGCGGGGGCCGGACGATGAGCGCGGTGGCCACGCTCGCGCTGCGCTCCGAGGTCCGTCGTGCGTGGCTCGGTCGGGCGGTGCCCTACTTCCTGGTGTTCGGCGTGCTCCTCACCGCGGTGTCGGCGGGTGGCACCTTCTCCGGACTGACCGCGCAGCTCCGTGCTCCGAACGGCGACTTCGAAACGACCGTCACGATGGTCCGAACGTGGTTCGCGCTCTCACTGTTCATCGGGATGGCGACCGCGTTCGACTCGGCTCGGGAGGTCAGCGCTGGCGTCGCGAGTCGAGTCATCACCGCGGTCGGCAGCAGGACCTCGTACTTCATCGGCAAGGCGACCAACGGGATCCTGGTCGGCTTCATCGGCGCGCTGCTCGGAGCGGCCGCGTCGATCGGCTTCGCGTCGATTCTGCTGTCGATCAACGACTCGGGCCTCCACATGTCGAAGGAAGCCTGGCTGATCGTCCTCGGCTGTGCCGTGGTGAACACGGTCGCAGGGGTCTGGGGTACCTTCATCGGCCTGTTGACCCGCAACGGGATCGTGGCGATCGTCGTCGTGTTCGCGTTGTGCATGTTGGTCGAGCCGGCGCTCCAGGCGTTCCTCCCCGACGTCGGAAGGTTCTTCATGACCAACGCGATGGCGTCGGTCTACCTCGACAAGCAGGACCACCTACTGCCCGTGCCCGGAGCGAGCGCCGTCATCGTCGGCTGGCTGGTGGTGCTCGGGCTCGGCGCGTTCCTGCTCACCCGCAACAAGGACCTTCGTTGACCAAGCTCCTCGATTCCCGACCGACTCTCTCGCCGGCGTCATCGATCACGCAGACGGCCGAGGGTTGGATCGGGGTCAACCCGCACGGCAAGGCCTACACGCTGGGCGGGGCGATTGCGCTCTACGCGCTCGCGCTGGAGACCGCGAGAACCGACGACGAGTTGCGGGACCGACTGCGCAGCGACACCGGTCAGGAGTGGACCCCAGCGGACCTCGACGCTGCACGGGGCCAACTCGCGACACTCGGATTCCTCGAGCACGACGCTGGATCCGCGGCATCGCGGAAGCGGCGGGTGCGGTACGTCCCGCCCCTGACGGTGCAGGTCACGCTCGCCAACCCCGAGCGGCTCTTCTCGCTCCTGCAGCGGTCGTTGCAGCGGGTCAGTGGTTGGACGGTGTTCACCGTGGTCGCCACGGTGGTCGCTGCTGGACTGCTCGCAGCGGTCGTCAACCGGGATGTCGTACTCAGTAGCGTCACGCACCCGCTCGGACTGTTCGAGTACGTGGTGCTCGTGGTGATGCTCACCGCTGCGACAGCGCTGCATGAAGCCGGGCACGCCGCAGCACTTGCTCGGCTCGGCGGCCGCCCAAGACGCGTCGGCGTCATGCTCTTCTACCTGATGCCCGCGTTCTTCTGTGACGTGTCGGACGCCTGGCGGGTCGGTGACCGGCGACAGCGGGCGCTCGTTGCCGCGAGCGGTGTCCTCGTGCAGGTCACCCTCGCAGGCCTGGCAGAGATGGCCGCGCTGCTCCCGTTCGGCGAGGCGTGGACCGAGGTGCTCGCCGCCTTCGGAGCCGTGTCCTTCCTCGCAGCACTGGTGAACGCCATCCCGTTCGTGAAGTTCGACGGGTACATCGCGCTCATGGCCCTCACCAACCACAACTTCCTACGACGGGACGCCATCGCCGAGGGACGTCGACTGTTCGCGCGGTCCTTCCTCTCCCGCAGGGTGACGTACGCCTTCCCGGAGCAGCGTTGGATGCGCTGGTACGGTCTCGGCTGCATCCTCTTCCCGGGCTACCTGGTCGCGTCGGCGATGTGGTTGTGGTTGGGTGACCTCCGCGCGTTCGGCGCCGTCGGTGGGGTGATCGCGCTGGTGGCTGTCCTCGCCTTCGTCGTTGCGGTCGGTCGTGAGGTGGGACGGGTACTCCGGACCGCCGTGGACGCCGGCATGCACGTCATCGGCGCCGGGACGGCGGCGGTCGTGCTCCTCGGGTCGGTCGTAGCGGCGGGGACCCTCGTCACGGCTCCGTCGGTCACCGTGAGCGGGTACGTGCGCGACGGTCAGGACGTCCGACTCGTGCTCCCCATCGGCGCCGACGATGACTCCGTTGCCCGTCCGGCCCACGTCGTCCTGCGAAGCAACGGTCTGTTCCTGCACGACGGTGACGTGGAGGCGGACCTCACGAGCTCGACACGCTTCCGGTCGGAGGACGTGCCGTTCGCTGCCGTCGCACCGGTGCGGACCTCGGTGGTCGAAGTCCGTGGGCTCTCCGCGCCGCTCGAAGTCACCGGCCAGGACGCAGCCGTCCGCGATCTCGATCCCGCTGGCCAAGCACTGGTCTCCGGACCCCCCGCGCCGTTGTGGCGCGTCTTCTGGGACGGCATGTTCTGAGCGCTGTGGCGGCGCGCCCTCGGAAGCGGCCACCTTGGGACGGGGGCCGCTCCGCAGGGTTGATCCTAGACGCCCTCTGACCGGAGCTGTGATCCGTCGTCCGTCCAGCCGATGTGGTTGCCGCACACTGCTTGCACGACCTCCGCTGGCAGGGCCGCTGACACAGGGCCTCAGACGACGACCGGCCCGAACCACAGCAGGACCGGACCCAGGACGAGCGTGATCGCACTGGCGGCGGAGACCGCTTCGCTGCGGCGGCCCCCACCCTCCTTCCGGGAGCGAGCAGCCATCACGAGGGCCGCCCAGCCACCGAGCCACGGCCCCACGGCCAACAGGAACACGACCGGGTACTGGAACAGACTGCCCTGCCCGCCGGTGAGCAGCACGGGCACCCACAGGGTCGCCCAGAGGACCACGAACCCCGACGCAGAGCAGATGAGCAGGACCAGTGCTGCGGTGTACCAGCCGGTCCCGGGCGGCTCGGTCCGGACGGTCGACCCCACGACGCGATGCTACCCAGGTCAGCCCGGCGTGGAGCGTCGGCTCGGCCTCGCGGCACGAGCGCGCGTCGCCGTGACCAGCAGCGCCGTCACCACAGCGACCCCGTCACGGCCTGGAGGCGCGTGCCGGGGCCGCGGGAGGAGCCTCCCGTCCATTGCGACACCGTGACGGTGAGGACTTGTCCGCATCGGCCGCCTTGGCGACGTGCGTCGGGGCTAGCTCACGGGAGTGCAGCCCGCGGTCCAGGCGTAGCTCAGGGTGACCGGGGCGGTGAAGCCGGATGCGGGGGCAGGCTACGGGCGGAGGACGATCCGGCCGAAGACGTCACCGTCGTCCATCCGTCGGTGCGCAGTCGCTGCTTCCGCGAGCGGCACGACCGCATCGACGACCGGGTGCAGCGCTCCGCGCACGGCCGCCTCGAAGCTGGCGGATCGCACCGCATCACGCTCGGTGGGGTCGATCGATGCGAGGCTGAAGGTCCCGACGGACCGTGACTTCTGGAACGACTGCATCAGCCTCGTCCCGAAGTCTGCGGGCGGGAACCCGGAGACGGCGCCGACGATCACCATCCGGCCGTTGGGCGCGAGACGGTCGATGAAGTCAGGGACAGCGGGTCCTCCTGCGATGTCGACGATCACGTCGAACTCGGTCGGAGCGGCTGCGTATCGTCGACAGCTCGTCGCGATGCTGCAGGACCTCGTGCAGCGGGTACGGAGTGGGCGGAGCATCCGCGCCGACTGCACGACCGACGACGTCATCCTGGCGCTGGTCGCCGCTCGAGGCCTCGCCGCGATGGGCGCATCGTCGCGAGAGGCTGCCGCACGCCGCTTCGCTACGCTGATCCTCGACGCCCTCCGAGCGGAGCCGTGATCCCTCGTCCGTCCGGCCGATGTGGTTGCCGCACCCTGCTTGCACGCGCTTCGCTGCAGGTCCGCTGGCACAGCGCATCAGACGACGACCGGCCCGGATCACAGCAGGACGGTCACCACGGCGGCGCCGTCTCGGCCTGGAGGCGCGTGGCGGGGCCGCGGGAGGAGCCTCCCGTCCGTCTCCTGGCCGGGTGGACGACAGGACGGGTCCCCGGACAGGTGAGCGTCCGCCGAAAGGGGCGAGTCCGCACCGACGACACACGTGGACCGAGCAGCTGTCAGGGCGTCAGCACCAGGACGGACAGCCCCCGGATCTGCTCGGCCTGGGCGAGCGCTGCGGCCGGGTCCTCGATGCCGACGGTGGTCACCTCGAGGGCGCCGAGGTCGATGATGCCCGCCTCCACCTGACGCCAGACCCGGTACGCGGTCTCCTCGGAGCACATCCACGAGCCACGCAGGGTGATCCGTCGGCGCATGAGCTGGTCGTAGGGGATCGGGAGCGCCTGGCGGACGCCGCCGAGGAGGACCATCGTGCCGTCGGTCCGGACGCTGTCGAACCCGGCCATGGTGAGGTCCGGGGTCGGGGTCGGTCCGAGGGCGTCGATCACGACGTCGGCGTCGCCGCCGGCTGCCGCGGCGATCGCTGCCGCGTCGGCGTCGCGTGTGCCCACGGAGCGGACCGCCCCAACGCGTCCGTCGAGTGCCTGGAGGCGGTCGAGGCTCCCGGCGTCCCGTCCCACCGCGACGACCTTCGCCGCGCCCCGGGCGAGCGCCAGGAGGACGGCTGCGCCGCCCATCTGTCCACTGGCACCGAGGACGACGACGCGGTCCCCGGCCGTCATCCCGCTGCGCTCGACCGCCCCGGCCGCGACGCTCAACCAGGGCAGGAACGCGAGCTTCGTCGGGTCGCCGTACGTCTCGGCGCCGGGGAGCGCGAGCACGGCCGATCCGGGCATCACGGTGCGCTCCGCGAAGGTGCCGGTCCGCCAGACCCGGCGCATCCGGTCCGTGGTCGCCGTCGTCGCCCCGCGGCCGCCGATCCCCGTCCACCCGAGGAGGACCTCCTCCGGCTCGGCGACCCGACCGCTCCGCAGGAACCCGGTACACAGCGCCGTCTCGCCGGGCCGGACGGTCGTGACGTCGTCAGCGACCTCCTCGACGATGCCGATGCCGCCGATGCCGAGCACGGTCGGGGTCGCGATGCCGCCGCGGCCTCCCTCGACGAGCACCCGCGTGTAGGCGGGAACCTGCACTGCGAGCATGCGCAGCGCCACGCCGCCGCTGCGGACGCGCGGGTCCGGCACCTCCTCGACGCTGAGTGTCGAACCGGATCCGTCGAGTGTCCATGCCTGCATGCCCCCGAGTCTCCGCAGGCAGCGGGAGACCATCCAGAGCCGCCGCATACTGGTACCCGGACCACCAGGGAGGGACGGCGTGAGCGACGTCACCGAGCAGCAGCGTCGGGAACTCGGCGCGTTCCTGCGTGCGCGACGGGAACGGGTGAGCCCGGTCGACGTCGGGCTGCCGGGATCGTCCCGCCGTCGCACCCCGGGCCTCCGCCGCGAGGAGCTCGCGATGCTCGCCGGGATCAGCGCCACCTGGTACACCTTCCTCGAGCAGGGCCGGGACGTCCGCCCCTCCCGTCAGGTCCTCGACGCGATCGCGCGCGCCCTCGGACTCGCCGGAGCGGAGCGGACACACCTCTTCGCCATCGCCGTCGACGAGCCCGTACCGACGACCCCCGACGAGGTCCTCGATCCGGAGGTTGCCCGGGTCGTCGACCTCCTCGACCCCGCCCCGACCTACGTGACCGGGGGGACCTTCGACCTGCTGGCGTGGAACACGGCGGCGGCCGAGCTGTTCCGCGGCGCACTCGACCACGGCGAGCACCCCAACCTGGTCCGGTGGGTGTTCCTGGCCCCCGGTGCACGCGACGTCCTGCCGGACTGGACCGACGTGGCCCAGGGGCTCCTCGCACGGCTCCGGGCGCGAGCCGGGCGGCATCCGGGCGTCGCGGTCTACCGGGAACTCGAGGCCGATCTCCGCGGGGCCAGCCCGGAGGCCGACCGGTGGTGGCCGCGGTACGACGTCGGCACACCGGGGGCCGGCATCAAGCGCGTCAGGCAGGCCGACGGGCAGGTGCAACGCCTCGCGTACACCTCGTTCGACGTCGCTGACCGGCCGGACCAGACCATGACGACCTACCGTCGGCTCTGAGCCCCCACTGGAGGCGCGTGGCGGGGCCGCGGCAGGAGCCTCCCGTCCGTCTCCTGCCCGCGTCCACGGCGCGACCCACATGGTCATCGGTCCGTCCCTCACGACGTCTACCTCGGCGAGGACCACGTGCGCATGTTCGCGGGGATGGGCAGCGACGTCGCGGACGTCGAGGTCTCGCACGACGAACTCGCGGCCCAGGACGACACTGGTGCCTGCCCCCGCATCGCTCGGGGGCAGGCATCGACGCCCGGCTACCTGCCAGTGTGTGACCAGCGCGACGCGTCGCAACTGGGATGTACATGGCTGAGTCGTCGGGGAGGCCTCCGGTGTCAGCCCCAGGCCGCCGGGACCGGCGCGTCGACCGGTGCGTTCAGTTGGTGCAGGAGGCCCGCGAAGTCCTCGAGGTGCCAGGTGGCGACGATCTTGCCGCCGCGGACCTGGTGGACGTCCATCGTCCGCATCTCGATGCGCTTGCCGGTCGGTTCGAGACCCATGAACGCGCCCCGGTGTGTGCCGGACACGGTGTTCCGCACCGCGACCTTGTCGCCCTGGACGATGATGTCTTGGTGCTCGACGGTGTAGTCCGGCATGGCGTGGCGGAACTGCGCGATCTGTGCGGCCATGCCGGCGGGGCCCTGTTCCTGCCCGGGGGCGAGCGGCAGGTCGATCCAGTCCGCGGCGAGCACGTCGTCGAGGACGCTGGTGTCTCCGGTGCGGAACGGTTCGTAGAAAGCGCGAACGAGGTCCTCGGCGGAGTCGGCGGAGTCGGTGGTGTCGTGCGTGGTGTTCATCGGTGTGGGCCTTCCAAGCGGGTCGTGCGGATGTGGACGGGGGCGACGTTCGAGCTGCGTCTCAGGCGAGCGCGAGGACGAGACCGGCGATGACCAGGACGGCCGCGGTCGATGCGTGCACGCCGATCGCCTGGCGGACCGTCCCGCCGTTCGTGACGACGATGACGGCGTCCCCGACGGGCGTGATCGCCGCTGCGACGAGTGCCCAGCCGAAGACGTGCGGCCCGGCGACCAGCAGCACCACCAGGGGGACGACGCCCGAGGTGATGTCGCGGACGCCCTTGATCGAGGTGAACGCGCGTCGGCGGTCTTCGGCGACACCGAAGCCGTTGGTCGCGACCCTCGGCGCGATCAGGAAGCGGGCTCCGATGAAGAGGATGAACAGGCATCCGGCGATGGCGACGATGAGGGCGGCGGTGGACATGGTGCTCTTCCTTCGTTGGATAACGTTGTTCTCCTACGAGCGTACGACGATGGGCTGTCGTTGTCTACCGTTGTTACCTAACGCGCACGGTTAGACTTCCTCCATGACTCCACGGCCTGCTCCAGACCTCGACCAGCGGCGTGACCAGATCACCCGAGCCGCTCGGTCGGTGGCGGAGACCGACGGGTGGGAGGCGGTCACGATGCGACGGCTCGGCGCTGAGCTCGGGGCGACGCAACCGGTGATCTACTCCGCGTTCCCGGGGGGACGACAGGCGCTCATCGACGCCGTGGCCCTCGGGGGGTTCGACGCGATCGCGGCCGCGCTCGAGGCCGTCCCGGCCGAGCCGCTCCCGAGACTGCAGGCCTACCTCGCCTTTGCCGCCGCACAGCCGCACGTCTACGAGGCCATGTTCTCGCTGCCGTCCGGGCTGTCGTTCGGGACCGGCGACGGACCGGGTCCGCTGCAGCGTGCCTTCGCCGCCGTCCGTGCGGCGTTCCCCGACGAGGACGACACCGCGGCCGAGGTCGCATGGGCGACGGTCCACGGGCTCGCCACCCTCGAGATCAGCAAGCGCCTACCTGCCGACCGGTCCGTGGCACGCCTCGCGTACGCGCACCGGGCCCTGACACGGGACGACCACTGACCAGCGGGGACGGTTCGGGGTCGCCACCGGACCGACCACCCGGACGTAGGCTGGCGCCGACGAAGGGTGCGACAGCATGCGAGCTGCCTGGTACGACGAGCAAGGACCCGCAGCCGACGTACTCCGCGTCGGCGAACGTCCCGACCCGGTGCCGGGCCCCGGCGAGGTGCGCGTCCGGTTGACCTTCTCGGGCGTGAACCCGGGCGACACGAAGAAGCGCGAGGGCTGGCTGGGGTCGGCGATGCCCCACCCCGAGGTCGTCCCGCACAGTGACGGCGCCGGCATCGTCGACCAGGTGGGCGCGGGCGCGGATCCGGACCTCGTGGGCGTCCGCGTCGCTGTGCACGGCGCACAGTCCTACCGGCCGTCCGGTACGGCGGCGGAGTACACGGTCGTCCCGGAGGCGCTCGTCACCCCGCTCCCGGACGCGGTCCCGGACGACGTCGCGGCGCTGCTCGGCATCCCCGGGATCACCGCGCACCGGGCCGTCTTCGGCGACGGACCCGTCACCGGCAGGATCGTCCTCGTGCATGGGGTCCGCGGTGCCGTGAGCGGGATCGCCGCGCAGCTCGCGCGGTGGGGCGGTGCCACCGTCATCGGGACGGTGCGCCGGTCCTCCGACCTCGGCGCGGCCAGGCTGCCCCGGCTCGATCACGTCGTCGCTCTCGACGACGACCCGGCGGCCACGATCCGGCGCATCGCTCCCGACGGCGTCGACCGGGTGGTCGAGGTGGCGCTCGACGCCAACGCCGACCTCGACGCGGCGGTCATCGCCGACGACGGCGTGATCGCGACGTACTTCGCACACGCGGAGCGCGTGACGCTGCCGTTCCCGCCCCTGCTGTTCGCGAACGTGACCGTCCGGTTCCTCGGCAGTGACGACTTCCCGCAGCAGGCGAAGCGCTCAGCGATGGACGACCTGGTGGCCGCGGTCGCCGAGGGGGCGCTGCGCCTGGAGGTCGGCGAGGTGCTCCCGCTCGAGCGGATCGCCCAGGCCCACGAGGACGTCGACGCGGGCCGCGTGGGACGGGTCGTCCTGCAGGTCGCCCGACCCGCTGACCGCTGACCGCTGACCGCGGGCCGCAGGACGGGTGACCGGCCCGCCGACCGACTACCCCCGCCGCCGCAGCGTCTCGCTCGGCAGCTCCCCGAACCGCTTCGCGTACGCCGCCGAGAAGCGCCCAGCGTGGGCGAAGCCCCAGCGCCGCGCGACCTCGGACACGGTGGCCTCGCCGACCGCGTGGTACCGGAGCTCGGCGCGCACCCGGTCGAAGCGGATCCCGCGGAGCATCGAGTTCGGCGACACCTGCACCTGCCGCTGGAACCCCTGCTGCAGGCCGCGGATGCTGAGCCCGACGTGCCGCGCGACGTCGGTGGTGGTGATCGGCGACTCCGCGTTCGCGTGCATGTACTCGATGGCCTCCTGCACCCGGCCGCGTGCGCCGGGCACGTCCGGCACGGCCGGGACGACCGTGACGTGCGGGAACGTGCGGAGCATCACCGCCGCGGTCTGCCGCGTCGCCTCGGCCATGGCGAGCGGCGTCAGCGGCACCGGACCGAGCACGACCTGCGCGGTCGCCCGGAGCTCGGCGTTCCAGGCCCGGACCGCCGCCGGCCGTGGGACGGCGGCGTGGTCGAAGAGGAGCGGTGCCGGTTCGGTCCCGTACATCTCCGCCGCCACCCGCTCGAGCAGCCGGCGGTCGAACTGCACCACGTTCTGCCGGACGTCGGCCAGGTCGAAGCCGAACGGACGGGCGCTCGGGAACACCACCGGGCGACCGGGGACGAGGGCGACCTCGTCGCGTCCGGTGTCCATGACCCCGCCACCGTCGCTCACCCAGCTGACGAAGTAGTGGCTGGTCGCGTCGACCTCGCCGACCATGCGCGCGTCGAACCGCTTGGCGTCGAGCGTCAGCGAGGCGTCGCCGACCGAGCGGAACCGGTAGCCGAACGCCCGGTCGGAGCGTTCGGGCAGGAACCCGGAGGCGTCGTAGGCGGACTCGAACAGTGCGCGCGCCGCGTCGAGGTCGTTCCCGGACGACTCGACGACCTGACGGACGTCGGTCTGCACGGGACTCACGTGACCGATGCTCCCACGTCCTGCTCCGGACGGACCTGCGAGTGCGCTCGCCGGCACGCCGTTCCCGGGGGTAGCGTGCCGCCATGACCGTGACGGGCATCGGCGGGTTCTTCTTCCGGAGTCGGGACCCGGAGGCGCGTGCCGCCTGGTACCGGCAGCACCTCGGCGTGGACGCCGGGAGCGACAGGGCCTGGCTCCAGGAGGCGGGCGCGACCGTCTTCGCACCCTTCCCCGCCGACACCGACTCCTTCGCCGCCGACCAGGCCGTCATGCTCAACCTCCGGGTCACCGGCCTCGACGCGCTCGTCGCGCGCTTGGAGGCGGCCGGTGTGCCGGTTGAGCGGCGCGCGGAGTGGGACACCGAGTACGGGCGCTTCGTGCGTGTCCACGACCCGGAGGGGCTGCCGATCGAGCTCTGGGAGGCGCCGTCCTGACGGCGTCCCGTTCCTGGTCATCACAGAACGGACGGGAGGCGCGGTGCCAGCTGGCACCGCGCCTCCCGTCCGTCGTGCTGTCGCGTCAGGCGCGGCTGCCGCGACGACCGGTGATGAAGCCCCAGATGACGAGGACGACGAGGGCGCCGAGGATCGCGATGATCCAGGACTGGATGCTGAAGAAGCCGTCGTAGCCGACGTTGAAGACCGCGCCACCGATCCAGCCGCCGATGAGGGCGCCGATCACGCCGAGCACGAGGGTGGCGAGCCAGCCGCCGCCCTGACGGCCGGGGAGGATCAGCTTGGCGATGGCGCCGGCGATGAGGCCGAGGAGGATGAAGCCGAGGAAGCTCATGGGAAGTCCTTTGCAGTGTTGGTCGTTGTGGACGGTCGGGCACTGGAGTGCCGTGTGGGGGACGCAGCCCGCCGGTGTTGCCCGGGAGCCGCAGTCGGGAGTGACGCCGGATCGGCGTCCTCGTCTCGACCGCTGACTAGTTCGACTAACTACTTGTACCACTCGGGCCGTGCGCATGTTCGGGGTCGGGGGACAAGATCGGTCCGTGCGTGACGGTGGCTTCATGGTCGGATGGCGCGTGGTGCGCTCGCGGCGTGCGGAGTTCGTCGATGCGGGGAGGCTCCGACGGCGGACGGTGGTGTGCGGCGCGACGGCCGTGGTCGTCGGTGCGTTCCTCGTGGTCGCGGACGTGGTCCGGGGGTCGCTGTCGACCGGGTCCGGCATCCGTGACCTGCTCGCCGTGGTCCTCCTCGCCGGCGCCGCGGGGTGCCTCGTCGCGCCGTTCGTTCGGGTGGCCGCGATGGGTCCCGTGCCGCCCGAGGGGTTGACGGGGGACTGGCGCCGGCAGGAGCGCATCGACCGCCAGTTCGCCGCACGGCCGCCGGCGATGGCGCCCGAGGACCGGGACGAGGTCATCGCTCGCGCGGAGCGGTCGATCGGTCCGTCGACGGTCCTCGCCGAGCGGTTCGTCTGGCTGCCCGTCGCGTGGGTGCTCGGGGGGCTGGGGCTCCTGGTCGCCGGGGCCGCGACCACCGACCGACTGACGCTGCTGCTGGTCCCGCCCGTGTTCGCCGTGCTGCAGTCGGCGACGTTCGTCGCGGCGGTGTCGGGTGCCGGACGGGCGGAGGCAGCTCGTCGCCGTGCCCTCGCGATGCCGGAGGCGCACCGGCCGTCGGCTCCGCCGCAGCGTCGGCGTGCGGTGGGTGGCTCCGCCGTGGAGCTGCCGGGGGACCGGTCCGCACCGCCGGCCTGATCCGCCGGCCCGATCCACCGGCCCGATCCACCCGCCTGGCCCGCCGTCGTGGTCGGCACGGGCGTGCGCGACGACCTACCCTGGGCGGATGCTCTCCCGACGTGACGCCGCCGTACGGCTCGACATCCCCCTCGAGATGGCGGCCCGCCACGGGATCCCGTCGCACGTCAGCGAGGCCGAGCTCGAGCGGATCGAGCAGGACCCGCCCGCGTGGCTCGTGCAGTCGCGGGCGAACCGGACGGGCGCGAAGCGGGTGTGGGCCGACCTCGAGTGCGCGGTCTGCGGGTTCTCCGAGGCCGAGCGGCCGAAGAAGTGGTGGCCGGACTGGACGGTCCTGGTCTGCGACCACCACGACCTCGACGAGGCACCCCGCCCGGCCGCGGGCACCGAGCGCCGTGCGGTCTACGGCGTCGGCAGCCGGTTCGTCGCCCTGGTGGACGAGCCCCGCTGACCGGACGGACCGGGGAGCGGTGGACGGGTGAGCCCCCGTGGCTCACCGGCCCCGTCGGTAGGCGCTCCCGTCGCACGAGTGCACCGCATCGTCGTCGAACAGCAGCCGCAGGTTGTACGCCGCGCAGTCGACGAACGTCCCGATGCTGATCCACGTCGCCGACCGCCGGAGCACACCCTTCGAGGGTCCGTCCGACCCGATGCCCGCGCGGTGCGCCACCCATGCGAGGTCACGGGCCTCGGTGTCGAGGTACCGCATCACGGCCTCGTTGTCCCGGTGCTGCCCGTCGAAGGACCGCGCGATCGTCGAGCGGACGAGACGGAGCACCGGCATGAGCCGCTTGCCCGGCGCGGCGCTGAGGCCACCGGCCTGGTAGAGCAGCCGGCGCGTGCCGGAACGGCGCATGGCGGGGACGAGTCGGCGGACGAACTCGGTGTTCACGAGCCGCTCCTGCTGCGCCACCCGGTCGCCGATCATGAGCGCGACGCCGTCGACGCCGTCGAGCAGTGCGTCGAGGTCGAGGTCCGCGTCGATGCTCCCCTGGACGACCTCGAGGGCGTCGTGCCGGGCCGTGAGCTTGGCGGGCGTCCGGGCGACGGCGCGCACGCGGTGGCCGGCCTCGAGCGCGAGTCGGGTGAAGTGCTGGCCGGTCTGGCCGGTCGCGCCGAACACCAGCAGGGTCTGTGTCGTGGTCATGCATTCAATCTAGACACTGACAAGAATGTAGTCAATGGCTAGATGTCGGTAGGATGACCGCATGGCCGAGCGACCGTTCCACCACGGGAACCTCCGCACGGTGCTGCTCGACGAGGCGACGGCGGTGCTGCGCGAGTCCGGCGTCGACGGACTCTCCCTGCGCGACCTCGCGCGGCGGGCCGGGGTCAGCCACGGCGCACCTCGGAGCCACTTCGTCGACCGGCAGGCGCTGCTCGACGCCCTGGCCGAGGCCGGCTTCCAGCGGCTCACCGCCGACGTGCGCGCGGCGCTCGGGGAGCCGGGTGACGACGTGCGCGCACGCTTCCTCCGCGTGGCCGGGGCCTACGTCGACTTCGCCATCGACGACGCGGCCCTCATGGACCTGATGTTCCAGGCCAAGGCGCAGGCGGGTGGCGGTCCACCCCGGGTCGCCGAGGCGGCCGCGGAGCTGTTCACGGTGCTCGACAGTGCGATGGGTCCACGCTCTGACGACCTCGATGAAGGTGCCCGAGATGCGTTCAAGATGCTGTTCGCGGCCACCGTGCAGGGGATCGCGTCGCTGGTGTCCTCGCGGCGCATCGCCCGCGGCGACGGCGACCGCCTGGTCGGCGAGGCGATGGAGATGATGCTCGGCTCCGCGCTCGCCGTCCGCGCGATCAGCGCCGGCTGAGCTCCCCGTCGCGCCGCATCCGCACCAGGCTGGCCCCGGTCGCACCCGCCATGGCGACGAGGATCACCACGAGGGACACCCACGTCGGGATCTCCGGTGCCCAGGCGAAGCCCTCGCCGCCGTTCAGGAACGGCAGCTCGTTCTCGTGCAGGGCGTGCAGCACGAGCTTCACGCCGATGAACGCCAGGATGAGCGCGATCCCGTACTTGAGGTAGACCAGGCGCTCGAGCAGCCCGCCGAGCAGGAAGTACAGCTGCCGGAGCCCCATCAGGGCGAAGACGTTCGCGGTGAAGACGATGAACGCGCTCTCGGTGATGCCGAAGATCGCCGGGATCGAGTCGAGGGCGAACAGCAGGTCGGTCGTGCCGATCGCGATGAGCACGATGAGCAGCGGCGTGAAGTGCTTCGCCCCGTCGTGCGTCACCCGGAACTTCATGCCGTCGAAGTCGTCCGTGATCCGCACCCGCCGGCGGAGCAGTCGCACGAGCGCGCTGTCCTGCTGCTCCGCGTCGTCGTCCTCGCGCAGCTGCTGGATCGCGGTCCAGATGAGCCAGGCGCCGAACAGGTAGAAGATCCAGGAGAAGTCCTCGATGAGCTGGGCGCCCACCAGGATGAAGATGCCCCGCAGGACCAGCGCGATGATGATGCCGAGCATCAGCACCTCCTGCTGGATCTGCTTCGGCACCGAGAAGCGCGCCATGATGATGACGAAGACGAACAGGTTGTCGATGCTCAGGCTGTACTCGGTCAGCCAGCCGGCGACGAACTGCCCGGCGGCGTCCCCGCCCGCGAACACGAGCATGAGGACGGCGAACACGAGCGCCAGTCCGACGTAGACGCCGACCCACGCTCCGGACTCCCGCAGCGACGGCACGTGCGGCCGCCGGGCGACGATGAGCAGGTCGACGAGCAGGATCGCGACCAGCGCGATGATGGAGCCGACCTCGAAGACGACGGGGAGCTGGGGCATCGTTCCAGTCTGGGGCATGCGGGGATCCAGCGGTGCACCGCTGGACCCCGTCGGCCACGACGCGCGGTCAGACCGTCACGACGACCTTCCCCGCGATGCGTCCCGCCTCGGCCTCGGCGTGCAGTGCCGGCAGCTCGTCGAGCGTGATGCGCCGCGTGACCTCGACCCGCAGCGCGCCGGAGTCGACCAGGGACACGAGCTCCGTGAGGCGTTCGCGGTCCGGTCGCACGAAGACGGTGGCCGCACGGACGGCACGGTCCTCGTCGCCGGGCGTCGCCATGAAGGCCGTCGTGCTGACGACCGCGCCGCCGTCGCGGACGAGCGACACGAGGGCACGGAACGCCTCGGGTTCGATCGGCGCGAGGTTGAGGAGCACGTCGACCCGCTCGTCGACGACGTCGTGCAGGTCGGTGGTGGTGTGGACGACGACCTGGTCCGCCCCGGCCGCCCGCACCGCCTCGGCGCTGCGCGGGCTCGCGGTCGCGACGACGTGCACGCCGAGCCGCTTCGCGAGCTGGACCGCGTACTTCCCGACGACGCCGCCGGCGCCGACCACGAGCAGACGCTGCCCGGCGGTCAGGTGGCCGTCGTCGACCAGGGCCTGCCACGCCGTGAGGGCCACCGAGGGCAGCGCGGCGGCGTCGACGAGCGGGATGCTCGTCGGGGAGGCGACGAGTGCGTCGGACGGGGCGACGACGTACTCGGCCGCGCCACCGTCGTGCTCCATCGGCAGGAACCCGACCACCGGGTCGCCCACCGCGAGGTCCGTGACGCCCTCGCCGACCGCGTCGACCGTGCCGGAGACGTCGTAGCCGGGGACGTGGGGGAGGACGACGGGGATCGGCAGGAAGCCGCCGCGCATGCCGCCGTCGGCCGCGTTGTACGCCGATGCGGCGACCCGCACCCGGACCTCGCCCGCGCCGGGCTCGGGACGCTCGACGTCCTCGGTGCGCAGGACCTCGGGTCCGCCGACCTCGTGGAACCGGATTGCCTTCATGATGTGCTCCTCCGTCGTGTGCTTCGAGTTCGAAGCATCTGGGGGAGACGCTACACCTGCTTCGAGTTCGAAGCAACAAGGGAGTGCAGAATTGCCTGGAGGCGCGTGGCGGACTCCGCCACGCGCCTCCAGGCCGTCCTGCTGGTCGCCGTCTACGCGCGCTCGCCGAGCGCGTCGGCCGCCTGTTCGTAGAGGCTCGTCGCCAGCGCGTTGAGGACCTCGTGCAACGCTCCGTCGTGCGAGCCGTCGACGGCGCGGAGCATGGCGCCGTACCGGGTCCGGTAGTCCTCGACCACGGCCTCGCCCGCGGGCAGGAGGCGCAGCAGGGAGCCGCGGCGGTCGTCGGGGTTGGGCGCCCGTTCGACCAGGCCGGCGGTGGTGATGCGGTCGACCATGTTCGTCACCGCGCCCGACGTGAGCCCGAGGTACCCGGCGACCTCGGTGGGGGTCGAGTACCCCGTGTCGCTGATCAGCACGAGGGCGCGGAGGGCGTTCTCGTGGATGCCGGCACGCGCGCTCAACTGCCCGACCAGGCTCGCGTTCGCCCGCACCACGGCGGCGAACGCGGTCATCAGGTCGGCGTCGTCGATCTGGGTCACTGGTCTGCTTCCGTCGGAGGGGGGGGCACGGGGCGTCCCCCGCTCTGGGGTGAGTATACGAGTGGTCAACTTGGTGAACGAGTGACTATCTTGATCATTGAAGCAAGTCGGCCCGAACGACTTGCTCCCCACGCTCCCGACAAACCACCGAACGATGAGGTACACCGTGTCCACCAAGCTCCGCACCTCCGCGCTGAAGCGGATCCGTTTCGCCCCCGTGGCGCTCCTCGCCGGCATCTTCGCGGCCGTCCTGCTCTCGCTCTCCCTCACCGGCACGCTGTCGGGGTTCGCCGCGAGCATCACGAACAACGCCAACTCGGCCGCCACCGGCACCCTCGTCATGCAGGAGCAGAACGCCGGCGCGACCGTCACCTGCCTCAGCACCGACGGCGGCTCGGTCTCGACCAACGCCGCGACCTGCTCGACGATCAACAAGTTCGGCGGCAGCACGACGATGACGCCGGGCAACACCGTCAACACCGCGATCTCGATCAAGAACACGGGCACCGCGAACGCCGCGACCTTCACGCTCACCCCGGGTGCCACCTGCACGCAGTCGAACAACGGCGCCCAGAACGGCACCGCGACCGACCTCTGCGCCAAGATGAACCTCGTCATCACCTCGGGCTCGACCACCGTCTTCAGCGGCACCCTCGCCAGCTTCAAGGGCGCGGCGGCCTCGGCCTTCACGATGCCCGCGGCCCCGGCCGCCGGTGCGACCGTCCCGTTCAACTTCGCGGTGACCCTCGACCCGTCCGCCGGCAACACCTACCAGGGCCTCGCGGCCTCGGTCCCGATGACCTGGACCTTCACGGCCTGATCACCGGACGGCGCACCGGTGGGTCGCCCCTGATCCCGATCCGCCGGTGCGCGAGCACCACCCCCACCCCACCCCCCAGGACCGACGCCCCCCGACCGGCCTCCCCCCTTCCGGCCGGGTGACGTCCACCCCGGCGGCGCTCGACCCGCCCCCCATCGGTCGAGCGCCGCCTCCCCCCCCCACACACAGCACCACGCACCTGCAGCCGCCCCGAGCGGCCGACCCCCACCGGAGCAGCACATGAGCCAGACCGCAGCGATCCCGCTCAGCGGCACGCTCGACCTGCCGATCCTGCGCGGGCGGGCCACCAGCCGCACCGAGACCGCCCTCGCCTGGGCCGTCGCCGCGATCGCCGCCGTGCTGCTCACCGCCGCGGTCCTGTTCCTCTCCGCCGGCGGCCGCTGGTTCGTCGTCGAGACGCCGTCCATGGGCCAGGCCGCCCCGGTCGGCACCCTCGTGCTCGACATGCCGGTCGACGTCGCAACGCTGCGCGTCGGGGACGTCGTGACCTTCTCGACGGACGCGAACCCCGGCGTGGTCTACACGCACCGCATCATCGCCGTCGACGCCGACGGCGGGATCCACACCCGCGGCGACATCAACGGCGCCACCGACCCGTGGACGCTCACGCAGGCCGACGTCATCGGCACGCCGGCGCTGCTCGTGCCGCACCTCGGCTGGCTGTTCCGCGCCGCACCGATCCTGCTCGTCGGCACCCTGCTCATCTGGACCCTCACGAGCGCGTTCACCGACCGGGTCACCCGCACCTGCCTGCGCATCGCCGGCGGCGCCCTGACCACCTCGTACGCAGCCTTCGTGCTGAAGCCCTTCGTCAACGTGACCACGATCACGAACACCTCGAGCCCCGACGGCGTCCAGGCGACGATCGTGTCGTCCGGCATCTTCCCGGTCCGCGTCGAGGCGCACGGCGGCAACACCGTCCACCTCGTCGACGGCCAGGTCGGCCGGGTCGTCATCGACGAGCTCAGCCGGAACGGGTACTACCACCTGACGTCGAACATCGACCTCGACCCGGTCGGCTGGGCCGCGCTCGTCGCCGTCTGCCTGGTGCCGCTCGTCCTCTGCCTGTCGGTCGGCCGCATCGAACCGGTGCGCGCCTCGTGATCACCCGCTCCCTGCGCGACGGCCGCGTCGTCGCCGCCCTCCTCGTCCTCGCCCTCGCCGTGGTCGTCATGCTCAACCAGTTCGCGCCGACCCGCTCCGCCTACAGCGCGCGGGTCACGAACAGCGGCAACTCCGCCGCGACGGCGCCGTACTTCACGTGCTCGGCCGCCGTCGCGTCCGACGCCTCCGGTGCCCTCTTCGCGTACCGACTCGGCGAGGCGTCCGGATCGACCACCGCCGTCGACGCCTCGGGCAAGGCCGCGAACGGCACCTACCAGGGCACGATGACCGCAACGACGCCGAGCCCGAACGCCTGCGTCCGGGACACCGGCTCGTCCTACCAGCTCAACGGCTCGAACAGCTTCGTGTCGACGCCGAAGTCGGTCGTGAACCCGACGACCTTCAGCGAGGAGGTCTGGTTCCGCACCACGGTCGCCGGCGGGCTGCTCATCGGCTTCGGCAGCAACCAGGTCGCCACCTCGGGCCAGCACGACCGGCAGATCTACGTCAACACCGCCGGGCAGCTCGTGTTCGGCTCGTACAACGGCACCACGCAGGTGATCACCTCGCCGCGGGCCGTGACCGACGGTGCGTGGCACCACGTCGTGTCGACGATGTCGCCCGCGAACGGCATGCGGCTGTACCTCGACGGTACCCTCGTCGCCTCGAACACGGCGTTCACGGCACCGGAGAACTACACCGGGTACTTCCGCGTCGGGTACGACACGATCAGCGGGTGGCCGGGCGCTCCGGCGAACTACTACTTCACGGGCACCATGCGCTTCGCGGCGGTGTACACGACGGAGCTCACCGCGACCCAGGTCGCGAACCACTACGCCGCCGGTCGCTGACCGCGGCCGGACGGACTGCCGGACGGGAGGCGCGTGGCGGGGTCGCCACGCGCCTCCCGTCCGTCGCGTCCCGCGTTCGCCGACCGGACAGCCGTCCCGCGGACGCCCCGGTCGTGCACGGGGAGCGGGCGTAGTCAGGACACTCACCGTCCGACCACGGGAGGAACACAGATGAGCAAGGACGCGAACGCCGCCACACAGGAGCAGCTCGGGGGGATCCTCGAGGCCCGCGACTGGAGCCGCATGCACGAGGCCTGGCACGAGGACGTCGTCGACCACGACCCGGCGCCCGGACAGGCTCCCGGTCTCGCCGGCATCGTCGACTTCTGGACCGAGTTCACGACGGCCTTCCCGGACCTCACGCTCGAGGCCGACCCGCTCGTCGTCACCGACGACTTCATCACCGCCGTCTTCACCATCCACGGCACCCACACCGGCCCGTTCCAGGGACACCAGCCGACCGGTCGCGAGTTCACCGTGCGCGGCATCCAGGTGTCGAAGTTCGTCGACGGCAAGATCGCCGAGCGGTGGGGGTCGACGGACCAGAAGGGCATCGAGGAGCAGCTGCAGCTGGGCTCGTCCGACGTGCAGTTCGTCAGCAAGGCCTGACATCGCGGCTCCGCGAGGAGGAGCCCGGGTACGCTCGGGAGGTCCGGTCCCTGCCGGGTCGTCAGCCGATGAAAGGCACCCGTGCGTCTCCGAGCCCTCCTCGCCAGCGTCGTCGTCGCAGCGATCGCAGCGATCGCACCGATCGTCCTCGTCGCCGGTCCGGCATCCGCGCACGACGCCCTCGTCGGCTCGGACCCGGCGGCCGGTTCGAGCGTCTCCGGTGACCTCGACCGCGTCACGCTGACCCTGTCCGAGCCGCCGCTGTCCGGGCTGCAGACCGGGATCGTCATCAGCGTCACCGACGGCGGGGGAACCGAACGGACCGTCGGCGACGTCCGGATCGAGGGCACGACCATCGCGAAGGACGTCGACCTCACCGCCGCCGGTGCGTACCGCGTGCAGTGGCGCAGCGTCTCGGTCGACGGGCACCCGATCTCCGGCGAGTACGGCTTCACGTCGACGGGTGCGACCGCGGCGACGCCGACTGGCGGCCCCACGACGGCGGCCTCCGAGCCGACCGCGACCGCGACGGCGACCGCGGACGCCGTGACGGGGACCACCGACGAGATCGCCGCGACGCAGGCAGCCGCCCCGGTCGGCGGACACCAGCACCACACCGTCCTGCTGTTGCTCGTCGCACTGGCCGTCGTCGCCTTCGCCGCCGTCGTCGGCATCCGCGCCCTGCGCACCCGTCGGACCGCCGTGCCCGCCGACGACAGCGCGGACGGCACCGACACGGCCGAGCACGGCACCGACCGGTGACGCCGGCCGACGGCGCCGGACCGGCTGACGCGGGAGGCACCGCACGTGCCGCACGTGCAGCGCTCGCCGCCGTCGCCGCTCCCGGGGCCGCGCCCCTCGTCCCCGCGATGCCGGCCACGCCCGATCCACGTGCGGCCGCGGTCCTCATGCTGTTCGGCGTCCTCGACCGCACGCCCAGCGAGCGCCCCGCCGCGGCACCGGCCGTGCACCGCGACCTCGACGTGCTGCTGCTCGCCCGCGCGTCGACCCTCCGCTCGCACCCCGGTGAGGTCGCCTTCCCCGGCGGACGCGTCGACCCGGGCGACCCGGACACCGTGTCCGCCGCCCTCCGCGAGGCCCGGGAGGAGACCGGTCTCGACCCGTCCGGCGTCGAGGTCCTCGGGACCCTGCCGGCCGTACCGCTCGCCCACTCGAACCACCTGGTGCGGCCCGTGCTCGGCTGGTGGCGGGAGCCCAGCCCCGTACGGGTCGTCGACGAGCGGGAGTCCGCCGCCGTGTTCCGGACGCCCGTCGCCGACCTCCTCGACCCGGCGAACCGCGGCGTGACCGCGCTGCGGCGCGGTGGCCAGGAGTGGCGGGGGCCGGCGTTCACGGTACGGTCGGACCAGGGCGTCCACACGCTCTGGGGGTTCACGGCGATGCTCCTCGACGCGCTCTTCGACCGGCTCGGCTGGTCGGAGCCGTGGGACGAGGCGCGGGAGCTGCCCCTCCCCGCTCCCCGGAGGACCTGACCCTGCTCTCCACCCTGCTCGTCCAGGTGCCCTGGCTCGTCTTCGGCGTCCTCGTCGTGGTCGTCGTCGTCGCCCCGTTCCTCGGGGTGCTGCTGGCCCGGGCGCCCCGGCTGACCCTCGTGCTCGCGGTGCTGGCGCTCCTCGCCGTGCTCGGGCTCACCCTGTACCCGGAGGGCTCCGCCTCGGACGCCGTCGTGTGCTCGGCGGGCCTGCCGTCCCTCGCGCCGACCGCGGTCGAGTCGATCGCGAACGTGCTCCTGTTCGTCCCGGTCGTGTTCCTGGCCGGACTCCGCTCCGGTCGACCGGTGCTGGTGACCGCCGCCGGCATCGGCCTGTCCGCCCTGATCGAGGCGGCGCAGGCGTTCGTCCTCGGCATCGGGCGGGCCTGTGACACGAGCGACCTGGTCACGAACGCCATCGGCGCGGTGATCGGCGGCCTGCTCGCCGCGGCGGCGCTGGCGCTCGTGCGTCGTCGGGCCGCGCCGACGTTGACCCGGGCCGGCGGACGCTAGAGCAGCTCGCCGAGCAGGGTCTCCACCTGGCGACGGACCTCGTCGCGCACCGGTCGGACCTGCTCGATCGGCAGACCGGCGGGGTCGGTGAGCGCCCAGTCCTCGTACCGCTTGCCCGGGAAGACCGGGCAGGCGTCCCCGCACCCCATCGTCACGACGACGTCGGCCTGTCGCACGGCGTCGGTGGTCAGGACGGCGGGCTGCTCGCCGGCGATGTCGATGCCCTCCTCGGCCATCGCCGCGACCGCGACCGCGTTGATCCGGTCCGCGGGCTCGGACCCTGCGGAGAACACGTCGACGCGGTCGCCCGCCAGGTGACGCAGCCACCCGGCGGCCATCTGGGACCGGCCGGCGTTGTGGACACAGACGAACAGGACGGCGGGCTTCTGGTCGGACACGGTCTGCTCCGGGAGGGTCGTCGGGTGGGGGACGCGGCCATCCTGCCGCACCGCGGTGAACGGTCGGTGCGCCGGACGGGAGGCGCGGGGCGGGCCGGTGGGGGAGCCTCCCGTCCGGCGCGTGGTCCGTCAGACGGCCGCCGGCTGACAGCGGGGGCACCACCAGACCCGGCGGGGCGGGGAGCCGACCACCTCGACGTCGTCGCGGGCCCGGACGCGCGTGCCGCAGCGCAGGCACGGACGCCCGGCGCGGCCGACGACCCAGTGGCGCTCGCCGCGGCGGAGGACGCCCGTCGTCACCTGGTACGCGTCGGGCGTCGTCGCCGAGTGCCGGAGCATCCGACGCGCGGTCTCGAGCAGGGGCGGCACGTCGACGGAGCCGATCGGCCGGTCGGGGTGGAGCCCGCGGATGAAGCCGAGCTCGTTGGCCCAGAGGTTCCCGAGGCCGGCGACCCGGCGTTGGTCGAGCAGGACCGTCCGCACCGGAAGGTCCGGGTCGGCGGTGCAGCGCCGGACCGCCTCGTCGAGGTCCGGGTCGTCGTGCAGCAGGTCGGGGCCGAGGTGTCCGACGGCGCGGTGCTCGTCGCGGGTCGGGAGCAGTTCGACCACGGGCAGCGCGATGCCCCACACCGTCCGGCCGTCGTCGAGGGCCATCCGGACCCGGGCCTCGCGCGCGGCGTGCACGGGGAGTCGGCGTCCGGCGGCGGTGACGGTCCACGAGCCGGTCATCCGCATGTGGGTGTGCAGGGTCGAGCCGTCGTCGAAGCGGGTCAGCAGGTGCTTGCCGTGCGTGGCGTGGGCGACGATGCGTCGACCGGCCACGGTCGCACCGGCATCGGGGCCGCCGCGGAGCTCACCCCGCGCGACCAGGGCACCGTCCGTGCTGCGGAGCCGGGCAGCCAGGCGGTGGACGGAGTCACCCTCGGGCATGCCGTCACGGTACGGCCGGCCACCGACAGCCCCGTCGGGCCCGACGCGGGCTCAGGCCGCGGCGGTCGTCGGCTCGCGCAGGGCCGGGCAGTGCTCCGGCGTCGGGTGCTCGGAGATCGCGATGACCTCGTCGAGGCGGGCTCGGGCGGCCTCGAGGTCGGCGAGCTGTGCGGTGATCCGGTCGCGTTCGGCCACGAGCAGCGCGAACGACTCCGCCGTGGCCACGCCGGCGTCGACGCAGGGCAGGAGCTGCACGATGGTCCGGCTCGGCAGACCGGCCGCGAACAACTGCTGCACGAGCTGCACCCGCTCGACGGAGGTCCCGGCGTACGAGCGCTGGCCGCCGGACGTCCTGGTCGCCGTGAGCAGTCCCTGCTGCTCGTAGTACCGCAGCGAGCGGACGCTCGCCCCCGTCGCCGCCGCGAGGTCCCCGATGCGCATGCCTGCTCCGATCCGTGCTTGCACCTGACACTGATGTCAGGTCCTACCGTAGCCGAGCCGGTGCGGGAGACGCCCGCTCGGCAGGAGGACACCATGGACATCGCCGGATCCGTCGCACTCGTCACGGGCTCGAACCGGGGCATCGGCCGCCGGTTCGTCACGCAGCTGCTCGAGCGGGGCGCCAGCAAGGTCTACGCGACCGCACGTCGCCCCGAGCTCGTCGACGTCGAGGGCGTCGAGGTGCTGCCGCTCGACATCACCGACGAGGCCTCGGTCGCCGCCGCAGCCGCGGCCGCGCAGGACGTCACGCTGCTCGTCAACAACGCCGGCATCGCCACGACGGGGTCGCTCCTGCGCGGCGACCTGACCGACGCCCGTCGCGAGATGGACACGCACTACTGGGGCACGCTGTCGGTGCTGCGGGCCTTCGCGCCGGTCATCGAGCGGAACGGCGGCGGCGCGGTCGCCAACGTGCTGTCCGCCCTGTCGTGGTTCGTGTACCCGGGGTCGGGCGGGTACGCGGCCGCGAAGGCCGCCGAGTGGAACCTGACGAACGCCGTGCGGCTCGAGCTCGCGTCCGCCGGGATCACCGTGCAGGGGCTCCACCTCGGAGCGGCGGACACCGACATCATGGCCGGGTACGAGGGCTCGATGGTCGACCCGGCGGACGTCGCCCGTGCGTCGCTCGACGGGGTCGAGGCCGGTGTGGCCGAGGTCCTCGTCGACGAGTGGAGCCGCGGGGTGAAGGCATCGCTGCAGGGTGCGCCGGAGGCGTTCTACGCGCAGTTCGCCTGAGCCGGATCAGGCGAGCAGCGGCTCGAGCAGCTCGACGACGAGGTCCGGGCGGCTGATGAAGGGGTGGTGCCCGGTCGGGAGCTCCACGGTGGCGGTCGCCCGGGCCGCGTGCGACCGCTGCAGCGCGACCGTGGTGCTGCGGTCCTCGGTGCACACCACGGCGGTGGAGTCGACGTCGGCCCACCCGGTCCGGGTCGTCGTCGCGCCGAAGGCCGCCGCGTCCTGCGACGTCGTCCGGGCGAACGCGTCGCGCTGCAGGGGCTCGTCGGCGTCCTGCAGGAAGCGGGCCCCGAAGGACGCCTCGTCGTACCCGTCGAGCACGACCCGACCGTCGTCGACCCGGACGGCGACCGGGTCGGGCTCGCCGCTCATGGTCGAGCCCTGGGAGGCCCCGACCGGCGGCGTGTAGCTCGACACGAGCACGACGTGCCGGACGGACGGGTGCGCGCCGGCCTCGGCGATCACCGTGCCGCCGTAGGAGTGCCCGACGAGCACGACGTCGTCGTGGGCGTCGAGCACCGCCCGGAGTGCGGAGGCGTCGTCCTGCAGGTCGCCCCCGTCGGCGTCGGTCTCGCCGCACGACGGCAGGGCGACGGCGACGCTCGCGACCCCGGTGCGTTCCTGGAGCAGGTCGGCGGTGGGGCGCCACCACCAGGAGCCGTCACGGACGAGGGCGCCGTGCACGAAGACGAGGGTCGGGGCGGTGCCGGTTGCGGTCATGGACCGAACCTAGGCACCCCACCCGACCCTCGTCCGCCCGGTTCGCTCACAGCGACGCTCGTCGCGCGACGAGCGTGGCGCAACGCGCGTCGCGCGACAGCTCGAGCGCAGTGACTACGCCCGCAGGAAGTCCGCGATCGGGGTCGACCCCTCGTTGAAGCGGATGGTGCGCCCCGCGGTGGACGGGTCCTCGAGCACGTCGGCCACCACGTGCGCCACGTCCCCGCGCGGCACCTGCGACGCCGAACCGTCCCAGTCGACCGACCCGGTCGGCTCGTCGTCGGTCAGGGTGCTCGGTGCGACGACGGTCCACTGCAGGTCGGAGTCGCGGAGCACCGCGTCGGCGATCATCTTGGACTGCGCGTACGCGAAGAAGTCCTGGTCCTGCGGCACCCCGTGGTCGAGCTGCGACCCGGCCCACGAGACCATGACGAACCGGTCCACCCCGGCCTGCGCCGCGCCCTGCACCGAGAGCACCGCGGCGTCGCGGTCGATCGCCCACGTGCGGTCGGCCGAACCGCCACCGGCACCGGCCGACCAGACGATGGCGTCGTGCCCGCGGACCAGGTCGGCGAAGTCGGTGAGCGACTGCTCCTGCACGTCAGCGACCTTCGGGTCCCCGCCGTGCGCGCGGACCTCGTCCTGCTGGTCGGGGTTCCGGATCACCGACGTGACGCGGTGCCCCCGCTCGGTGAGGATGCGGGTGGCCAGGAGTGCGACCTTGCCGTGGCCGCCGAACAGGATGACGTTGCTCATGACCGGGACGGTACGCGGGGCGGCTCCGAACGACGCGGACCGCTGCGTCCCCCGAGCGGTGCGCGAGTACCGTCCGACCTGACACGACGGGAGAACCATGAGCAAGCAGCACGAACAGCACACCCTGGTCCGCACCCTGGCCCTCGGGGTCCTCAGCGGCGGACGGAGCGGCACCCCGCTGGCCGTCCTCGCCCTGAACCACGACAACAAGGCCCTCAAGGGCGACTGGCAGCAGTGGAAGGCCTTCAGCACGCCGCTGGGCCGCGGGCTGCTCGTCGCGTCGGCGGTCGGCGAGCTCATCGGTGACAAGTCGAAGAAGGCCCCCGCGCGCATCTCGCCCGTCGGGCTGATCGGGCGCATCGGCGCCGGTGCGCTCGCCGGTGCGGCGCTCGGCACGACCGGCAGCCGCGACCTCCGCCTCGAGGGTGCGATCCTCGGCGGCGTCGGCGCGATCGTCGGCAGCTTCGCGGGCTGGGCCGCGCGCAAGCTCCTCAGCAGCGCCGGGCTCCCGGACGCAGTCGGTGCCGTCGCCGAGGACGCGGCGGTCATCGCCGGGTCGGTGCGGGCGGTCCGCACGGTCTGACCCGACCACGACGTGACGGGAGGTGCGGGTCGGCGACGACCCGCGCCTCCCGTCCGTCGCGCCTCCTGTCCGTGACGTCGGAGGCACCACCAGGGCCTGCCGCTCCCGGGGACGCGCGCCTAGCGTGAGCGCCATGCGCATCGTCGTCATCGGAGCCACCGGCCACATCGGCACGTTCCTCGTCCCCCGTCTCGTCCGCGCCGGCCACGGCGTCGTGGCCGTCTCGCGCGGCACCAGCACCCCGTACGCCGACGCCCCGGAGTGGGAGCGCGTCGAGCGCGTCACCGCTGACCGGGAGCAGGAGGACCGCGACGGCACGTTCGGCGACCGCATCGCGGCGCTCGCCGCGGACGCCGTCGTCGATCTCGTCTGCTTCACGCTCGAGTCCGCCGAGCAGCTCGTCCGTGCGCTCCGCGGGAGCGGCACGCACCTCGTGCACTGCGGCTCGATCTGGCGCGCGGGCGTCTCGCACGTCCTGCCGATCACGGAGGAGACGGCAACACCGCCCTTCGGTGAGTACGGCACCCAGAAGGACGCCATCGCCCGGATGCTCAAGCAGGAAACCGCCGATGGGGGTGTCGTCACGACCTCGATCCACCCGGGGCACATCAGCGGTCCGGGGTGGCTGCCGATCGGCCCGCTGGGGAACCTCGACCCGACGGTCGTCACCCGGCTGTCCGCGGGCGAGGTCGTGGAGGTCCCTGGGCTCGGCGCCGAGTCGATGGCGCACGTGCACGCCGACGACGTCGCCCAGCTCTTCCAGCTGGCCGTCGAGCAGCGGGACGCCGCCGCCGGTGAGGACTTCTTCGCCACCGCCCCGACGGCGCTCACCGTGCGCGGGTACGCCGCGCTGGTCGCGTCGTGGTCCGGTCGGGAGGCACGGCTCGAGTCCGTCAGCTGGGACCGGTTCCGCGAGACCACGGCCACCGAGCACGCCGACGCGAGCTGGGAGCACCTGTCGCGCAGTCAGGTGTTCAGCACCGAGAAGCCGGAGCGGCTGCTCGGGTACGCACCGGCGTACACCGCGTCCGAGACGGTCCGCGATGCCCTGCGCTGGCAGGCCGAGCACGGCGACCTCGGGGTCGACGCGTCCTTCCGTCCCTGACGGCGCCGGATCGGGCCGGGGCAGCGCGTTGGTCACGGCGATCGCGGTGGTCGGGTCAGGCGGGCGCCGTGCGCTCCGGCACCACGAGCGCACGGCGCCGGTGGACGGCCCAGACGGTCGTCGCGAAGCCGACGAGCACCGCACCGCCGATCGTCACCGCGGTCCACCCGCCGGCGTTCCAGAGCACCCCGGCCACGGCCGAGCCGATCGCACCGCCGACGAAGTTGCTCGTGACGAAGGCCGTGTTCAGCCGGCTCCGCGCGGCGGGGTCGATCGCGAACAGGCGCGTCTGGTTCAGAACGTTCGTCGCCTGCACGCCCACGTCGAGCAGCAGGACGGCGACGAGCACCACCGGGACCGACCCGGCACCGAGCCCGGCGACCACGAGCGACACGAGGACCAGGACCAGCGCACCGCCGGTGACCGGCACCGACCACCCGCGGTCGTGCAACCGTCCCACCCGCTGCGCGGCCACCGCACCGGCCAGCCCGACGAGTCCGACGGCACCGATCGCGGTCGTCGACCACCCGTACGGCGGGGCGCTGAGCAGGAACGTCAGCGAGGTCCAGAACATCGTGAAGACCGCGAACACGGCGGCGCTGATCACGAGCGTGACGCGGACCGCACGGTGCGCACCGACGGCGCGGAACACCGAGCCGATGAGCCGGGGGTACGCCACCCGCTCGCGCGGGGGCAGCTCGGGGATCGCCCGCCGCAGCAGGACGGCGAGCACGACCGCGGCGACCGCGGCGACGACGTACACCGTGCGCCACCCGGCGAACCCGGCGATCACGCCGCTCACCGTCCGGCTGAGCAGGATGCCGGTCAGCACCCCGGAGGCGATGGTCCCGACCACCCGGCCCCGCGCCGCCGGGTCGGCGAGGTCGCCCGCGAGCGGGATGAGCAGCTGCCCGGCGACCGTCGTCGTGCCGACCAGGGCGAGCGCGACGAGCAGGGTGGTGAACCCCGGGGCGACGGCGGCGCCGACCAGTGCGACGGCCGAGGCGAGCAGTACGCCCGGCACGAGCCGACGCCGGTCGAGCACGTCGCCGAGCGGGACCACGAGCAGGATGCCGAGCGCGTAGCCGACCTGGGTCAGGGTGACGAGCAGCCCGGCCAGCGCCGAGGACGTCCCGAGGTCGGCGGCGACGTCGTCGAGCAGGGGCTGCGCCCAGTACAGGTTGCCGACGGCCGCTCCGCCCGCGACGGCGAACAGGACCGTGCGACCGGTCGTCATCGCGGCGGTCACCGGTGGGACCCGGCGTCCCGACGGAACAGCAGCGCGATGTTCCACGGTCCGGGCTGCAGGCGGACGGTCGCCTCGGCGACGACGCGTTCCTCGTGCTCCCGGTCGCGGGTCAGGTCGTGGATCTCCTGCTCGGCGTGCCAGCGGAAGCGGAGACGGTCCCAGCGCGACGACGCCGGCAGCGCCCGTGCGGTCTCGACCGACGAGGTGTCGCTCACGCGTCCTCCCGTTCGGTGGTCCGCCCGGTCGCGCGGTCGGCGATCCGCCCGGTCGCGCGGTCGGCGATCCGTTCGGTCGCCGCCCACGAGGAGAGGACCCGGAGCGCGTCGGCGGTGGGGCTGCCCGGCGTCGCGGGGTAGACGGTGAGGCTCAGGCCGGGGTCCTCCGCCAGCTCGAGCGACTGGAAGTGCAGCTCGATCGGGCCGACCACCGGGTGGTCGAACGCCTTGACGCCCGCGTAGTGCCGTCGGACGTCGTGCGCGGCCCACAGCCGACGGAAGTCCTCGCTGCGCACGGACAGTTCGCCGACGAGCGCAGCGAGGTCCCGGTCGCGCGGACTCCGGCCGGCCTCGCGTCGGAGGATCGCGACGTTCGTGTGCGCTGCGCGGTCCCAGTCCTGGTAGAAGTCCCGCGCCCGGGCGTCGAGGAAGATGAAGCGCGAGAAGTTCATCGGGCGGTCCCCGGTGACGAGCGCGGCGTGCAGGGCCCACCCGAGGGCGTTCGCGGCGACGATGTCCTGGCGGTTGTTCACGATCATCGCGGGGGCCTCGGTCACGACGTCGAGCAGGTACTGCAGCTCCGGTCGCACGGCGGCGACCCGGACGTTCCGAGCGGCCCGGCGCGGCGCCTCGTTCTGGTGCCGTGCGAGGTCGCGCAGGTGCTCGTGCTCGGCCGCGTCGAGCTGCAGCGCCGTGGCGACGGCGTCGAGCACGCTGTCGGAGACGCCCTGCAGGTTCCCGCGCTCGAGCCGGGTGTAGTAGTCGATGCTCACCCCTGCCAGGCCCGAGACCTCCTCGCGCCGGAGGCCCGTGACGCGTCGCCGCGTCCCGGAGGTCCGGATGCCGGCCTGCTCCGGGGTGATCCGGGCGCGACGGCTCGACAGGAAGTCTCGGGCTTCGTCACGGTGGTCCATGCGCTCCACGCTACGACGGCACGGCCACGGCAACGAGGTGCTGCCGGAACCCCCGTCAGCTGCCGGTCGTCAGCTGCCGGTCGTCAGGGGGACCGAGACGATCCGGTCGTCACCGTCGCGGGGGTCGCCGCGGCCGTCGGTGTTGTTCGTCACGAACCAGAGCGTGTCGTCCGGCCCGGGCAGCACCGTCCGGATGCGGCCGAAGTCCCCGGCGAAGTACTCGGTCGCGGTCGACGGGTCGGACACCGGCACACCCCGCACGGACTCGCCCTTGAGGTTCGCGACGAAGACGGTGTCACCGATGACGGTCAGCCCGCTCGGCGACGCCTCGTCGGTGGACCACTGCTGCACGGGGTCGACGAAGCCGCGGTCCTCGCCACCGGTGCCCTCGACCTCGGGCCAGCCGTAGTCCTTCCCCGGTTCGACGACGTTGAGCTCGTCCCAGCGGTTCTCGCCGAACTCCGCGGCGAACATGGTGCCGTCCGCCGCCCAGCCCATGCCCTGCACGTTCCGGTGGCCGAGCGACCACACCGGGGAGCCGTCGAACGGGTTGTCGTCGGGCACCGCGCCGTCGGGCGTCATCCGGAGGATCTTGCCCGCGAGCGAGTCGCGGTCCTGCGCCTCGGACCGGTTGCCGGCGTCCCCGACGCTCGCGTAGAGCATGCCGTCGGGACCGAACGCGATCCGGCCACCGTCGTGGAAGGTGTTCGCGGGCAGGCCGTCGATCACGGTCGTGGCGTCACCGAGCCGCCACGAGCCCGTGTCCCCGGTGAGCTCGTAGCGCTGGATCCGGTTGCCGTCCTCGGCGGTCGAGTACACGAACAGGTCGTCGTCGTGCAGGGCGAGGCCGAGCAGTCCGCCCTCGCCGCCGTGCCGGACGCCGGCGACCGTGCCGACCTCGCGGGTGGAGCCGTCCGCGCGCAGTTCGAGCACGCGGGCGGAGTCCCGCTCGCTGACGAACGCGTCACCGTCCTCGCCCACCGGGACGACCGACCACGGGGACTCGAGCCCGCTGACGACGTCGGAGGTGGCACCGTCCGGAGCGACCTGACCGGCCGCGAGGTCGGACGGCGGGCTGGCGGTGCTGCTCTGCGCGGCGTCGCCGGAGTCGGTCGCGCCCCGGTCGTCCGAGCAACCGGCCAGGGCGAGGGCGGTCACGGCGGCCAGCCCGACGGCGGACCAGGTGCGGCGGCTGCGGAGCGTGCTGCGGGTCGTGCGGGTGCTGTCCACGGTGTTCCTCCCGGGTCGTGGTGCGAGTCCACACGCTGCGGTCGGGAAAGCCCTGGGGGTTCCCGGCACAACCCCTCACCGCTGCGCGCACCGGCCTACCGTCGGCAGCACATCGTTCCCGGTCGGAGAGGACCATCCATGACCACCATCGCCATCGTCGGCGCCGGCAAGGGCCTCGGGCTCGCCGTCGCGGACCGCTTCGGCCGCGAGGGCTTCGACATCGCACTGATCTCCCGCAACCAGGACCGGCTGGACTCGCTGGCCGCCGAGCTCCGCGACTCCGGGTACCGCGCCCAGGGGTTCGCCGCGAACGTGCGGGACGGGGACTCGCTCCGCGCCGCCCTCGAGGCCGCCACCGAGCAGCTCGGCCCGATCGAGGTGCTGCAGTACAGCCCGCTGCCGGCCAAGGAGTACATGCGTCCGGTCCTCGAGACCACGGCGGAGGACCTCGTCGGCCCGATCGAGTTCTCGGTCTACGGCTCGGTGAACGCCGTGCGCCAGGTGCTGCCCGGCATGCGGGCCATCGGCAAGGGCACGATCCTGTTCGTCAACGGCGGCAGCGCGGTCCGTCCGGGCGCGCGGGTGACCGGGACCTCGGTCGCCTTCGCCGGGGAGAGCGCCTACGCGCAGCTCCTGCACGACGCCGTCGCCGAGGAGCAGGTGCACGTCGGCCAGTTGATCATCCCGTTCGGCATCGACGACGGCCAGGACGACCACTCCGGTGCGGCCATCGCCGAGCGCCTCTGGACCATCCACACCGAGCGCGGGGACTTCCGGACGTACGCCGAGCCGCTGCCCGAGTGATCCGGTACGGCCGGAAGGCCCGTGGCGGGGTCGCCACGGGCCTTCCGTCCGTCGGTGGTCGCGGTCAGCGCGCGGTGCGCTCGATCGCGTCGGCCATCGCCGCGGCGACGCCGCGGTTCGCCTCGGCCGTCGGGTGGATGCCGTCGGGCGAGGTGCCCGGCACGTAGGCGCCGTCCGCGGCGCGGATCGCCCGGAAGGGGTCGACGAAGGCCCACCCGTGCCGGTCGGCGTCGGCGTGCAGCGCGTCGGTCAGGACGAGCTGTCCGGTGCGTCGGTCGGCTCCCCAGCGGCTCCACGTCCAGTCGGCGGGCGGCCCGGCGACGACGAGCACGCGCTCCGCCCCGACCTTGCGCACGATGGCGTCGACGCCCGCGATCGTCCGCTCGGTCGGGACCGCCTGGTTGACGTCGTTCGTGCCGACCTCGACCACGAGGACGCGGGCCTGCGGCACCGGACCGATCTCGGCGAGCACCTGGTCGGCGCGGTACCCGCTGTGGGCGTAGCCGCCGACCGCGTGCAGCCGGTCGTCCGCCTCGAGCTGGTGCAGCCACGAGTCGGGTCGGGCGGTGATCGAGTCCCCGGCGTACGCGAACGGCACGGCGTCGGACAGCGCGGGGGTGTCGAGGGCCCCCGTGACGACCTGGTCCGGCGTGCTCGGCCGGGGGAGTTCGGCGCTCCGCTCGACCCGCGTGCCCACCGCCGCGGCGACCGGGCGGTCGTCGGCGCTGGCGGTGTGGGTCGACGAGAGGACGAAGGCGCCGGCGCCGACGATGCAGGAGGCGGAGACGATGCTCGCGACGAGGGCGAGGCGGGTGGTGCGGGTCACAGGTACAGGTATCCCGCGGATCGACCGCGCGGACCAGTCCCCCGACCTGGGGAACCGGCGGCGTGGCTGAGGGTCCTCTGGGCGGCTCACAGGTTCGCGGTCAGTGCGCACGGCGCACCGCCGGTCGACGGCCCCGGCCGGACACCAGCCACGTGCCCACCGTGACGACGACGGGCAGTCCCAGCGCGAGGAGCGCAAGCACGGGCCAGTCGGCTACGAACGGCAGGTGCGTGGTCCCCGTCGGACCGCCGTCGAACCGCAGGGTGAGCGCCCGGATCGGCAGCAACCCGAGCAGCGTGCCGACGACCGCGCCGACGGTGGTGAGGATCGCTGCCTGCCAGGCGGACACCCGTCGGCGCAGGACCGGGGCGGCCCCGATCGCGTCGAGGACCTCGTCGTCGCGGCGACCGTCGGACCGGGCGAGCCCGACGGCGACGGCCGTGGCGCCGATCGTCACCGCCGCGGCGAGGGCGAGCACGAGGGCCTGCACCGTCGCCTGCTCGTCCACCGGTCCGCGCTCGTAGGCGAAGCCCGGACCACCCCATCGTTCCCGGTCCGCGCCGCCGTTGCTCTGCCACGCGGACGACAGCTCGTCGTACTGGGACGGGGTCAGGTCCTGGGGCAGGTGCATCGCGAGCAGGCCGTCGACCAGGGGGACCCCGTGTGCCGCTGCCGTCTCCCGGGTCATGAAGACCCCGATCTTGATCCGTGGCGTCTGCACGTCGACCACGGCCGGGATCGTCGTCGAGGCGTCGGGGCGGGTGTCCTCGAGCAGTGCGGTGTCGTCGATCGTGCGGTCCCGGAAGCTGTCGATCCGGACCGCCCCGTCGTGGACGTACTCGGGCCAGAGCGACACGGCCTCGCCGTCCGCGAGCGCCCGTCGGACCTCGGCGGACGGGCGGTGCCCGGTGAGCAGGGCGTAGTCGTCGAGCGTCCCCGCCGCGATGTGCGGCTCACCGCTCCCGACGCTCTGCAGGAAGGTCGCGCAGCCGGTCGTGTCGGAGGTCGGGCAGTCCCGCCGGACGAAGTCGTGCGGCGTGGTGATCGTGGTCGACTCCTGGCCGGCGTCCTCGCGGTTCACGGCGAGCACGTGCAGCCGGACGCCGTCCAACGCTCCGGAGAGCACGCGCGCCGCCCGGTCGGTGACGGCGGCGTCGTACCCGTCGCCGTACCCGTCGGGGTCGGTCAGCGAGACGGTCGCGGTCGCGACCCCGACGGCGGTCGTGTACTCGTACCCCCGGACGAACCGGGCGTGCTCCGAGGCGCTCCACGTGATCACGACCGAGGCGACGAACACGACGCTCATCACGCTCGCGAGCACCGGGACCGTGCGGACCGGGTTGCGCCGGGCGTCCCGCGCGGCGATCCGGGCGGACAGGCCGAGGCGCGCCGAGAGCCGTGCGACGCCGGCCAGGACCCACGGCGACGCCAGGGCGACGCCGAGCTGCACCAGGCACGGCCCGAGCGCGACCCCGACGCCGGCGAGCACCGCCCAACGGTCCTGCTGCACGGGTCGGTCGTTGAGCAGGAGCACGCCGGCACCGCACGCCAGGGTCATCACCGTCCCGGTGACGACCAGGACGGGGACCCAGACCCGCCGCCGACGTTCCGTCCGGGGACGGGCCGCCGCGGGGCGCAGGGAACCGCGGAGGGCCGCGAGGACGTCGACCCGAGTCGCCGAACGGGCCGCGACCAGGGCCGCCACGAGTCCGGCGGCGACGGCGACCGCCGCGATCGTCACGAGGGCGAGTGTCGGCACGTGCAGCCCCGGCCAGGTCCCGACGTTGCCGTCGTCGAGCAGGTGGAAGGCGAGCACGCCGAGCCCCGTACCGAGCGCGGTGCCGAGCAGCGCACCCGCCGCACCGAGCACCAGCCCGGAACCGGCGACGACCGCACGGACGAAGCCCCGCCCACCGCCGACACTCGTGACGATCGCGTAGGTGCGGGTGTCCGCCCGGGTGCCGACCAGGAACGCCGCACCCGCGAGCAGTGCGACCTCGAAGGCGGCGAACACCCCGACCAGTGCCATGGCTCCGAGGTACGCGTCCACGGTCGTCCCGGTCGGGACGCCCTCGAGCCGGTCCGCTGGCGGGTCGAGCACGACCGGACGGGACTCGACGACGATGCCGTGCGCGTTGAGCGCGCGGATCTCCGACCACGTCGGGGCGACCTCGGGCAGGTACACGGTCGTGTCTGACCCGCTGCGCTGCACCGAGTACGGGAGCTCGGCCGGCAGGGACCCCGACGGCAGGAACACTCCCTCGGCATCCGGTCCGGAGGCGGCGTCGCGCATGGTGCCCGTGACGGTGAACCGCTGGCGCACCGGATCGGTCACGGTCAGGGTGTCGCCGACGGTCAGGTGGAGGCGCTCGAGCGTCGCGGGGGTCACCATCGCCTGGTCCGGCGCGGTCGGTGCACGGCCGGAGAGCACGTGCCAGTGCCCGTCGAGGGCGGGCGACCACGTCGCTCCCTCGTCCGCGGAGACGGCGACGGGGACCTCCGGGCCGGCGACGACCACCTGCGTGGTCCGGACCGGGATCGCCTCGGCGCCCGCGGGCACGTGGTCGAGCAGGTCGGCCCAGGGCGAGTCCTCGTCGGCGGTCGTCACCGGGCTGTCCGGTGCGGAGTCGGTCAGCTGCCACTGCACGGGGTCCTGCCGCATCCCGGGCAGGTCCGGGCCGGACAGCCGCATCTGGGCCGCCGCGTGGCCGAGGTCGTACCGGAGCTGCTCCTGCACGGTGGGCAGCGTCGACTGGACGACCACGGCCGCTGCCGCGAAGCCCGCGGTGGGGATGCCGATCAGCGACAGGATCAGCACCGCGCGGCCGGCCTTGGCGAAGGCCAGTCGACGACCGAGTCGGAGGGCGGGGCCGAGTGCGACGGGCGTGCGCGTGCGGCTCCGGACGACGGTCCGGGACACCCGGGGACCGCGTCGTTCGACCCGTTCCCGATCGTCGCCGGCGCTGCGCCGACGGCCGCTCACGATGCCGCTCGACCGACGAGCGTCTCGACGCCGGCGTACACCGTCTCGTCGACGACCCGACCGTCCCGCAGGAACACGATCCGGTCCGCCCAAGCGGCGTGCCGTGCGTCGTGGGTGACGAGCAGGGCGCCGGCCCCGTTGTCGACGTGCCGGCGGAGCATCCGCAGGACGACCTCGCCGGTCTGCGAGTCGAGGGCACCGGTCGGTTCGTCCGCCAGCACGAGTCGACGCTCGCCGACCACCCCGCGGGCGATCGCGACGCGCTGCTGCTGGCCGCCGGACAGGTCGTCGGGGAAGGCGGTGGCACGGTGGGACAGCTCGACGTTCTCGAGCGCGAGCTCCGCGGCGCGACGCGCCTTGCTGGCCTTCCAGCCGTCGAGCTCGAGCGGGAGCGCCACGTTCTCGACGGCGGTCAGCGAGGGGATCAGGTTGAAGTCCTGGAAGACGAACCCGATCATCCGGCGACGGAGCGCGGACAGCTCGCGGGACGGGCGGTCGGAGACCCACTCACCGTCGATCCTGACCTCGCCGGAGGTGGGTGGGAGCAGGGTCCCGGCACAGGCGAGGAGCGTGGACTTGCCGGAGCCCGACGTGCCCATGACCGCGACCATCTCACCGCGCGCGACGCGCAGGTCGACACCTGCCAGGGCGGTCACCGCGTTGGCGCCGCCGCCGTACTGGACGCTGACGGCGTCGAGCTCGAGGAGCGGGGCGGTCATCGTGCTTGCTCCGCGGTGCGCACCGATGCGACGTCCGTGACGGAGGCGGGTGGCGGCATGTGCCGGGTGACGGCCGACTCGACGTGGTCCAGCCAGCGCACCTCGGCCTCCGCCTGGAACACCATCGACTCGAGGACGAGCGACCACGCGAGGTCGGTCGCGGGGTCGGCGGAGCGCTTGAGCCGCGTCAGGTCCTGCAGGGTGCCGAGGGCGGCGGAACGCTGCACCTGCACCAGCCGCGGGACGTCGACACCGGGCACGGTCACCGCGAGGGCGAACTTGATCGGGAGCTCGTCGCGCCCGCGCTTCGCCGGCACCGGCTCGCTGAACCAGCGGGCGACCGCCTCGCGACCCGCGTCGGTCGCCGTGTAGACGACGTGTCCGTCGTCGTCGGCGTCGCCGCGGGCCACGAGACCGTCGCGCTCCAGACGGTCGAGCGTCGTGTAGACCTGGCCGATGTTGAGCGGCCAGCTCCCCCCGGTCCGTTGCTCGAACTCCCCCCGGAGCTGGTACCCGTACCCGGGTCCTCCCACCAGCAGCGCGAGCACGCCCATCCGTACGCTCATGACTTCCCCCTCGTACCGTCGGAGGCATACTCCGTATGCCCATACCGAGTATGCACAAGCAGACCGGCAGCAGGCAAGTCACGAATCGGCCACGAACGGACGGGAGGCGCGGGGGCCGCCGGCCCCCCCCCCCCCCCCCCGGGGGGGGGG
>NZ_JBFBHK010000008.1:0-154287 GCF_040685235.1 Curtobacterium sp. NPDC089185 | reverse complement strand
AGCTGGCCCTGATGGAGCACGGGCCTGAGCTTCAGGCCCTGACCGAGGCGGCGAACGCTCCCGACGCACCGACGCGCAACCTGCGGCGCGGTGCCAGCTGGCACCGCGCCTCCCGTCCGTCCTCGGATCGCTACGAGACCTTCTTGCTGTCCTCGAGCCAACCGGCGAGCTTCGTCATGTAGTCGGCCTGCGACGCGTAGTCGAGCGCCGGGAAGGTCCAGCTGTGGACCTGACCCGCATCGAGCGCCGGGTTGTCGGCGAACGTCGGCTGCTTCTCGAGCTCCGCGACCTGGTAGCCCTGCTGCGAGAGCAGGAGGACGTCACCGGTGATCTGACCCGCGTTCTCCCACGAGTAGATGCCCCAGTAGAAGCCCTTCGGCTTCGGCTGGACGAAGTCGACCCCGAAGGACGAGTACATCTGCAGGGTCGGCTCGTCGGCCGGACGGGTCACGTACGCGCCGGAGCCGTCCGCGTACATCGAGACGACGGACACGTCGCTCCGCTTCGCGGCCTGCTCGAGGGTGTCCTCGGCCTCGTCGAAGCGCTGCTCGGCGGCCTCGACCTTCGACTCCGGGGCACCGAGGGACTCGGCGAGGTCGGCGATCTCCTCGATCACGTCCTCGCCCTTGCCGCCCCACTCGACCTGCACGACGGGCGCGATCGCCTGGATCTGCCGCTCCTGCTCCTTGTCCTTGAAGCCGTAGCCGGGCTGGGTGTCGTCGAGGGTGCCCTGCTCGTCCTTCGGGTACACCGACGTGACGACGAGGTCGGGCTTGAGCGCCGCGAGTTCCTCGAGGTCGATGTCGCCGTACGCCTCGCCGAGCTGCGTGATGCCGTCGGTGTCGAGCCCCTCGAACCGGGCGTCCTTCGCCATGGTCAGCTGTCCGAAGGTGCCGACCGGTCGGAGCCCGTACTCGATGAACGAGATGGCGAGGTCGTTGAGGACGACGACGCGCTTCGGCGTGCTGTCCAGCTCGACCTTCTTGCCGGTGGCGTCCTCGTAGGACCAGGGTCCTGCGGCGGCCGAGCTGGTGCCGGCGCCGTCTCCGGTCCGGGCGTCGTCGGAGCCGTTCGCTCCGGAGCAACCGGTGAGGAGGAGGGCCGAGACGGCCACGGAGGTCACGAGGGCGGCGCGCAGGGAGCCGCGGCGGGGGATCTTCACGTTAGGAGAGCCTAACCTAAGTCTGTGTGTTCGACCAGCCCCGGCGTCGGCAGCCTTCGGACTCAGTCGTGCTCGTCGGCCTCGGGCACGATCATCGGCGCACCCGTCACGGGGTCCGCGACCACCCGGGCGTGCAGCCCGAACGCGGTCGCGAGCAGCGCCGGCGTCAGGACCTCGTGCGGCGTGCCGTCCGCGACCACGCTGCCGTCGTGCAGGACCACGAGCCGGTCGGAGTACCGCGCCGCGAGCGACAGGTCGTGGAGCACCATGACGACCGTCGACCCCTGCTCGCGGTTGAGCCGCCGGACCAGGCGGAGCACGTCGAGCTGGTGCGCGAGGTCGAGGTAGGTGGTCGGCTCGTCGAGCAGCAGGGTCTCGGCCTGCTGCGCCACGACGAGGGCGATCCAGGCGCGCTGCCGCTGACCGCCGGACAGGCTCGCGACGTCGCGGTGGGCGACGGCCGTCAGCCCGGTCGCCGCGATGGCCTGCTCGGCGACGTCGGCGTCCTCGGCGGTCCACGGCTTCGCCCACGACTGGTGCGGGTTCCGCCCGCGCATCACCAGGTCGAGCACGCTCGTGCCCGCCGGGGCGACGGGCGTCTGCGGCAGGATCGCGAGGCGGCGGGCGACGGCGCGGTTCGGCTCCCTGCGGATGGGGACGCCGTCGAGCAGGACCTCGCCGGCCTGTGGCCTGAGGACACGGCCGAAGGCCTTGAGGAGCGTCGACTTGCCGCACCCGTTCGCCCCGAGGAACGTCGTCACGCTGCCGCGCTCGATGCGCAGGTCCAGGTCGCGGAGGACCGGCTCGCGGTCGTAGCCGACGGACAGGCCGCGGGCTTCGAGGACGGGAGGCACCGTGCCGGACGCGTCGTCGCCGGCGGTCCGGCGGGTGGTCGCGTCGGCGCCCGGGACGCGCGCATCGCGTCGGTTCGTGGTGGCGGCGGTCATCGGGACATCTCCTTGCGGTGGCGGACGAGGAGCCAGATCAGGTACGGGGCGCCGACGACCGTGGTCACGATCCCGACGGGGACCTGCCAGGGGAAGGCCGAGCGGGCGAGCAGGTCCGCGACCAGGACGAGGACGGTCCCGAGGGCGCCGGCGAGCAGCAGCGGCGGCCGGTTCGTCCCGGCCAGGCGCAGGGCGACCTGCGGGACGACGAAGGCGACGAAGCCGATCGGACCGGCGGCCGCGACGGCGGCGGCGGTGAGCACGACGGCGAGGGCGATGACGAGCAGCCGGTGCCGCTGGACGCCGAGGCCGACACCCGTCGCGACCTCGTCGCCGAGCTGGCCGATGCCGAGCGCGGCGCTCGTGGCGAGGGCGATCGGGACGCAGACGGCGGCGACCACGACCAGCGGCCACACGGTCGACCACGACGTGCTCGACAGGCTGCCGACGAGCCACTGCGACGCCGCGGTCGCCACGGTGATCTTCGCGCGGACGAGCAGGTAGCTCGTGACGGCGTCGAGCGTCGCGCTCACGCCGATGCCGACGAGGACGAGCCGGTAGCTCTGCACGCCGCCGCGCCAGCCGAGGCCGTACACGGCGGCCGCGGCGACGAGGGCGCCGATGGTCGCAGCGACCGGGATGCCGCCGCTCAGCACGGCCGACGAGACCGAGTACGTGCCGCCACCGACCACGATCGCGGCGACGGCACCGACGCTCGCGCCCGAGGTGACGCCGATGATGTCCGGGGTGCCGAGCGGGTTCCGGGTGACGGTCTGGGTCAGTGCGCCGGCGGTGCCGAGCACGAGGCCGACGAGGGCGCCGGTGAGGACCCGGGGGAGTCGCAGCGTCGTGACGATGAAGCCGTCGGGTCCGCCCTCCGCGCCGACGAGCGCGCGCACGACGGTCCCGGGCGCGATCCAGGTGCTGCCGACGGCGACGCCGAGCACCACGAGGACCAGCGCGAGGGCGACCGCCCCGACGGTGTAGCCGAGCACGCGGGGACGCCAGGCCAGGCCGATCGGACCGAGACGGACCCCGCGGCGCCCGGGGGCGGTGTGGTCGGCTGCCGTGTCGCGCTGCCCCGCCGTGCGCGGGGTGTCGGTCGCCGCGCTCACAGGGACACCAGCGATCGGCGGCGGGCGACGGCGACGAAGACCGGGCCGCCCAGCACGGCGAGCACGATGCCGACCTCGACCTCGGAGAACCCGCCGACGAGCCGTCCGACCACGTCGGCCACGAGCACGAGGGCGGCGCCCACCAGCGCCGACACGGGGAGGGTCCAGCGGTGACCCGTGCCGACCAGGGCCCGGGCGACGTGCGGCACGGTCAGACCGACGAAGCCGATCGGGCCGGCGGCCGCGGTGGCGCCGGCCGCCAGGAGCGTGATGCCGCCGAGGCCGACGAGCCGCGCGACGAGCACGTTCTCGCCGAGCCCCCGTGCGAGCTCCGCGCCGAGCCCCAGCGCGTCGAGCGCCCGGACGTTCCACACCGCCAGCACGGCACCGACGAGCAGGAAGGGGGCGGCCGCGACGAGGACGTCGAGCTGCCGGGCCGCGAGCGAGCCGACGACCCACAGGCGGTAGGCGTCGAGGGAGTCCTGGTCGGTCAGCACGATGAACGACGTCACGGCACCGAGGAGCGCGGACACCGCCGCACCCGCCAGGGCGAGCGGCACCGGGCTCGCGGTGCCGCTGCCGGCCACCGTGACCGAGAAGACGACGACGCTCGCGACGACCGCACCGGCCAGGGCGAACCAGACCGTCGCACCGGTGCTCGTCACGCCGAAGACGTACACGCCGAGCACGACGGCCAGCCCGGCGCCCGAGGAGACCCCGAACAGGCCGGGGTCGGCGAGCGGGTTCCGCGTGTGCCCCTGCATGAGCAGCCCCGCGATCCCGAGCGCCGCACCCACCGCCGCTCCGATGAGCGTGCGCGGGATGCGCGATCCCCAGACCACGGCCTCGGCGGTGCTCGACCCCGTCCGGGTCAGCCCCGCGACCACCTGGTCCACGCCGAGGCGGTTGCTGCCGAACAGCATGCTCGCGACCGCGGCGGCGACCAGTGCGACCACCAGGACCGCGACGACCAGCAGGCGACGCCGGACCGCGGTCCGGTGCACGCCGTCGGCACGCGGGGCGGTGTCGGTCCGGGCAGCCCGTGCGGGCGTCAGGACGGGTTCGGGGAGTGGCACGGAAGCCATATTAGGTTAGCCTTTCCTCATGGCGAAGATCCCGCGGCTCATGCCCGAGGCGCCCCGGCTGTTCCGTGCCCGGGTGCTCCGCTCCGTGCGGCACAGCCCGTCGATCCAGCGCGTGACCGTCACCGGGGCCGACCTGCACGAGTTCCCGTTCCTCGGGTTCGACCACTGGTTCCGCCTGTTCCTCCCGCGTCCCGACCAGGACGGCTTCCGCATGCCGGAGCTCGACGGTCGTCGCTGGTGGCCCTCGTTCCTCGCGATCCCCGAGGACGTCCGGCCGCACTGCGCGAACTACACCGTCGCCGCCTTCCGTCCGGAGACCGGTGAACTCGACGTCGACTTCGTCGTGCACTGCGGCTCCGACGGCGAGCCCGAGGGCCGTGCGGCGATCTGGGCGTGCGGCGCCCGGCCCGGCGACCAGCTCGCGATGCTCGACCAGGGCTGCATCTTCGACTGCCCCGACGACGCCAGCGAGGTCGTCGTGGTCGCCGAGGAGACCGGGCTCCCCGGCGTCGTGGGGATCGCCGCATCGCTCCCGCGGGGCGCCGTCGGCCGGATCATCCAGGAGGTCCCGACCGCGGCCGACGTCCGGGTCCTCGACGCCCCGGCCGGCGTGCAGGTGACGTGGATCGTGCGCGAGGACACCGAGCACGCCGTGCCGGGACGCGCGGCGCTCGCCGAACTCCAGCGGTACGTGCCGGTCGACGACCGCGGGTACGCCTTCGTCGTGGGGGAGTCGACGCTGGCCACCGAGGGCCGCCGACACCTGCACCGCGCGGGCCTGCCGAAGTCGCGGATCACCTTCTCCGGCTTCTGGAAGCACGACGCGCCCCAGGCCGTCCCGACCTGACCCCGTCCGGGTACCGTGCGGGCATGAGCAGCCGACTGAGCGAACTCGTCCTGAACTGCCGCGACCCCGAGGAGCTGTCACGCTTCTGGTGCGCGGTGCTCGACTACGTCGAACTCGGCAAGGACGACGACGGCGTCGAGATCGGGCCCGCGTCGGGCTTCGGCGGCGCGACGCCGACGATCATCCTGAACCGCGTGGACCACGCGGAGGCCCAGCCGCTGCGGCTGCACATCGATCTCTCGCCGGTCGACCAGGACCAGGACGCCGAGCTCGAGCGGCTGCTGGCCCTCGGCGCCCGTCCGGCCGACGTCGGGCAGACCGGGGAGGAGTCCTGGCACGTGCTGCAGGACCCGGAGGGCAACGAGTTCTGCCTGCTCCGCACACGCCTCGACCCGCTCTGACCCGCGCTCGCCCGGTCCGACCTGGTGCACCCGGGAGGAGCAGGCAGGCCAGGCCGCACGACGGACGGGAGGCGCGGTGCCAGCCGGCACCGCGCCTCCCGTCCGTCGTGTGGAGGCGTCAGCCCTTGAGGCCCGAGCCCGTCACGCCCTCCACGATCTGCCGCTGGAAGACCAGGTAGAGGATGATCAGCGGCAGCGCCGCCAGGATCGCCCCGGCCTGGATGTCGGCGTAGCGCTGGCCGAAGCTGCCCTGGACCGTGGCGAGCCCGACCGGGATCGTCATGAGGTCCGGGTTCGACAGCACGAACAGCGGCAGGAGCAGGTTGTTCCAGACGCCGACGAAGGTCAGGATCGTCACCGCGGCGATCACCGGACGCGACAGCGGCAGGATGACCGACCAGTAGATCTTCCACATGCCCGCACCGTCGATGCGCGCGGCCTCCTCGAGCTCCTTCGGGATCCCGTCGAAGAACTGCTTGAAGATGAACACCGCGATGACGGCGGGCACCTGCGGGAAGATCACCGACCAGTAGGTGTTCAGCAGGCCGACGGCGTTGAGCTCCTGGAAGATCGGGATGATCAGGACCTGCGTCGGGATCATGATGCCGAGGATGATGAGCAGGAACGCGACGTTCCGGCCGCGGAACACCAGGCGGGACAGCGCGAACGCGGCCATGGACGCGAACAGCACCGTCAGGGCCGCGGTGATCAGGCTCGTGATGCCGCTGGCGAGGTACCAGTTCCAGATGTCGCCGGCCTGGAACAGCGACGCGTAGGAGTGCAGCGTCGGGTTCCAGTTCGACAGGATCGAGTTGGCGCCGAGCGCGGCGACGCCGTTGTCGGACAGCGACGTCTTCAGGGCGAACAGGCTCGGGATGAGCCAGATGATCGCGAACACCGTCAGGATGATCGCGGCCGCGATGTTGAAGCCCTTGCCGGAGACGCCGATCTTCGCGGCGTTGGCGGGCGCGGCGGCGGACACCCCGGAGCGGAGCTTCCGCGGACGGGACGTCGTGATGCTCTCGGTGGCGGTCACGTCAGGCACCGATCTCTCGCTTGGCGGCGGCGCGTTCGACGAGCTGCCGGATGACCGCGATCGCGACGATCACGATGAACAGGAGCACCGACGCGGCGGACGCCGCACCGAGGCGGTTGTCGGTGAAGCCGACGCCGGTGATGAGCTGCAGCGAGACCTGGGTCGAGATGCCCGGGCCGCCGTTCGTCATCAGGTAGACCTGGTCGAAGATCTTCAGGCTGGCGATGATCTGCAGCAGGATGACCAGCGTCGTCGTGCGGCCGAGCAGCGGGAGCGTGATCGACTTGATCTGCTGCCAGTTCGACGCGCCGTCGACCGCAGCGGCCTCGTAGAGCTCACGGGGGATCTCCTGCAGGCCGGCCAGGTAGAGCACGAAGTTGAACCCGAGGGTCCACCAGACGGTTGCGATCGCGACGCCGATCATCGCGGTGTTCGGGCTGGAGAGCATGCCCGAGCCGGGCGTCATGCCGAGCGCGGTCTGCAGGCTCGCCCAGAGGCCGGTCGCCGGCGTGAAGATGAACACCCAGATGAGGGAGATCGTCGCCGACGGCAGGATGAACGGCAGGAAGAACGCCAGGCGGAAGAACCACTGTCCGCGGTTCATCCGGTTCGTCAGCACGGCGAACACGAACGCCAGGATCACGAGCGGCGGGGTCGTGTACAGCGTGAACTGCAGCGTGTGCCAGAGCGACGACCAGAAGTCGCTGCGTCCGAGCATCTCGGCGTAGTTCGCGAAGCCGGCGAAGGTGCCGAGTCCGGTGCGGACGGTCGAAGTGTTGAAGAAGCTCGTGATGAGCATCCACACCGTCGGGCCGAGCAGGAAGGCCGCGTAGAACAGGCCGAACGGGGCGAGGAACAGCCACCCGGTGCGGCCCTGTCCGCGGTTCGTCGAGTTCACGCGGGGACGTTCGCGCCGGGTGACGGTCGCGGCGTCCGTGGGTCGGGTGAGAACTGGTGCAGCGGTCACGTCATCGTGCCTCTCGTGCGGGGTCCACAGGGAGCGAGCGCGCGATCACAGCGGGCTCGGGGTGTTCAGGTAGGTGGCGAGCTGGCCCTTGATGGCGGAGAGCGCCTGTGCGGGGGAGCTGCTGCCCTGCTGGACGAGGGCGAGCTGGGCGCCGACGATGCCCTCGAACGTCGACCCGGATCCGCCGTACCAGGCGGGGTCGTCGAAGACGGCGGACTCGGCGGCGGACGCGTAGTTCGACTGCGGGGTGAGGTCCTTGTACTGCTGGCTGTCGAAGGTCGGCATGTACGCGGGGACGTGTCCGCCCTCGGCCCAGGTCAGGCTCTGCTCGAGCATCTGCTTGATGAAGAGCATGTGCGCCTTGCGCTGCTCGGGCGTCCGGTCCTTCTTCGGCAGGATGAACGTGTGCGAGTCGGCCTGGGTGGCGGGCTTGTCGAAGAGCTGGGGGATCGGCACCATGCCGAACTTCAGGCCCTTGATCGACTGGGCGGTGCTGATCTCCCACTCGCCCTGCATGAAGAAGCCGGCCTTGCCGTCGAACATGAGTGACTGGGCGGTCGCGTAGTCGAGCGCCTTGTTCAGCCAGCCGTTCCCCACCCACTTCTGAGTCATGTCGGTGACCTTGTTGTACGCGTCCTCGTTGACGGTGAGCTTCGCCCCGCCGTCGCTGATGAACGGCGTCGCGCCCTCGATCTGGTTGTACATCGTCCAGAAGAAGCGCCACGGGGTCGCGGTCTCCGGCACGACGTTCGCCACGTTCAGCGCGGTGCCGCCGGTCACCTTCGCGACGGCGGCCATCGCGGCCTCGAAGTTCTCCAGCCCGTTCAGGTCCTTGAGCTTGCCGTCACCGTCGATCAGGCCCGCCTTCTGGCAGACGTCGACGTTGTAGAAGAGCACGAACGGGTGCGTGTCGAGCGGGATGCAGATGTTCTTGCCGTCGGTCTTCTGCGCCGTCCACGCCTTCTGGTTGAAGTCACTGGCGCTGAGGCCGACGCTCGCCAGGTCGTCCTCGGTGATCGGGTCGAGCAGGTCGCCGTCCCACAGCGGCTTGGCGCGCGTGAGGTGGGCGATCGCGACGTCCGGCGGCTTGTTCCCGACGGTGGCCAGTGTGACCTTGGAGTAGTACGGGTTGCCCCACGCGAAGGTCGTCGCCTGCAGGGACGAGGAACCACCGTGCTGCTTCGCGTACCCGGCCTCCATCGACTGCATGCGGAGGCCGTCGCCACCGCCGAACAGGTTCCAGAAGACGAGCGTCTCCGGGTTCAGCGGGGCTCCGGCGATGCCGGCGGCGATCGGGCTGGAGCACGCGGCGAGCGGCAGGACCGCGGCACCGGCGGCTGCGCCGGCGAGCAGGGTCCGTCGGGTGAACGCGCTGCCGCGGGACTGCGGGGTGGGTACAACGGATCGGATCGGCATGGCATCACTCCATCGGGACGGGCCGAGCGGAGCGGTCATTGCTCCGTGAGCGCTCACAGTAGCGCCGGACCCGGGGGTCCGCCACCCCTTTCGTGAACGTCACGGCCGGGCTGCGTCCCGGCTTCCGCGCGCGGTGCAAACCCGCTAGCGTTCAGGGAGACGTGAGCGCTCACTTTCGTACCGGGCCGATCACGTCCGCACGAGCCCCCAGCAGATCAAAGGAGATCCATGCCTCGCACACACCTCGTCCTCGACAGCGCGTTCACCGTGGGGCCGGTGCGACGTCGGCTCTTCGGCGGCTTCGTCGAGCACCTCGGCCGCCACGTCTACGACGGCATCCACGAGCCGGCCCACGAGACCGCCGACGAGCACGGCTTCCGGAAGGACGTCGTCGAGCTCGTCAAGGAGCTGGGCGTCTCCGCGATCCGGTACCCGGGCGGCAACTTCGTCTCCGGCTACAAGTGGGAGGACGGCGTCGGCCCGGTCGAGCAGCGTCCGCGACGTCTCGACCTGGCCTGGCACTCCACCGAGACCAACGAGGTCGGCCTGCACGAGTTCCAGCACTGGCTCGACGCGGTCGGCTCCGAGATGATGCTCGCCGTCAACCTCGGCACCCGTGGCGCGCAGGAGGCCATCGAGCTCCTCGAGTACGCGAACATCGACGCCGGCACCGCCCTGAGCGAGTACCGCCGTTCGAACGGCCGCCAGGAGCCCTTCGCCATCCAGATGTGGTGCCTCGGCAACGAGATGGACGGCCCGTGGCAGCTCGGCCACAAGAACGCCGAGGACTACGGCAAGCTCGCGGCGATGACCGCCAAGGCGATGCGGCAGATCCAGCCCGACCTCGAGCTCGTGGCCTGCGGGTCCTCCGGTGCGTCGATGCCGACGTTCGGCGAGTGGGAGCGGACCGTCCTCGAGCACACCTACGACGACGTCGACTACATCTCCGCGCACGCCTACTACGAGGAGGGTGACGACCTGACGTCGTTCCTCGCCTCCGGCGTCAACATGGACCACTTCATCAAGACGGTCACGACGGCGGCCGACCACGTGCAGGCGCAGAAGAAGTCGGACAAGCGCATCGACATCTCCTTCGACGAGTGGAACGTCTGGTCGATCAGCAAGTGGGAGGAGCAGCAGAAGACCTTCGAGCTGCAGGACTGGCCGGTCGCGCCGCGCCTGCTCGAGGACGTCTACACCGTCGCCGACGCGGTCGTCGTCGGTGGCCTGCTCATCTCGCTGCTCCGGCACGCGGACCGCGTGGCCTCGGCCAGCATCGCGCAGCTCGTCAACGTCATCGGCCCGATCATGACCGAGCCCGGTGGTCCGGCGTGGCGCCAGACCACGTTCTTCCCGTTCTCGCTGACGTCGCGCCTGGCCAACGGCACGTCGCTGCAGGTCAAGGCCTCGGGCGACACCGTCGACGGCGGCAAGCACGGCGAGGTCCCGGTGGTCGACTCGGCCGCCACCGTCGAGGACGGCAAGGCGGCGGTGTTCCTCGTGAACCGTCACCAGACCGAGACGACCTCCGTCACGATCGACCTCGCCGGCCTGCAGGTCGACGGCGACGTCCGTGCCGAGGGCGTCTGGGACGACGACCTCCACGCGGTCAACGACCTCGGGAACCGCGAGCGGGTGGCGCTCCGGACGAACGAGACCGTCCGCCGCGAGGGCGACACGATCACCATCGAGCTGCCGCCGGTCTCCTGGACCGCGGTGTCGATCGGCTGAACCGACCGCCGACCACGGTCGGCGTGCAGACGCCTCGGCGCGCGCTCCGGTGAGCGTCGAGTGAGCACGGAGGGCGTCGGTCCGCGCGAGCGGACCGGCGCCCTTCGCTCGTGCCCGGCCGGCGGACGGCTGCCCGGCCGTGGGCGGCCCGGCCCGACGGTGCGGACGCGTCGGACGGGAGGCGCGGTGCGGGGCCGCCACGCGCCTCCCGTCCGCCTCGGCGTCAGACCGCCGACGGGCGCATGTCGTAGGTGACCCACGGCGTGGCGGTGGCGACGCGGTCGTAGACCGCACGCGCGGCGGTGTTGTCCTCGGCGGTGATCCAGCGGACGACGCTCGCGCCCTCGGCGGCAGCGACCGCCGCGGCCTCGTGCAGGAGGGCCGTCGCGACACCCTGGTGGCGCGCTGCCGGCGCGGTGAAGAGGTCGTCGAGGTACAGCCCGGTGGTCGCCGACGACGGTCGGGCGAACCGTCGGAGGTCGGCGAGCCCGAGGAGCCGACCGTCGGCGTCCTCTGCGACCAGGCCGAGCAGACCGTGCTCGCTTCCGGAGACCCACTGCCACGTGGTGCGGACCGCGGCGGGGTCGTCCGGCAGCCGGTAGAAGGAGCGGTAGCCGGCGTAGAGCGCGCACCACTGTGCTTCGTCGTGGGCGGTCACGGGACGGACGAGGACGGTCACGACCCGATCGTAGGGCCACCCTCCCGGTGTCCGGTCTCCGCACTCACCGTGTGACGGCGACGGGTGCTGCCTACAGTGCTGCGCATGACCGGGACGAGCGATGCGGACGGGGCGGTCGGTGCGGGCGCACTGGGCGGGTTCGTCGACGACTTCCTCGCGTCGATGGACGGTTGGCCCGCCGTGGACCCCCGGCGGACGGCGGACGACAGCGACCGCGTGGACGCACCCGCCGGGACGGAGCGGGCGCGCGACCACAGCGGCTGACGCGGCGTCCGGGGGTGCGGGGGTACAGCGGCTCAGCGTCGGAGCGTCTGGCGCGGGTACTCACCGCGCTGGCGCAGGTACTCGCCCGAGAAGCGCCCGAGGTGCGAGAACCCCCAGCGCCGCGCGATCTCCTGCACGCTGGCGTTCGACGGGTCACCGCGTTGGAGCTCGAGGCGGACGCACTCCAGTCGCACCCGACGGAGGTACGCCATCGGCGTCGTGCCGAGGTCCCGCTGGAACGACTCCTGCACGGCACGGATGCTCAGGCCGGCCGCCTGCGCGATCTCCGCGACGGTGAGCGGCTGGTCGAGGTGCTCGTGCACGAACTCGACGGCGGCACGGAGCCGCGCCCGGCGCGGCAGCAACACCACCGCCGGGAGCTCGGGTGCCGCCGGCGGGTAGAGGTCGAGGAAGGCCGCGGCCGCGTCCCGAGTGAGGGTGTGCCAGAGGAGCGTCCCGACGCCGTTCCGGAGCTCACGGGCGAGGAGCGTCATCTGGTTCCGCCACCTCGCCACGGCCGCCGGGTCCAGCGTGCGGAGGTGGTCGGGCTGCAGGCTGCCGACGGCGCCGGTCCGGTGGCGCTCGGCGGCGACGTCGTCGACGAGCTCGCGGGAGAGGTGCACGAGCCGTTGGTCGTAGTCCTGGTACTCGAAGACGAACTCGCGGTCGGTGGGGAACAGCATCGGGACGCCGATCTGCATCGGGACCCGGTCACGCCGGACGTCCGGCACGCCGGTGCCCTCGGTCAGCCACTGCACGATGTAGTCGTCGGTGCACGGGATCGCACCACGGATGTACCCGGTGATGCGGGACCGACGCAGCGTCACCGCGGCGTCGCCGACGGCGGTGTACCGGTAGGTGAACGGCTGGTCGGTCGCGTGCGCCGCCCAGCCGTGACCGTCGTAGAGGCCGCCGACCTCGTCGATGACGGCGTCCGGGTGGTCCCCGGACGCCTCCAGCCGGACGGCGTGCCGGCCGGTGGTGGGACCGTCCTGGTCGGACCGTCCCGTCCCCGGGCTCTCGGGACGGGACAGCCGTGGGTGCGATGCGGTGGTCGTCATCAGGACCCCGGGAAGGAGTCGGCGGACGTCGGGTCGGGCCGGACGGCCGGCGAGGACGTGGTGCGGAGCACCCGGTGGTGACCGAGTGTCCGGGTACCTGTGACGTGCATCATCTGGACCACCCTGAACGGTTCCGAGGACGTGTTCTGACGTTCCGCTGCCTGGGTCTGGGGCTGCTGCCGTCACGGTAGGGCAGGCGGGCGGACGTGACAACAGCCCGGACCCGCCGACCATCCGATCTGCGCGGACGACGAGCCGGAACCGGACCGTGCGGACGAACCGCCGATCGCGGTCGGGCGGTGCGCCCACCGGACGAGCAGAGTGTGCTGCAGTCGTCCACGCCGACCGTCGGCAGGCGACTCGAGGCGGTGCCGTTCCCGACCGGGCGCGCACCCGCGCACGCACCGGGAAGGAGCCCCGTGACCGACACCCGAGAGCGTCGGCTCGTCGACGCGTTCCTCGCCGCGACCGGCAGGGTCGTCGGCGACTACGACGTGGTGGAGATGCTGCAGACCCTCGTCGACGACGTCGCCGGGATCTTCGCCGTCGACGCGGTCGGGATCCTGCTCGCCGACCCGCAGCGACGGCTCGAGGTCGCGGCGTCGACGAGCGAGGCGAGCGCGTTCCTCGGGCTCCTCCAGCTCGAGGCCGGCGAGGGGCCCTGCATCGAGTCGTACGAGACGGGCCGCTCGGTGTCGGTCGCGGACCGGCAGGAGATGCGGCGTCGCTGGACGCACTTCGCGGAGGAGTCCGAACGCGCCGGGTTCGCCTCGGTCCACTCGATCCCGTTGCGGAGCCACACGGCCGTCCTGGGGTCGATGAACCTGTTCCGGCGGGCGCCGGGCCGGTTGGACGACCAGGACGCGACGGCGGCGCGGGCGCTCACCGACGTGGCGTCGATCAGCATCCTGCAGCAGCGCAGCGCGGACCAGGCCGCTCGCACCCGGGACCAGCTGCAGCGCGCGTTGGACAGCAGGATCGTGATCGAGCAGGCGAAGGGGTTCCTCGCCCACACCCATCAGGTGGACCCCGACCAGGCGTTCACGATGCTGCGGGGGCACGCCCGCTCGGCGGGACGGCCGCTGCGGGAGGTGGCGCTGGCCGTCGTCGAGCGCCGACTCGCCATCCCGGGGCCGGCCCCGGCGGACGCTGGGCGGTGATCCGAACGGTCAGGACGGGTGGTTCGCGGCGCGAGCCCGCTCCTTGATCGCGTCGATGACGGTGGTCTTCGCGTCGGCGTAGGCGTTCGAGTCGTCCCACGACCGGGTCATGAGCCCGCGCTTGACGTCCTCGTAGCGCTGCCGGTCGGCGTCGTCGCGCCGCAGGTGGTCGCGGAGCAGCAGGTAGTCGTCCACCTCGCGGGCGCCGTGCTCGTACACGTGGACGTGCGCGTCGCGCTCGGGCGTCCGGACGAGACGGTGCCCGGGCTCCCGGACGCGCAGGACGTACCCGGCGGCGAGCAGCGGCTCGAGGTACGCGGCCTCGTCGGTCACGTCGGGGACCGAGACCGCGACGTCGACGATCGGCTTCGCCGCCAAACCCGGGACCGAGGTCGACCCGATGTGCTCGATCGTGACGTGCAGTCCGGGGAGCGCGGCGGTGATGCGTGCCCGGTGCTCCGCGAAGCGGGTCGCCCACGCCGGGTCGTGGTCGTGCAGGCCGACGCGCAGGGGCTCCGGCCCGCCGACGATGTCGACGTCGACGACGTCCGCGGCCGCGTGTGCACCGGTGCGGATCCAGTGGTGCAGCAGGCGGTGGCCCTCGTCGTCGACCACGGTCCGCTCGTACCGGCCGCCGTTGTGCTCGATGACGCGTCCGGACGCCGGGTTCGTCGCGTCGTGCGTCAGCATCACCTCGGGCATGCCGCGTTCGGCTGCCAGGCGGACCGTCCCGGCGAGCGCCGCGGACGCCAGGCCCCGACCGCGTGCCGACGGCCGGACGCCGTACCCGACGTGGCCGCCGTACTCGCGGAGCCAGTCGTTCAGCTCGTGCCGGAGGGCGATGCTGCCGAGGTACTCGTCGCCGTCGACCATCCACCGGTAGGTGCAGGTGACGTGGGCCGGCGAGGCCGGGACGGTCTCCTCCGCGAGGAGCTGGTCGACCCACCGCTCGAAGCCCACCCGGTCGGTGAGGGTCGCGGCGTCACGGATCCCGGCGCCGTCCTGGTGGGCGTCGCCCCACTCGCGGAGGGACCGGACGAAGGACGGGAAGTACCGGGGAGACGGTGCGACGAGTTCCACCCGGCGAGCCTAGGACGGACGGGAGGCGCGTGGCGGCGCCGCCACGCGCCTCCCGTCCGTCCCGGCGCGATCGCGAGCCGGGGGCGGGTCCGTCGTCAGCGGTAGCGGTAGAAGCCCTCGCCGGACTCGACGCCGTACCTGCCCTGGTCGAGGTACTCGGTGCGCAGGTGCTCCGCCCACGCCTGCGCGCCCGGCTCCGGCGACGCGCTGGCGACCGCGTACGCCGTCCGGAGGCCGATGACGTCGTAGACCTGGAACGGACCCATCGGGGCGCCGGTGCCGATGCGCCAGGTGGTGTCGACCGTCTCGGGGTCCGCGACCCCGCGGAGGACCAGGCCGGCGGCAGCGTCGAGCAGCGGCACGAGCAGCGAGTTGAGCACGTAGCCGGGCTGCTCCTTGTGCAGGCGGATCGGCACCATCCCGATCTCCTCGGCGAAGGTGGCGACCCGCTCGAACACGGCCGGATCGGTCTGCTCGGTGCCCATCACCTCGGCGGTGTTCTGCCGCCAGACGTGGTTCGCGAAGTGCAGCGCGAGGAAGCGGTCCGGGCGGCCGGTCGCGTCGGCGATCGCACTCGGCAGCAGGGTCGAGGAGTTCGTGGCGAAGACGGTGTCGGCCGGTGCGACCTCGGCGAGCCGCGCGTACACGTCGCGCTTCAGGTCGAGCCGCTCGGGGACCGCCTCGATCACGAGGTCGGCGGCGGCGACGGCCTGCGCGAGGTCGGTGGCGAAGTCGATCCGCGCGACGGCGGCGTCGGCGTCGGGGCGGGCGTCCTCGCCGACGTCGCCGAGGTACTGCTCGACGATGCCGGCGAGACGCTCCCGGCCGGCCGCGACGGCGTCGTCGCTGATGTCGTACACGACGACGGGGACGCCGTGCCGAGCGGTCTGGAGGGCGATCTGCGTGCCGAGGACGCCGGCGCCGAGCACGGTGACGGAGGTGAACGTGGTCATGCCGTCAGTCTGCTCCGCGGTGGTCGGTGCCCGGCCGGGAGCGGGGGAGGGTCAGGCGGGCGGCGCCGTGCTCGCGCGCTCCACCAGGCGCACCGGCACGAGGTCGGTCGACGGTCCGGCCGGCGCACCCTCGATCTGCGCCAGGAGCGTCGCGACGGCACGGCGGCCCACCTCGTCGAACGACTGGTGCACGGTGGTGAGCGGCGGCCAGAAGGACTCCGACTCGGGGAAGTCGTCGAAGCCGACCACGCTGAGCGAGCCCGGCACGGACCGACCGGCCTCGTGCGCGGCGCGGAGCACCCCGAGCGCCGTCTGGTCGTTCACCGCGAAGACGGCCGTCACTTCCGGTCGCGCCGCGATCTCCTGCCCTGCCCGGTACCCGTCCGAGCTCGCCCACCCGCCGGTGAAGACCGGGGGGACCGCTCGTCCGGCGTGCTCGAGGGTGTCGCGCCAGGCGGCGAGCCGTCGGTCCGCGGAGTACGACCCGTCCGGGCCGGCGACGTGCCAGACGGTCTCGTGGCCCAGGTCGAGCAGGTGCTGGGTCGCGAGCCGGGCACCCTCGGCCTGGTCGATGTCGATGGACGGCCGGTCGGTGGTGCCCGTGGAGTCGACGACGACCAGGGGGACGCCGTCGGGCAGCGCGACCTCGGCGGTGTCGATGATGTGCGACTCGATCACGATCACGACACCGTCGACGGCCTGCTCGTGCAGCCGGGACAGCGCCGACCGGACACCCTCGCCGGTACGCGACGCCATCGGGAGCAGCGTGATGGTGAAGTCCGCGGCGGCCGCTGCGGCGGAGATGGCCTCGAGCGTGCGCATGTTGCCGAAGGACGCGAGCGTGAACATGACGACGCCGATGGTCCGGAAGCGTCCGGACCGCAGGGCCCGCGCGGCCCGGTTCGGTCGGTAGCCGAGTTCGTCCATGGCGCGCTGCACCCGCTCGCGCGTCTCCGGGCTGACGTTGTCGAAGCCGCGCGCCACCCGCGAGACGGTCTGCATGGAGACGCCGGCGGCATCGGCGACGGCGGCCATCGACGGGGCGCGTCGCGCAGCGGTCAGCTCGGTGCTCAACGCACGCTCCTCCCCGGTCCGCCGGTCGCAGGGACGACGACCGGGATGCCCGCACGCTAGCGCATGTTGACGTTGCCATGCTACGGTGACGTCGTTCGATGTTGACGTCAACATCGACGTCCCTCCGGATCGCCGCCACCGCGCGGACGAGCGCAGCCGCTCGACCCGGAGGACCCGGACGCAGCAGACAAGGGAGTCACATGAGCACGCTCGCAGCGCGCCCGGCCGAGGCGGCCTCCGCCCCGCGGCCGTCCGCTCGCCGCCCGAAGCCCCGGGGGCGGTACACCGGCTGGCTCTTCGTCGGCCCCTTCGTCGTGGTGCTCGTGGCCATGCTGATCGTCCCGATCGGGTACGCGCTCTGGCTCAGCCTGTTCCGCGACCAGCTCGTCGGCGGCAACCAGTTCGTCTGGTTCGCCAACTACGTGCAGCTCTTCCAGGACAGCGCGTTCTGGCAGGGCCTCGGCCGCGTCACGCTCTTCCTGCTCGTGCAGGTGCCGATCATGCTCGGGCTGGCGCTCGTCGCCGCCCTCGCCCTCGACAGCGCCCGCCTGTGGGGCACCGGGTTCTTCCGCATCGCGGTGTTCCTGCCCTACGCCGTCCCCGGTGTCGTCGCGGCGCTCATCTGGGGCTTCATCTACGGCAACCAGTTCGGCCTGACCGGTGCGGCGAACGACCTCATCGGCATCGACCTGCTCCAGCCGTTCAGCGCGAGCTGGGTCCTCACGTCGATCGGCAACGTGGTCACGTGGGAGTTCCTCGGCTACAACATGCTGATCTTCTACGCCGCCCTCCGGGTCGTGCCGGGCGAGCTGTACGAGGCCGCCGAGCTCGACGGCGCCGGCCCGATGCGGACCGTGTTCTCGATCAAGCTGCCGGCCCTCCGCGGCCCGATGGTCATCGCGACGATCTTCTCGATCATCGGCAGCTTCCAGCTCTTCAACGAGCCGAACCTGCTGAAGACGCTCGCCCCGAACGTCATCGGCAGCTCCTTCACCCCGAACATGTACGCCTACTCGCTGTCCTTCAGCGGCCAGCAGTTCAACTACTCCGCGACCGTCGCCATCGTCATGGGTGTCATCACCGCCGTGATCGCGTACGTCGTCCAGGTCCGCGGAACCCGCCAGGAGAACCGATGAGCACCCTGCAGCAGCCCGCCGCCGGCGCGACCACGCCGGCCACGGTCACCGAGGCGACCACGACGCAGCGCGACCCGCGCGACCGGGCGACCCGTGCCTCCCGTCCGGGTCGGGGCCGCGCGCCGGTCGCCGGTCGCAAGGTCAAGCGCTCCGGTCTGCTGACCGCCGTGATGGTCGTCTTCGTCGTCTACTCGTTCGCTCCGCTGTTCTACCTGCTCGTGAACAGCACGAAGACGCAGGCATCGCTCCTGTCGACCTTCGGGCTCTGGTTCGGCGGTGACTTCAACCTCTGGCAGAACATCGTCGACACGCTGACGTACAACGACGGCATCTTCATGCAGTGGCTCGGCAACACGCTGCTGTACGTCGTCGTGGGCGCCGGGGGAGCGACGCTCCTCGCGACCGTCGCCGGCTACGGCATGGCGAAGTTCCAGTTCCCCGGCCGCCGCGCGGTGTTCGCCGTGGTCCTCGGTGCCATCGCCGTGCCGGGCACCGCCCTCGCCGTCCCGACGTTCCTGCTCTTCTCGCAGTTCGGCCTGACGAACACCCCGTGGGCGATCATCCTGCCGTCGCTCATCAGCCCGTTCGGCATGTACCTCATCTGGACGTACGCGATCGACGCGATCCCGACCGAGCTCATCGAGGCCGCCCGCATGGACGGCGCCGGCGAGTTCCGGATCTTCTTCACCATCGCGCTGAAGCTCCTCACGCCCGGTGTCGTCACGGTCCTGCTCTTCGCGGTCGTCGCCACCTGGAACAACTACTTCCTGCCGCTCATCATGCTGAGCGACCCGAAGTGGTACCCGCTCACGGTCGGCCTCAACCAGTGGAACGCGCAGGCCACCGGGTCCGGCGCGCAGCCGATCTACAACCTCGTCGTCACCGGTTCGCTCCTCACGATCATCCCGATCGTGGTCGCGTTCCTCTTCCTCCAGCGCTTCTGGCAGTCCGGCCTCGCGGCCGGCTCCGTCAAGGCCTGACCCGCCGGACGGGAGGCACGCCGGCAGCCCGCCCCGCGCCTCCCGACCGACACGCAGCAGCACCACCCCCTCTCCACGAAGAAGTCCCTTCTTCACAAAGAAGTGAAAGGCACCCGAATGCACAAGCGCATCCGGCGCGGGCTCAGCGCCCTCGCCATCGGCGTCACCGCCGCGATCGCCCTCGCGGCCTGCGCCTCCGGCGGCTCGTCCGCGGGCGGTTCGTCCGACGACATCGCGAAGGCCCTGAAGGACGGCGGGACGCTGACCTACTGGTCCTGGACCCCCTCGGCCAAGGCGCAGGTCGCCGCCTTCGAGAAGCAGTACCCGAAGGTCAAGGTCAACCTCGTCAACGCCGGCACCGGCGCCGACCAGTACACGAAGCTGCAGAACACGATCAAGGCCGGCTCGGGCGCCCCCGACGTCGCGCAGGTCGAGTACTACGCGCTGCCGCAGTTCGCGCTGTCCGACTCGCTCGTCGACCTGTCGTCGTACGGCTTCGGCGACCTCGAGAGCAAGTTCTCGAAGGGCACCTGGAGCAACGTCGCGATGGACGGCAAGGTCTACGGCCTGCCGCAGGACTCCGGCCCCATGGCGCTGTTCTACAACGAGAAGGTCTTCTCGAAGTACGACATCGCCGTGCCGAAGACGTGGGACGAGTACATCGCCGCCGCGAAGAAGCTGCACGCCGCCGACCCCGAGGCGTACATCGCCGCGGACTCCGGCGACGCCGGCTTCACCACGAGCATGATCGCCCAGGCCGGTGGCACGCCCTTCACCACCGACGGCGACAAGATCACCATCAACCTCGAGGACGCCGGCACCAAGAAGTGGGCGAGCACGTGGGACCAGCTCGTCGAGCAGGGCCTGCTCTCGAAGACCACCGGCTGGACCGACGACTGGTACAAGCAGCTCGGCAACGGCCAGATCGCCACGATGGTGACCGGTGCCTGGATGCCCGGCAACCTGATCGCGAGCGTCCCGGAGTCCGCCGGTGACTGGCGCGTCGCCCCGATGCCGACCTACGACGGCGGCCAGGCCCAGACCGCGAGCAACGGCGGCAGCTCCCAGGTCGTCATGAAGCAGTCGAAGAACCCGGCCCTCGCCGCGGGCTTCCTCAAGTGGCTGAACTCCTCCGAGGAGTCGACGAAGGTCTTCATGGAGTCCGGCGGCTTCCCGTCGACCACCGCCGACCTCGACTCGAGCTCGTTCCTGCAGGAGAAGCCGTCGTACTTCGGTGGCCAGCAGATCAACGAGGTGCTCGTGGACGCGTCGAAGACGTCGGCCAACGACTTCACCTACCTGCCGTACCAGGTGTACGCGAACAGCGTCTACGCCGACACCGTCGGGCAGTCGTACGAGAAGGGCACCTCGCTCGAGAGCGGGCTGCAGGCCTGGCAGAAGGCCCTCGTGAAGTACGGCAACGACCAGGGCTTCACGGTCACCTCCAAGTAGCACCCCGTCACACCCCCACCGGGGCCGTGCGGACACTCCCGTCCGCACGGCCCCGTCGTACGAAACGAGTCACCTCATGCGCTTCGCCATCGGCGAGACCGACTTCCTGCTCGACGGCGAGCCGCACCGGGTCCTGTCCGGCGCGATCCACTACTTCCGCGTGCACCCGGACCTCTGGCAGGACCGGATCCGCAAGGCGAAGCTGATGGGCCTGAACACCGTCGAGACCTACGTCGCGTGGAACGCTCACGCGCCCCGTCCCGGTGTGTTCGACCTGACCGGCGGCCTCGACCTCGGCCGGTTCCTCGACCTGGTCGCCGCCGAGGGCATGCACGCCATCGTCCGCCCCGGGCCCTACATCTGCGCCGAGTGGACCAACGGCGGGCTGCCGTACTGGCTCTTCGCCGACGGCACCGTCGGCGTCCGCCGGAACGAGCCGGGCTTCCTCGCCGCCGTGCGGGAGTACCTCGAGCACCTCGCCCCGGTGCTCGTCCCGCGCCAGATCGACCAGGGCGGGCCGATCGTGCTCGTGCAGGTCGAGAACGAGTACGGCGCCTACGGCTCGGACGCGTCCTACCTGCGGGAGCTCGAGGCGATGCACCGGGCCATCGGCCTGACCGTCCCGTTCACGAGCGTCGACCAGCCGATGGACTCGATGCTCGAGGACGGGTCGCTGCCCTCGCTCCACAAGACCGGTTCCTTCGGCTCGCGCTCCACCGCGCGGCTCGAGCGACTCCGCCAGGCGCAGCCGACCGGGCCGCTCATGTGCTCGGAGTTCTGGGACGGCTGGTTCGACAGCTGGGGCGAGCACCACCACACCACCCCGGCGTCCGCGTCGGCATCGGACCTCGACGACCTGCTCGCCGCCGGCGGCTCCGTCAACATCTACATGTTCCACGGCGGCACGAACTTCGGCTTCACCAACGGCGCGAACGACAAGGGCGTGTACCGTCCGATCGCGACCTCGTACGACTACGACGCTCCGCTCGACGAGGCAGGTCGCCCGACGGCGAAGTTCCACGCCTTCCGCGCGGTGATCGAGCGCTACGCGCCCGTCCCGCCGCTGCCCGAGTCGATGCGGGAGGGTGGTTCGGGTCGCCTTGATCCGTATGACGATCCGAGCGGCCGGGAGGCACGGGTCACCCCCGCCACGGACCTCGCCGTCCGCCTGGACCGCGTCGCGTCGCTCCGCTCCCTGCTGCCCACGCTCACCGACTGGTCGACGCACGACGAGCCGCCGACCTTCGACGCCCTCGGCGCTGCGAGCGGCTTCGTGCTGTACCGGACCGAGGTCGACCTGCCCACCGGGGGCGTCCTGACCGTCGGCACCGAGGTCCGCGACCGTGCGGTCGTCTCCGTCGACGGGGTGGTCGTCGGCGTCCTCGAACGCGAGCACCACGACCGGGCGATCGCCCTCCCGCCGGTCGTCGGCACGCTCGAGCTCCTCGTCGAGGACCAGGGCCGCGTCGACTACGGGCCCCGCATCGGCGAGCCGAAGGGCCTGATCGGCGGCGTGGCCGTCGACGGCGTGCCGCTCGCCCGGTGGTCCGCGTCGCCGCTCGCCCTCGACCCGATCGCCCCGGCAGCGCTGTCGGCACTGGCAGACGTCGTGCCGACGGGTGGCGACGTGCTCGCCGGTCCGGTGGTCGCGGCGGGGTCGTTCGAGCTGGCGACGGCCGACGACCGGTACCTGTCGCTCGACGGCTTCCGCAAGGGTGTCGCCTGGGTCAACGGCTTCTGCCTCGGCCGGTACTGGTCGCGGGGACCCCAGAAGACCCTGGCCGTGCCGGGTCCGGTGCTCCGTGCCGGTCGGAACGAGGTCGTCGTCCTGGAGCTGCACGCGGCGGCGTCCCGTACGGTCTGCCTGCTCGCCGAGCCGGACCTGGGGCACACCGAGGCCTGACGGGCCGGCGGATCAGGACACGGGCGTCCACGTCGGGAACGGCGCGGTCCGGCCGTCCCCGGACGACCGGCGCCTGATCCGCCGACCGAGCCAGGGCACCACGTACTCGCGGTAGTACCGCAGCTCCTCGGCCAGGCGGGTCCCCACGGCCTCGGGTGCTGCCGCGTCGACCGGGCCGGGGCCGTCGGCGATCGCGCGGAGCGCCAGTTCCGCCACGCGCTGGTGCCCGAGCGCGTTCATGTGCAGGCGGTCGGTCGACCAGAACTCCGGCTGGCCGAGCTGGACGTCCCGTGAGACGTCGACGAACGGCAGTCCCCGCTCCGCAGCGAGCTCCGACAACGCGGTGGCCCACGCGTCGCCACGGCGGTTGATCAACCGTCCGAGGGGGAGCCGCGCGCTCGGGTCTGCCGGACTCACGAGCGCCAGGAGGATGCCGCGTTCCCGGAAGCGTTCGGCGGCCGCTCCGAGCCGCCCGATCAGCGCGGGGATGTCGAAGGAGGGCCGCAGCAGGTCGTTGCCGCCCGCGCAGAACGTCACGAGGGTCGGCTGCGGGTCGAGGGCGAGTGCCTGGTGCACCTGTTCGCCGAGCACCCCGTCGAGCAACCGTCCGCGGATAGCGAGGTTCGCGAACCAGACCGGCTGGCTCGTGGTCGCCGCGAGGGCGCTCGCGAGCCGCCCCGTCCACCCGGTGAACGGCGCCGGCCCCTCGTCGCCCACGCCCTCGGAGAAGCTGTCGCCGACGGCGACGTACCGGATCGGGCTGTCCTCGGGCACGGTCATCCGGCCATCGTATGCACGGCGGAGGATCCCGGTGCTGGGCCCGGCGTCCACCCGGCTCCGCTCACGGACGCGTCGGTAGGGTGGGCCGATGGCTGCCCTGACCCGTCTCCTGCGTGCCGTCCAGCAGGGGGCCGTCCCGGTCGCGTACGCGACGGGGACCCGGCTCCGGGCAGGGGCGTCGGCGCTCGCCGAGCGCGTCGGGTGGCGGCCCGCACTGCTCCCGTACTCGGGCTACGCGAGCACGCACCAGGCGCGGGTCCTCGCGCGCGTCGTGCTCGCTCCGGCGTCGGCCGACCCCGCTGCCCGCCGTGGTGTCGCTGCGTGGCGGCGGCTCCTCACCCTGGAGTGCCCGGCGGCCGAGGTGCGCGTCGAGCTCGCCGGTGTGACGACCACCGTGTCGAGCGACGACGGTGGGCTGGTCGACGTGACGGTCCCGCTGGACGAGCCGCTCGGCGACGGTCCGGCCACGGCGCTGCTGCACGTGGACGGCCGGCCCCCGGCCAGGGTCCCGGTCCACGTCGTCACCGCACGACGGGGTGTCGTCTGCGACATCGACGACACGGTCTGGGTGACCGGGATCGGGCACCCGTTGCAGGCGGCACGACGCACGCTCCTCGGCACGAGCTCGACCCGCCGGGTGGTCCCCGGCATGGCGGCCCTCGTCCGCGAGGCCGCTCGCCGACAGGAGGGAGCGGCCACGGTGTACCTCAGCAATGGGCCGTGGAACTTCGCCGGTGTCGTCACACGCTTCCTCCGGAAGCAGGGGTTCCCCGCGGGCGCCGTCCTGATGACCGACTGGGGCATCACGCCGACGCGGTGGTTCCGCGACGGCTCGGAGCACAAGCGTTCCTCGCTCGTGCGGTTGCACGAGGACCTGCCCGAGGTGTCCTGGGTGCTGATCGGCGACGACGGCGAGCACGATCCGGACCTCTACGAGGAGTTCGCCCGCGCGCACCCCGGGTCGGTCGACGCCATCGCGCTGCGACAGGTGGCGCCGGACGCCCGGGACGCCGGAGGGACCTCGGAGCTCGCCGGGGTCCCGGTCGTCCGCGGCACGGACGGCGATGCCCTCCTGCCGCTGCTCCGCGCCGCGTTGCGCTGACCGCCGCGGAGGATCGGGCGGAGCTGGTCGGAACGGGCGTCCCTGGTGGGAACGCCCGACCGGGTACGCCCGTTCTCGCTTCCCATCGCGGGCGTCCTGGGAAGGATCAGCAGGCGCGGGCGTCCGCCCAGTGGCGCACCCGGAGCAACCCTTCGCGGCGCCAGCGCCACCGCGGAGCGGACCTCGTGCCGTCGTCCTCCCATGCTCGGGTCAGCAACCCGATCTGCCGCCGGTGCTCGACACCGCGCTCGTCCCGCCACTCGACGAAGGCGTCGTCGAGCACGGTGTCGATCCCGGCCCGCGGTGCGGACCACGAGAGCAGGAAGCCGACGTACTCGAGTCGGTCCTCGGTCAGGCGGACGGCGACGCGGGGGAGCCGGACCGACACGACCGTCCGGACGGGGCTACCGGGTCAGGATCGTCACGGTGAGTCCGCGTCGAGGGCGTCGAGGTCGGCCAGGGCACGACGGGCGTCGGCGATCCGGTCGGCCTCGGGGCGCGACCACCACTCCGGCCCGCGTTCGCCGAGGCCGTGCTTCGCCAGGCCGTTGCGGTGCCGGGCGGCAGCGAGGGCGTCCTCGTCGCCGGCCTGCTTCGCCCGCTTCACCGCGTTGCGACCGCGACCGAGGTGGGAGCGGAGGGCCGCGGCGACGTCCTCCGGGAGCGCGGGGTCGGTCCGGCGCCAGCGGCGGCCGTCCACGACGAAGAAGTGGTCGTCGGGCTCGGCGGTCATGCTCCCGAGTCTGCACCGTCGGTGGTCGGCGGTAGACAGGTGTCGATGACCGAAGCGCGCACCCGTCCGATGCTCGACGTCAAGCGGATCTACGCCGAGGACGCCGCCCTCCAGCTCCCGCGGGGGCAGGAGGTGGTCGGGCGCTGGCCCGAGGCCGAGATCGTGCCCGTCGCCTCGCACTGGAACATCCCCGAGGTGCACGGCGACGAGCGGAACGTGCAGCGCTGGGTGCGGATCAAGACCGAGGCGCTCGTGCTCGGCGTCAAGAAGTCCCTCGTGACCCGGCCGAACGGTCGCTCCGCGGACTTCATCGCCCCGTCGACCGCGAACGGCTGCGCGATGGCGTGCGCCTACTGCTACGTCCCGCGCCGCAAGGGGTACTCGAACCCGGTGACGGTGTTCGCGAACATCGAGCAGATCACGAAGCACGTCGCCAGGAACATCGCCAAGCACGGCCCGAAGACCGAGCCGAACCAGTGCGACCCGGACGCCTGGGTCTACGACATCGGCGAGAACAGCGACTGCTCGGTCGACGCGATGATCAGCGACAACGTGCGCGACCTCTGCGACCTGTTCCGGATGACCCCGACGGCGAAGGCCTCGTTCGCCACGAAGTACGTCAACCGCGACCTGCTCGACTGGGACCCGCTGGGGCGCACGCGCATCCGGTTCTCCCTCATGCCGCACGAGACCGCGAAGGTGACGGACATCCGCACGAGCCCGATCGCCGAGCGCATCGCCGCGGTGAACGACTTCGTCGACGCCGGGTACGAGGTCCACCTCAACTTCTCGCCGGTCATCCTCACCCAGACGTGGGAGGCCGACTGGGCCGAGCTGCTCCGTCAGGTCGACGACGTGCTGTCACCGGCCGCGAAGGCGCAGCTCGCCGCCGAGGTGATCTTCCTCACGCACAACCAGCCCCTGCACGAGGTGAACCTCGGCTGGCACCCGAAGGCCGAGGACCTGCTCTGGCGTCCCGACCTGCAGGAGCAGAAGGTGTCGCAGAACGGCGCCGTCAACGTGCGCTACCGGTCGGGGATGAAGGGGCAGCTCGTGGAGCGCTTCCGGGAGCTCGTCGCCGAGCACCTGCCGTCCTGCACCATCCGCTACGCGTTCTGAGTCGACGGCCAGGCCGACGTCGGCGACGGCCCGGAACGACGAACGCCCGCACCGTCGAGCGGTGCGGGCGTCACGGGTGATCGACGATCACTTGCCGTCGAACGCGTCCTTGGCCTTCTCCTTGTCGAGGCGACCCTCGCCCATGACCTGGTCCTTCTGGCCCTGGTGCTTGAGTTCGGCGTCGTCGGTCTTCTTGCCGACGGCCTCCTCGACCTTGCCGGCGACCTTCTGCGTGACGTCCTTGGCCTTGTCTCCGAGCGACATGGTGCTTCCTTCCTCCGGGAACCGCCGAGGGTCCCCGGCGCCTGTGCACTCGACACAACCACCCTTCGGTGGACGGCTCGCGGCAGGGCCGGAGGTTGCTGTACCCCGACCGGTACCAGCGGGGTACGACTACGGGACGAGCCGGTCCGCGCGGTAGCGGTCGAACAGCTCGGTGAAGGCGCGCTCGGTCCGGCGGAAGGCCGTGAAGCCCGCCTCGCGGCTCTTGCCCATGTCGGTCACGACCTCCATCGCACGGCCGAGGTCGGCGTCGGTGTGCCACCAGGACGCCAGGCGCGCGATGTCGGACTCGACGAGTCCGTGCCGCTCCGCGATGTCCGCCCACGCCGACTCGTGCGGGGCCATCTGCTCCTCGAGCGGGCGCGGACGGTCCGCGTACCCGACGACGCGTGCCGGGTCGACGCCGAGGTGCGCGGCGAGCCGCGGCCACATCCACCGCCAGCGGAAGACGTCGCCGTTGACCACGTTGAACGCCTCGTCTGCCCCCTCGGGACTGGTCGCCGCCCACACCATGTGCTCGGCGAGGATGCCCGAGTCGGTCATGTCCGTCAGGCCGTTCCACTGCGCCTCGCTGCCGGGGAAGACGAAGTCGAGGTCGAGTTCCTTGGCGAGCGTGGCCTGGACCGCGATCGTCAGGCCCATGTTCATCGCGTTGCCGACCGCGTGGCCGATCACCGTGTGCGAGCGGTGCACGGACCACGTGAAGCCCTGGCGCTCGGCGGCGCCGAACAGTTCGTCCTCCTGCGCGTAGTAGAAGTTCGGGGTGTCCAGGCGCGGCTCCTCCTCGTGGAAGGGCGTGTCCGGCATCTCGCCGGCGGCGTACGCCTCGAACGGGCCGAGGTAGTGCTTCAGGCCGGTGACGAGCGCGACGTGCTCGAGCGGCGCGTGCGCGAGGGCGGCGAGCAGGTCCCGGACCATGCCGCCGTTGACCCGGATGTTCTCGGCCTCGGTGTCCTGTCGCTGCCAGGCGGTGAAGAACACGTGCGTCGGGCGTTCGTCCGCCAGCGCCGCCCGGAGCGAGTCCGGGTCGCGCAGGTCCGCGGGGACGGTCCGGACGCCGTCGCGGGGGAGCGGACGGCGGGAGAGCGCGGTCACGGCCCACCCGAGGTCGAGCAGGTGGTCGACGAGGGCGGAGCCGGTGATGCCGCTGGCCCCCACGACGAGGGCTTCGGGGCGGGCGGGGATCGGTTCTGTGGTGGTCGTCATCGTCGGGTGCAACGCGTGCCGACGACAGGTGTTCCCTACCGGGGGCGGCGGATCCGGATCGGGCCCTTCGCCGTGGACGGATCGACCACACTGCCGTGCTGCGTGATCTCGACCTCGCCCCGCGCCACCATCCGCCGGGCCGCTCGTCGTGCCGGCTCCATGAGCGGGCGCCAGTCGTCCGGGGCGACGGACCGGGCGACCTCGGACGGGCAGATGCTCGCGCTCCGCGCACGGGCGGCGAGGAGCTCGTCGATCCGCTGTTCGAGCGCGCGGTCGGTGTCGTCGAGGCCGTGCTTCCGACACGCCGCCGAGCAGTACTTCGCGTCGTGCGGGGCCGACGACGGCATCCGGCGGCCGCACGATGCGCAGGTCCGCTCCGCGTGCGCCTGCTCCGACGCCGCCGCGTCCTCGGCGGTCCTGATCGATCGTCCCATGCACCCATCCTCGTCCCCGGGTCCGGACCTGTGCACAGCCCGGACCCGGCTGGCAGCATCGGAGCGGTGAACCCGGTCCCGAATCCCCTCCGCCCGCACGAGCCCGCCTGGGTCGAGCACGTCATGTGGTGGCACGTCTACCCGCTCGGGGCCGTCGGCGCCGACGTCCGACCGGGGACCCCGGTCGACGAGCGTGCCGTCGAGCACCGGCTCCAGCGGCTCGTGCCCTGGCTCGACCACGTGGTCGACCTCGGGCTGAACGGGTTGCTGCTCGGCCCGGTGTTCGCGAGCTCGACGCACGGGTACGACACGGTCGACCACTTCCGGGTCGACCCGCGGCTCGGCGACGACGCCGACCTCGACGCACTCGTCGGGGCTGCCCACGAGCGCGGCGTCCGGGTCGTGCTCGACGGCGTGTTCAACCACGTCGGGCGCGAGCACCCCGCCTTCCGTGCGCTCGAGGAACAGGGCCCGGACGCCCCGACCGCGGAGCTCTTCGCGGTCGAGCGGTCCGGTTGGCAGGCCGGGGACCCCGTGCCGGTCCGGGACTTCGAGGGGCACGACATCCTCGTCGCGCTCGACCACGAGGGCCGTGCCGCCGAGGACCTGGTGGTCGAGGTGATGACGTACTGGCTGGGGCGCGGCATCGACGGGTGGCGGCTCGACGCGGCCTACGCGGTGCCGCCGGCGTTCTGGGCGCGGGTGCTGCCGCGCGTCCGGGAGCGCTTCCCCGACGCGTGGTTCAGCGGCGAGGTCATCCACGGCGACGCGGCGGCCGTCGTCGCACAGTCGACGATGGACTCGACCACGCAGTACGAGCTGTGGCAGGCGGTCTGGCACGGCATCGCGGACCGGAACTGCTTCGAGCTCGCGCACGCGGTCGAACGGCACGACGCTCTGCTGGGCACGTTCGTCCCGACGACCTTCGTCGGCAACCACGACGTCACCCGCATCGCGAGCGCGGTGGGGGAGCGGTTCGCGGGGCACGCGGCGGCGGTGCTGTTCACCGTCGCGGGCACGCCCGTCGTCTACGCCGGCGACGAGTACGGCTGGACCGCGGTCAAGGAGGAGCGCGAGGGCGGCGACGACGCGGTGCGACCGGAGCTGCCGTCGACCGCGCCCGAGCCGACCGACCTGACCCACGCGGTCGAGGCGCTCGTGGCCCTGCGGCGGCGCAACCCGTGGCTGCACCGCGCCCACACCGACGTCGTCCACCTGACCAACACCGCGGTCGTCCTGCGCACCGCGACGGCCGACGTCGCGGTGGTGACCGCCCTGAACCTGGCGGACGACCCCGTCGAGCTGCCCGCCGCCGACGCGACGCGGGTCGAGGCGGGCGGTGGCGACCTGCGGGACGGCACCCTGCGCCTCCCGGCCGCCGGGTGGGCCGTCCTGACGTCCTGACGCAACGAGACTCGGGCCGGCGGACGGTCCCGTGGTCCCACGACCACGAAACTGTCCGCCGACCCGAGCCTCGGCGGCCGGGGACCGACCGCTACTTGCGCGCGGACGCTGCCCGGCGCTTGTTGAACACGTCGAACGCGACGGCGGCGAGCAGCACCAGGCCCTTGATGAGCGACTGGTACTCGGTGCCGACACCGAGGATCGACATGCCGTTGTTCAGGATGCCGATGATGAGACCACCGACGATCGCACCCGGCACCGTGCCGATGCCGCCGGTGACCGCGGCGCCACCGATGAACACGGCCGCGATGGCGTCGAGCTCGAAGCCGTTGCCGGCACCCGGGGCGGCCAGGTTGAGCTGGCCCGTGAAGACCACGCCCGCCAGGGCCGCGATGACGCCCATGTTCACGAAGAGCAGGAACGTGACGCGCTTGGTCTTGACGCCGGACAGCTGCGCGGCGAGGGCGTTGCCACCGATCGCGTAGACGTGGCGACCGAACACCGAGCTGCGCATGACCACCGAGTAGACGACCACGAGCAGGCCGAGCACGACGAGCACGATCGGGGTGCCGTTGTAGCTGGCGAGCAGCAGCGCCACGTAGATCACGAGTGCGGCGCCGAAGGCCGTCTTCACGATGAACCAGGCGAACGGCTCGCTCTCGAGCTGGTACTTGCGGCGCGTGATGCGCCCACGGAACGCGGAGATCACCATGACGGCGGCGGCCGCGATGCCGAGGATCATCGTGAGCGGCTCGTAGCCCGTGGTGCCGAACGACGGCAGGAAGCCGGAGCCGAGCGAGCGGAAGCCCTCCGGGAACGGCGAGATCTGCTGGTTCTGCAGCACGATCTGGGTGGCACCGCGGAAGGCGAGCATGCCGGCGAGCGTCACGATGAACGCCGGGATGCCGAAGTACGCGATCCAGAAGCCCTGCCAGGCGCCGACGAGCGCACCGACGACGAGGCAGAGGAGTGCCGCCACGGGCCACGGGATGCCCCACTGCGTGATCATCACGCCGGCCATCGCGCCGCTGAAGGCGACGACCGACCCGACCGACAGGTCGATGTGGCCGGCGATGATCACCATGACCATGCCGATCGCCAGGATCAGGATGTAGCTGTTCTGGACGATGATGTTCGAGACGTTGATCGGGGCCAGCGTGATGCCGCTCGTCGCCACCTGGAAGAAGATGACGATGACGATCAGCGCGATGAACAGGCCGATCTGTCGGAGCTGCCCGGTCAGGTAGCCGGCGGCGGACTTAAGCGCGTTCATTGACTGGGGTCTCCCGTTCCTGGGTCATGTACTGCATGAGGACCTCGGGTGTGGCCTCGGAGCGGGGCACGTCAGCGGTGATCGTGCCCTCGGAGAGTGTGTAGATGCGGTCGCAGATGCCGAGCAGCTCGGGCAGCTCGGACGAGATCACGATCACGCCCTTGCCCTGGTCGGCGAGCGCGTTGATGAGCGTGTAGATCTCGTACTTCGCGCCGACGTCGATGCCGCGGGTCGGTTCGTCGAGGATGAGCACGTCGGGGTCGGCGTACATCCACTTCGACAGGACGACCTTCTGCTGGTTGCCGCCGGAGAGCTTGCCCGTCACGGCGTCGACGTTCGGCGCCTTGATGTTCATGCTCTTCAGGAAGCCGCCGGCCACCGTGGTCTCCTTCGACGCGTTCACGAAGCCCCAGTCGGCGAGCTTGCCGAGCGCCGAGCCGGAGATGTTCCGCTTGATGTCGTCGATGAGGTTGAGGCCGTACCGCTTGCGGTCCTCGGTGGCGTAGGCGATGCCGTTGTCGATCGCCCGCGTCACGGTGTTCGTCTTGATCGGCACGCCGCGCTTGTAGACCGTGCCGGAGATGCCGGTGCCGTACGAGTGCCCGAAGACGCTCATCGCGAGTTCCGTGCGGCCCGCGCCCATGAGGCCGGCGATGCCGACGACCTCGCCGGCGCGGACGTCGAGGTTCACCTGGTGGATGATCTCGCGGGAGCCGTCGAGCGGGTGGTGGACGGTCCAGTCCTCGATGCGCAGGAGCTCCTCGCCGATCTTCGGCTCGCGCTCCGGGTAGCGGCTCGACAGGTCGCGACCGACCATGCCCCGGATGATCCGGTCCTCGGAGACGTCGTCGCCGTGCATGTCGAGCGTCTCGATCGTCTTGCCGTCGCGGATGATCGTGACCTTGTCGGCGATCGCCTCGATCTCGTTGAGCTTGTGGCTGATGATGATCGCCGTCATGCCCTCGGCCTGCAGCGAGCGGATGAGCTCGAGCAGGTGCTCCGAGTCGTCGTCGTTCAGCGCGGCGGTCGGCTCGTCGAGGATGAGGAGCCGGACCTCCTTCGAGAGTGCCTTCGCGATCTCGACGAGCTGCTGCTTGCCCACACCGATGTCGGTGATCTTGGTGACGGGGTTGTCCTTGAGCCCGACGCGCTTGAGCAGCGCCGCGGCCTCGAGGTTCGTCTTGTTCCAGTCGATGAGCCCGCCCTTGACGCGCTCGTTGCCGAGGAAGATGTTCTCGGCGATCGACAGGAAGGGGCTGAGTGCGAGCTCCTGGTGGATGATCACCACGCCCGCCTTCTCGGAGTCGTTGATGTCACCGAACTGCACCGGCTTGCCGTCGAGCAGGATCTCGCCGTCGAAGGAGCCGTGCGGGTAGACGCCCGACAGCACCTTCATCAGGGTCGACTTGCCCGCGCCGTTCTCGCCGCAGATCGCGTGGACCTGGCCGCGCTCGACCTCGATCGAGACGCCCTGCAGCGCCTTCACACCGGGGAAGGTCTTCGTGATGTCCCGCATCTCGAGGATGGTGTCCGCCATGTGGACCGCCTTTCCGTCGTCCGCGCGTGCGCGCGGGTGGAGACGGACTGGAGGCGCGGTGCGGGGCCGCACCGCGCCTCCAGTCCTGTGGATGGTTGCGACTACTTGAGGTCGGCCTCGGTGTAGTAGCCCGAGTCGACGAGGACTTCCTTGTAGTTGTCCTTCGTGACGACGGTCGGCTGGAACAGGTAGGTCGGGACGACCTTGACCTTGTTGTCGTAGCTCTTGTCGTCGTTCGTCTCGGGGGTCTTGCCGGTGAGCAGGTCCTCGGCCATCGTCACGGACTGCTTCGCGAGCTTGCGCGTGTCCTTGTAGATGGTGGAGTACTGCTGGCCCGCGATGATCGACTTGACCGAGGCGGCCTCGGCGTCCTGGCCGGTCACGATCGGCAGCGGACGGTCACCCGAGCCGTAGCCGGCGCCCTGCAGGGCCGAGATGATGCCGATCGACATGCCGTCGTAGGGCGAGAGCACGCCGTCGAGCTTCGTGCCGCCGGAGTAGGTCGACGCGACGAGGTTCTGCATGCGGGCCTTGGCGGTCGCCGGGTCCCACTGCTGCGTGGCGGCCTGCGAGAGCTGGTCCTGGCCGGAGCCGATCTTCAGCGTGCCGTCCTCGAGGTACGGCTTGAGGGTGTCCATCGCGCCGTTGAAGAAGAAGCCCGCGTTGTTGTCGTCGAGCGAGCCGGCGAAGACCTCGATGTTGAAGGGGCCCTTCTTGCCGGTCTTCTTGCCGTCCGCGTCGACGAGCCCGAGGCCCGTCAGCAGCGAGGTGGCCTGGTCGACGCCGACCTTGTAGTTGTCGAACGACACGTAGTAGTCGACGTTCTTGTTGCCGGTGAGCAGGCGGTCGTACGAGATCACCTTGATGCCGGCCTTCGCCGCCTGGTCGAGCTGGTCGGAGAGCGCGCCACCGTCGATCGACGCGATGATGAGCACCTTCGCGCCCTTGGTGATCATGTTGCTGACCTGCTGGGCCTGCTGCTGGACCTTGTTGTCGCCGTACTCGAGGTCGACCTTGTAGCCGGCCTTCTCGAGGTCGCTCTTGACGGCGTCGCCGTCCTTGATCCACCGCTCGGAGACCTTGGTCGGCATGGCGACGCCGACCAGGGCGCCCTTGTTGTCGCCGCCGCCGTCACCGCTGCCGGTGGCGCCGCGTCCGCCTGCGGAGCAGCCGGCCAGTGCGATGGCGATGCCGAAGGCTGCGACGCCCGCGACGATCCTGCGCTTCATCATCGAAGTACCTCTGTTCCTGCGCGTCGACATCGACGCACTCGGGTGCCGGGGCTGCTGTGCCCCGTGGGATGTGCTCGTGTGAGCGCTCACATACTGAGGGTTCCGTGGCGGGGTGTCAACTCGTCGTGACCGATCCGAGATGTTGCCGCGCGGGGCGGACCGGGCGCTACGCTCGGCCAGGTGACGACCACGACCGCGCTCGGGGGTCCCGGCGGCAGACGCCGCAAGGCCCCGACGATCTTCGACGTCGCCGAGCGCGCGGGCGTCTCCCACCAGACCGTCTCCCGGGTGATCAACGGCGACCCGACCGTGCGCGAGGCCTACCGGTCCCAGGTGACGGACGCCGTCGCGGCCCTCGGGTACCGCCCGCGGGCCGCGGCCCGGGCTCTCGCCGGCGGACGCAGCCGGGCGCTCGGCATCATCACCGCGGGCGACGCGCTGTACGGGCCGTCGAGCACGGCGATCGGCTTCGAGCGGGCGGCCCGGTCGGCGGGCTACCACGTCCTGCTCTCGACGCTGCCGGACGAGCCGCGCCCGATCGACCTGTCCGGGGCGCTCACCACGCTGCTGGCGCAGGACGTCGCCGCGATCGTGCTCGTCGCCGCCGACAACCGCGTGCTCGACGCCCTCGCGTCCCTGACCATCCCGGTCTCGGTGCCGGTCGTCGTCGCCAACGCCGTGCAGCGGGACGCCCTGACCCCGGCGGCGCCGAGCGTGGCCGCCGTCGCGATCGACCAGGCCGCGGGCACGACGCTCGTGATGGACCACCTGTTCGCGCGCGGGCACCGACGCATCGTGCACATCGCCGGACCGGCGGTGTCGCAGGAGTCCGAGGTGCGCCGCGCCACCTTCGAGCGGATCATGCGCGAGGCGGGCCTCGAGCCGGTCGTCCTCGACGGCGACTGGACCCCGGCGAGCGGCTTCGCGGCGGCGCGGACGATCGACGTGCACGCCGTCGACGCGGTGTTCGCGGGGAACGACCAGATGGCGCTCGGGGTCCTGCACGCCTTCGCGGACGAGGGGCTCCGCGTGCCGGACGACATCGCCGTCGTGGGCTTCGACGACATCCCGGAGGCCGCGCACTTCACCCCGCCGCTCACCACGGTGCGGCAGGACTTCGTGGCGATGGGGGAGCGGGTGCTCGCGGCGGTGCGTGCGGTCGTCGAGGGTGCGCCGATGGACCAGGCGCTGCTGCGGCCGGAGCTGGTGGTGCGCCGGAGCGCGTGACCCTGGCGCGCTGCGGGCCCCGGTCGGGCACCCGGCTCAGCGCTGCAGCGGGAGCCAGACGCGCATCGGTGCGGCGCCGCGGTTCGCCCACGCGTAGTACGGCACGGCGGTCGCGGTGACGGGTGACCCGGCCTCGAGGCCCGTGGTCGCGTCGCCGGGGTCGGCCGCGTCGACGACGATGGTCGCGTGCCCGGCGCGACCAGCGCCTCCCGGCTCGTCCAGCCGTCGGTACGGCCACGCTGGCTGCTCGTGCTGCGCCGGGGCGGACCCGGACACGCGCAGCGTGACGACGCCGTCGAGCAGGTCGTCGCGGCGCTCCTCGGTGATCGGCGCGGTGGCGTCGACCGTCAGGTCGTCGACCGTGAAGCCCTGCTGGTCCGCCTGCTCGACGGCGTAGACGAGCGGGCCGCGCTCGATCGCGACCTGTCCGCGGGCGGCGTCGATGCGGGGATCGGCGACGTACCGGTGCGGGGTCGTGTCGAAGCGGAGCTCGACGGTGTCGCCGGCGGTCCACTCGCGCTCGACGACGTGGAGCGTGCCGGGGGCCGGGTCGGCCTCGCCGCCCGCGCCCGTGACCGTCGTGGTGTCCGACCACGCGGGGATGCGCAGGCCGAGGGCCAGAGGGCCGTCCTCGGTGACCGTGACGACCACGCGGCCGTCGTGCGGGTAGCCGGTCTCGACGCGCACCGGTCCGAGGTCCGCGGTGGCGTACTGGTGGACCTGCAGGCCGCCGTCGGTCGTCGTCGCGAGGTAGCCGTCCAGGCTCGCGAACGTCCGCATGATGTTCGGCGGGCAGCACGCGCAGTCGAACCAGCCGCGGCGGCCGTGCGCGGGGGAGCGGTTCTCGTCCCGGTGGGCGGCGTCGCGGTGCTGCAGCGGGTTCACGTAGAAGTACTCGGTGCCGGCGAGGCTCACGCCCGGCAGGAACGCGTTGTAGAGCAGGCGCTCGATCGCGTCGGCGTAGACGGGCTTCCCGGTCGCGAGGAGCAGGCGCCACGCCCACTGGATCCCGCCGATCGCGGCGCAGGTCTCCGCGTAGCCGCGGTCCGTCGGGAGCTCGTACGGGTCGCCGAACGCCTCCCAGTCCCAGCGCGCGCCGAGCCCACCGGTGATGAACGCCTTCGTCGCCTGCATGTCGGCGAACTGCCGCTCGCTCGCAGCGAGGAGTTCGGTGTCGCCGGTCTCGATCGCGACGTCCACCGCTCCGGCTGCCAGGTACACCGCGCGCACGGCGTGCCCCTCGACGGTGGTCGCCTCGCGCGCCGGGACCCGGTCGGAGAAGTACGTCGGCTCGCCGCCGGCGCGCTCGATGATGCCGTGCCCGCGGGCGTCGACGAACCAGTGCGCGAGGTCGAGGTAGGCGCGGGTGCCCGTCTCGCGGTACAGCTCGACGAGTCCCGTCTCGACGACGGGGTGGCCGTCGATGTCGTGCAGCTTCGGCGTGCCGTCCGGTGCGGTGCCGTCGCCGAACGTGCGGACCAGGTGGTCGGCGTTCTCGGTCGCGATCTCGAGCAGCCCGGTGTCGCCCGTGGCCCGGTGCTGGGCGACGGCCGCCTGGTACAGGTGCCCGGCGCAGTACAGCTCGTGGCTCCACTCGAGGTCCGTGTACCGCTCGCCCGCGCCGCGGACCTGCTGCACCGAGTCGAGGTAGCCGTCGTCGGCCTGTGCCCGGCCGTACAGGGCGGTGACCTCGCGCTGCAGCTCGAGCAGGTCGTCGGCCGGGGCGCGGCCGTACTCCCACGCCACCGCCTCGAGCCACTTCGTGACGTCCGAGTCCATGAAGATCGGGCCGACCGCCTCGCCCTGCTCGTCGCCGGCGGCGATGCGGAGGTTGCGGAAGTTGCCCGCGGCCTCGAGCTGCCGGTACCCGCTGCGGATCGCGTCCCGCCCGTTGCGCTCCTGACGGAGTGCCCAGAAGCCGCCGGTGATGCGGGCCTGCCCGGCGGGCAGCGGGCGGAGTGCGAGGTGTGCGTCCTCGGTCGGGAGGGCCGGGGTCGCGGTGTGCGTACCACTGGCGGTCGCGGTCGTGGTGGTCATGGCGCCTCCTTGCGTCCGGCGAGCGGCGATCCGAGCGGAAAGCGCTTTCCGCAGCTGACGCTACGGCAGGCCGCGCGGCTGCACAAGACCCGCTGTGCGTAAGCTCGGACCGCGACCGCCGATCGGAAAGGACGTTGCCGTGCCCCAGGACCGCAGTGGCCGCCCCACCCGCATCACCGACGTCGCCGCGCTCGCCGGGGTGTCGATCGGGACGGCCTCGAAGGCCCTCAACGACACGGGGCAGCTGCGCGCCGAGACCCGTGCGCGGGTGAAGGACGCCGCCGAGAAGCTCGGGTTCGTCGGCGACGCCCGGGCTCGTGCGCTGTCGTCCGGACGCACGTACACCGTGGGCATGGTCACGACGGACTCGTTCGGACGGTTCACGATGCCGGTGCTGCTCGGGGCCGAGGACGCCCTGTCCGCCGGCGAGGTCATGGTCCTGCTCGCCGACACCCGCGACGATCACGTCCGCGAGGCCCACTACCTCCGCTCGCTCGTCGCCCGCGGGGTCGACGGCATCATCGTCACCGGCCGTTCCGCCGACGCCCGCCCCCCGATCGACGTCCCCGTCCCCGTGCCGGTCGTCTACGCGCTGACCCCGTCCACCTCGGCGACGGACGTGTCGGTCACCCTCGACGACGCCGGGGGTGCGGCCGACGCCGCGGCGCACGTGCTGGCACTCGGGCGGCGCCGGGTGGCCGTGGTCTCCGGCCCGGCCGACGCCCGTTCCGCCGTCAGCCGCGCGGCCGGAGCCCGGTCGGTGCTCGGGGACCGCATGGTGGGGGAGCCGATGCACGGCGAGTGGTCGGAGCGGTGGGGGCGGCAGGCCGTGGACCTGCTCGACCGTGCCCAGGCCGACGTGGACGCGGTGGTGTGCGGCAACGACCAGATCGCCCGCGGGGTGTGCGACCGGCTGCGCGAGACCGGCCGGAGCGTCCCCGGCGACGTCGCGGTGACCGGCTACGACGACTGGGACGTGGTGGCGCTGGCGAGCCGTCCGCCGCTGACGACCGTCGACATGCGGTTGGACGAACTCGGGCGGATCGCCGGGCGGTCGCTGCTCGAGCTCGTCGCCGGTGGCCGGCCCGCGTCGGTGTCGGTGACGCCGTCCCTGGTGGTGCGCGAGAGCACGGTCGGCGCCTAGGCCGGGCGGCCCGGCGTCGCGCTCGGCGTCGCGCTGGTTCCCCGGGTTCCGCAATTGCGGCATCTCGGCGGCCTGCGCCCTGCTCCTCGGGACCCCGACGGCACGCGAGCGGCGAGTCGTGGGACCTCGGCGAGCACGACCCGGGCGGGTCGGCGCGGATGAGTCGGGCGGAGTGGGTCGGGCACCGAGCGGGCAGGACATTCCGCGCGTGGATCGCCGAGCGGGCGAGATCGGTCGCCGGGCGGCGTCGGGTGTGACGGGAACGGCCCGCTCAGCGGGAGGGCGGCCGGCGCCCCACGGTTCCGGGCGGGTGCGGGTGCGGGTGTGCGGGCGAGGCGGGTGGAGTGGGACGGCGCCGAGCGGGCAGGACACGCCGCGTGAGGATCGTCGAGCGGGCGGGATCCGTCGCCGGGCGGCGTCGAGGGTTACGGGAACGGCCCGTTCGGCGGGCGGGCGGAGGGCGTTCGGCGAGCGGGCGGTGGGCGTTCGGCGGGCGGGCGGCGGGTGGGTCCGGCGCGCGCGAGCAGGGCGGCGCGCCGTCGCGTTGCAGGCGTGAGCGCTCACGTGCCAGGATGTGAGCGCTCACGCAGGACGACGAGGTCTCGGGAGGACACATGAGCGACGACCGCCGACAGCAGGTCGAACAGGGCCGCACGACCCTCGGCATCGAGCTCGGCTCCACCCGGATCAAGGCGGTCCTGGTCGACGAGGACCTCCGGCCGATCGCGAGCGGCTCCCACGAGTGGGAGAACGAGTACGTCGACGGCCGGTGGACCTACCCCCTCGTCGCCGTCGAGACCGGGGTCCGCGCGGCCTACGCCGACCTGGTCGCCGACGTCGAGCGGCAGTTCGGCGTCCGCCCCACGACCTTCCGCGCCGCCGGTGTCTCCGCGATGATGCACGGCTACCTGGCGTTCGACGAGGACGGCGAGTTGCTCGTGCCGTTCCGCACCTGGCGCAACACCTCGACCGGCCCCGCGGCCGAGCGCCTCAGCGCCGCGCTCGACTTCAACGTGCCGCAGCGCTGGTCGATCGCACACCTGGTGCAGGCGGTGCTGGACGAGGAGCCCCACGTCGCCCAGCTCGCCGGCATCACGACCCTCGCCGGGTACGTGCATCGGGTGCTCACCGGCCAGGACGTCCTGGGCGTCGGCGACGCGAGCGGGATGTTCCCGATCGAGTCCGGACCGGTCGACAGCGCCCCGGGGGAGCCCGGCCGCCGCGACTACGACGCCGGCATGCTCGCGACCACGCAGGACCTGCTCGGCGAGCGCGTCCCCGACCTCCGCGCACTGCTGCCCGACGTGCTCGTCGCCGGCGAGGACGCGGGTGCGCTGACCCCCGAGGGTGCCGCCTGGCTCGACCCGACCGGAACCCTGCAGCCCGGCGTGGCGTTCTGCCCGCCCGAGGGAGACGCGGGCACGGGCATGGTCGCGACGAACGCGGTGGCGCCCCGGACCGGCAACGTCAGCGTCGGGACGAGCATCTTCGCGATGGTCGTGCTCGAGCGGGCGCTGTCCACCCCGCACGAGGAGCTCGACGTCGTCACGACCCCCACGGGTGACGCCGTCGCGATGGTGCACTGCAACAACGGTGCGAGCGAGATCGCGGCGTGGGCACGCGTGTTCGGTCGGTTCGCCGAGGCGGCGGGGGAGCGCGCCGGCACCACGGCACCGAGCATCGACGACGTCTACGCGACGCTCCTGGCCGAGGCGGCCGACGCCGACCCCGACGCCGGTGGTCTGCTGTCGTTCAACTACCTGGCCGGCGAGCCCGTGACCGGTGTCGAAGACGGCCGACCGCTGCTGCTCCGCACACCGGGCGCCCGGTTCACCCTCGGCAACCTGGTCCGCTCCGAGGTCCACGGCGCCTTCGCCACCCTCGCGATCGGCATGGAGGTCCTGCACGGCGAGCACGTCGCCGTCGACCGGATGACCGCGCACGGCGGTCTCTTCCGCACGCCCGGGGCACCGCAGCGCCTGCTCGCCGCGGCGTTGCGCGTGCCGGTCGCCCTCGAGGAGACCGCCGGTGAGGGCGGTGCCTGGGGCATCGCCGTCCTGGCCGCGTACCTCGAGCACACCGACCGGTCGCTGGCGGACTTCCTCGCCGACACGGTGTTCGGCGGGGACGCCGTCCACGTCGCCGAGCCCGACCAGCGGGACGTCGAGGGGTTCCAGGACTACCTCGGCCGGTACCGCGCGGCCCTGCCCGTGCAGGACGTGGCGGCAGCGGCGACCCGCACCGGCGCACCGACGGACCAGGGCGAGCCGACCGACCCGGACGCGCCCGCCGACCGGGGCGAGCCGACCGACGGAGCCGAGCCGCGCCTCCCGGCCGAGCAGACAGCAGCGACCGAGCAGAAGGAGCCGACCCGATGACCGAAGCGCCCACCGACGAGACGAAGGCGGCCGTCGCCGCGGCCCGCGAGCGCGTCGCCGCCCTGCACGGCGAGCTCGTCCGCTACGGCCTGGTGATATGGACCGGCGGGAACGTCTCGCAGCGCGTGCCCGGGACCGACCTGTTCGTCATCAAGCCGAGCGGGGTGTCGAGCGACGACCTGACCCCGGAGAACCAGGTGGTCTGCACCCTCGACGGCGTCCCGGCGGACGGCTGGGGCAACGCGCACGGCCCGTCCTCCGACACCGCCGCGCACGCCTTCGTGTACCGGAACATGCCGGAGGTCGGCGGCGTCGTGCACACGCACTCGACCTACGCGACGGCGTGGGCGGCCCGCGCCGAGGAGATCCCGTGCGTCATCACGGCGATGGCGGACGAGTTCGGCGGACCGATCCCGGTCGGCCCCTTCGCGATCATCGGCGACGACTCGATCGGCCGCGGCATCGTCGACACGCTCAGCGGCCACCGCTCCCGCGCGGTGCTGATGCAGAACCACGGCGTGTTCACGATCGGCAAGGACGCGAAGGACGCCGTGAAGGCCGCCGTGATGTGCGAGGACGTCGCCCGGACGGTGCACGTCTCCCGCCAACTCGGCGAACCGAAGGCCATCGCCCCCGACGACGTCGATCGACTCTTCGACCGCTACCAGAACGTCTACGGACAGAACCCCGAAGGAGCCATGCGATGACGCAGGTGAACCCCCAGGCCACCCTCGACAGCTACGAGGTCTGGTTCCTCACCGGCTCCCAGGGCCTGTACGGCGAGGAGACCCTCCGCCAGGTCGAGGAGCAGAGCAAGGCCGTGCACGCGCAGCTCGCAGGCGCACTGCCGGTCAAGCTCGTGTGGAAGCCGGTCCTCAAGGACGCCGACGGCATCCGCCGCGCCCTCATCGAGGCCAGTGCGGACGACCGGGTGATCGGCGTCACCACGTGGATGCACACGTTCAGCCCGGCGAAGATGTGGATCGGTGGCCTCCAGGCGCTGACGAAGCCGCTGCTGCACCTGCACACGCAGGCGAACGTCGCGCTGCCGTGGGGCGACATCGACTTCGACTTCATGAACCTCAACCAGGCCGCGCACGGCGACCGCGAGTTCGGGTACGCCCTGGCGCGTCTCGGGGTCCGGCACGCCACGGCCGTCGGGCACGTCTCCGACCCCCGCGTGCAGGAGCGGGTGACGAACTGGACCCGCGCCGCGGCCGGTGCGGCCGCCGTCCGCGAGCTCAAGCTCACGCGCTTCGGCGACAACATGCGCTACGTCGCCGTCACCGAGGGCGACAAGACCGAGGCGGAGATCGAGCTCGGCGTGCAGGTGAACACCTGGGCCGTGAACGAGCTCGCGGCAGCGGTCGAGGCAGCGAGCGAGCAGGACATCGACGCCCTGGTCGCGACCTACGACGCCTCCTACGACCTGGTGCCCGAACTGCAGGACGGTGGCGCTCGTCGCCAGGCGCTCCGCGACGGAGCGGCGATCGAGCTCGGCCTCCGCGCGCTCCTGTCGCAGAACGGTTCTGCCGCCTTCACCACGAACTTCGAGGACCTCGGCACGCTGAAGCAGCTGCCCGGCCTCGCGGTCCAGCGGCTCATGGCCGACGGCTACGGCTTCGGTGCCGAGGGCGACTGGAAGACCGCCGTCCTCGTCCGCGCGATGAACGTCGCCGGCGCGGGTCTGCCCGGTGGGGCCTCCCTGATGGAGGACTACACGTACGACCTCACCCCGGGCGCGGAGAAGATCCTCGGCGCGCACATGCTCGAGGTCTCGCCGACGCTCACCACCTCGACGCCGACGCTCGAGATCCACCCGCTCGGCATCGGCGGCAAGGACGACCCGGTGCGCCTGGTCTTCACGGCCGACGCCGGCGAGGCCGTGGTGGTCGCGCTCTCCGACACCCGCGACGGCTTCCGCCTGACCGCGAACGTCGTCGACGTCGTGCCCCCGACCGAGGCGCTGCCGAAGCTCCCCGTCGGCCGCGCCGTCTGGGAACCGCGTCCGTCGTTCCCCGTCGCCGCGGAGGCCTGGCTCACCGCCGGCGCCGCGCACCACACCGTGATGACGACGGCCGTCGGCCTGCAGGTCGTCGAGGACCTCGCGACCATGGTCGGCACCGAGTTCCTCGTCATCGACGAGCACACCACGGCCCGCGGGTTCCGCGACGAGCTGCGCCTCCAGCAGGCGTGGCACCGTCTCGACCGCGGGTTCTAGGACCGTGACCGTGGCCGCGACGACGCGCACCAACTGGGCGGGGAACGTCACCTACCGTGCTTCCGCGCTGGAACGCCCCACCTCGGTGGCGGAGCTCCAGCAGCTCGTCGCGGCCACGCCGCGCCTGACGGCGCTCGGGTCGACGCACTCGTTCAACGAGATCGCCGACACCGACGCCGTGCAGGTCACGCTCGCCGGTCTCCCGCCGCTGCTCGAGATCGACGAGACGCGCCGGGTCGTGCGCGTCGCGGCCGGGATGACGCACAGCCAGGTGGCGTCCGGACTGGAGGCCCGTGGCTGGGCCCTCGCGAACCTCGCCTCCCTGCCGCACATCTCGGTCGCCGGTGCGGTCGCGACTGGCACGCACGGCTCGGGCGTCCGCAACCCCTCGCTCGCGCAGGCCGTGGTCGGCCTCGACGTCGTCCGCGCCTCCGGCGCGGTCGACCGGGTCGACGCCTCGTCGCCCGACGACGACCTCGACGCGCACCGGGTGGCCCTCGGGGCGCTCGGTGTCGTCACCGCGGTCGAGCTCGCGATCGAGCCGACGTTCCAGGTCGCCACGACCGTGCACCTCGACCTGCCGTGGGACGCCGTGTCGGCCCACTTCGACGACGTGATGTCCGATGCCTACTCAGTGTCGATGTTTACCTCGTTCGACGACCGCGGCGCCCGGCAGGTGTGGACCAAGCACCGCGTCGACGAGCCCGGGCCCGCGGTCGACCTCGTCGCCCTCGGTGCCCGCCGCGCCGACGGACCGGTGCACCCGGGTGAGAACGACGCCGCGAGCGTCACCGAGCAGGGCGGCGTCCCCGGCCCCTGGGCCGAGCGGCTGCCGCACTTCCGGTCGACCTTCACGCCGTCCACCGGGGCGGAGATCCAGGCGGAGTACCTGATCCCCGCGGCGCACGCCGTCGCGGCGCTCGACGCCCTCCGTCCGCTCGAGCCGGTGTTCGCCCCGCTGCTCATCGCCGCGGAGGTCCGGACGATCGCGGCGGACACCGCGTGGCTCGCGCCCTCGACCGGCCGGCAGTCGGTCGGACTGCACTTCACCTTCCGTCGCGACCCGGCGGCAGTCGCGTCGGCGGTCGAGCGGATCGAGGCGGTCCTCGCGCCGTTCGACCCGCGGCCGCACTGGGGCAAGGTGTCGGCGGCGGGCGTGGAACGGCTGCACGAGGTGTACCCGCGGCTCGACGACTTCGCGGCCCTCGCGCGCGACCTCGACCCGGCCGGGCGCTTCCGGAACGCGTTCTTGGCGCGCGTGCTGTCCTGACCCACGAGCGGGCGGGATCAGCAGATGTGCAGGAGTTCGACGGCTCGGGCACGGGTGGGTCGCTGAGTGCTCACATGTGTGATCACAAAGGTTGGTGCATGGCGAACCTCAACCGGATCCTCGGCATGGCCTCCAAGGTCATCGACAAGCAGATGCAGAAGCAGCGCGGTCAGGGGAACGCCGCCGCTGGCAACCAGCAGCCGTCCTCGGGCGGGAGCGACTGGCGTGACATCGTCCGCACGGCCGCGGACAAGCTGACGGGCGACGACCGCTCGCAGCAGCAGCGTCCGCACGGGCAGCAGCAGCAGCAGCAGCAGGGCCAGCAGCAGCAGCAGTACGGGCAGCCGCAGTACAGCCAGCAGCAGTACGGGCAGCCGCAGCACGGTGGCCGACCGCAGCAGCACGGCCAGGCCGACCCCGACAAGGTGGCACTGGCGAAGTACGACTACCTGCTGCGCACCTCGAACCCCGACCAGCTCGAGCAGGTCCACCACGACGCGTTCGCACGCCTCACGCCGGCGCAGCGGCAGCAGGTCCGTGACCGACTCAACTCCGAGCTGCCCCCGCACGAGCACCTGCGCGACGACTCGTCGGGCAGCATGGCGCGCGCGATGACCCGCGGGGAGATGTCCCGCCCCGGGCTCATCCGTCGCGTGCTCGGCGGGTCCGGCCGGTCGACGGGCGGGCGCGGTGGTGCCTTCGCCGGCGGCGCCGCGGTCGGAGCCGGTGCGATGGCGGTCGGCGGCCTGGCCGTGGCGGTCGCCGGTGGCGCCGTCGTCAGTGCGGCCGCCGCGCCGGTGCTCGCCGGTGCCGCGGACCTCGGCGTCGACTTCGAGGGCATCGCGTCCGGGATCGGCGACCTCGGCCTGGCCGATCTCGGCGGCGGGGTCGAGGGCTTCGCGGCCGAGGGCGAGCAGTTCCTCGGCGGCCTGGGCGAGCAGGCATCCGGCCTGGGCGAGCAGGCATCCGGCCTGGGCGAGCAGGCATCCGGCCTGGGCGAGCAGGCGTCGAACCTCGGGAACGACTTCCTCGGCGGCCTGTTCGACCGCTGACCCCTCCGCTGTCGGGGGACGGACGGTGGGACGGGGCCTCAGAGGGACTCGAGCACGTCGACCGCCCGCCGCACGCCGTGCTCCCGCCGCACGAGCCGACCCACCTCCGCCGCCCGCTCGCGGCGGGACAGGGCATCGCCCATCGCCGAAGCGAGCGTCCAGGCCGACACGCGCCGCAGCGGGACCGCCGCCGCGGCGAGCCCCTACCGGTGCAGCTGCGCGGCCCAGAACGGCTGGTCGGCGGTCACGGGCACGACGACGGCTGGCACCCCGGCCCTGGCGACAGCGTGTGAGGTGCCGGCCCCGCCGTGGTGCACCGCGAGGGCCGCGCCCGGCAACACCGCGTCGAACGGTGCCGAGCGCACCGCGAGCACGTCCGGACCGCGGCACTCCGACGGCAGCGCGAGGCCGCCCCACCCGGTGACCAGCAACACGCGGAGACCGTGGAACCGGGCTGCCCTGACGACCGCACGTCCGCGCGCAGATGCGTCCCCCGCGCCCGACGGACCGAGCGAGGCCATCGAACCGAGCGACGCCACGACGAACGGGCCGGCGTCGAGGAACGCGGCGACGGCGGGGTCGGCGGCCGGTCCGTCCTCGTACCAGGCACCCGTCTGGTGGACACGCTCCGGCCAGTCGTCCGGACGCGGCAGCAGCGCGGGGCTGACCGCCATCAGGGTCGCCCGCGAGGACGACCGCCGGGCGGGACCACGACCTCCCGGCAACCCGGCGGCGGCACGCGCGACGTCGGCGTCGAACAGGCGTGCGGCGGCGCGCGGCACGGCGTAGCTGGTCCGGTTGCCCGAGCCGAGGTCACGGGTGGCCGTCGGACCGCCGGCGGCGGGGAAGCGCGCGCTCGGGGTCGCCACGGGCGCGAACTCCGCCAGCACGCGGGGCACGCCGAGCGTGTCCGCCACCATCGGGGCACTGAGGATCAGCGGGTGGTGCACCACCACGTCGGGGTCGAAGGCGACGGTCTCCCGCACCGCGGCGGCGAACATGCGCCGCATCGCGGGCCGCACCTCGGAGCGCACGTGGTGTGCGATCGCGATCGGGGAGCGTCCGGCTGGCGCGAGCACCCGACGGGCGTCCAGGCCGAGGGGCACGGCGTCCACGTCCGCGGGTGCGACGGCGTCGTCGGGCAGTGCCAGCCGGACCTCGTGACCGCGGGCGGCGGCGTGCCGTGCCAGCGCAGTGAACGGCTCCACGTCGCCTCGGGTGCCTGCGGTGAGGAGCATCATGCGCATCCGACCAGTGTGGCCCGGGCACCGTCACGCGGTGCCGACCCGCGGCGCGTACGCTCGACCTCGTGACAGACGGTGGTGGAACGATGTCGAGTACCGCACCGTCGGGGCTCGGTCTCGCCGTGCGCCGCCTCGTCCACATCTCGCGACCGGTGCTCTGGATCAACACGATCGGGTCCGGGCTCGTCGCCGTCTGGCTGACCGGCTCGCTGTTCGACCTCCGGGCACTCCCGGTGATCCTGTGGTTGACCCTGCCGTTCAACCTGCTCATCTACGGCGTCAACGACATCTACGACCAGGACACCGACGCGGCCAACCCGCGCAAGGGCTCCATCGAGGGTGCGCGGATCCGTCAGTCCGAGGTCCGCCTCATCGCCTGGGCCGTGGCGGCCGTCAACGTCCCGTTCCTCGTCCTCTTCGCCCTCACGCTGCCGCCGCTCGCGAACGTCGCGATCCTGCTCTACGTGGGTGTCTTCGTCTTCTACTCGGCACCGCCGCTGCGCTTCAAGGCGCGGCCCTTCCTCGACTCGCTGAGCAACGCGGCCTACGCGCTGCCGCTCGTCATCGTGCCCGCTGCCCTCGAGGTGACGCCGGTGTGGCCCGCCGCCCTCGGCCTGATGGCGTGGAGCGTGGCGAAGCACGCCTTCGACGCGGTCCAGGACATCGTCGAGGACCGTGACGCGGGGATCACCACCACCGCGGTGCGGCTCGGCGCGCGCGGGACCGCGGTCTGGAGCGGGGTGTGGTGGCTCGTCTCCACGGCGCTGTTCGCCGTGGTGAGCGTGCCCGTGGCCGCCGTCAACCTCCTGATCGCCGGCATCCTCGTGGTGTCCCTGCTGCGCGACCCGACGCCGGAGACCGGGCACCGCCTCTACCGCCTGTCGGTCGCGTTCCCCTACATCGCGGGTTCGTTCGCCGGGGTGCTGCTCCTGGTCTCGATCGTCCTGGGAGGCCGCGCATGAGTCGGATCGTCGTGGTCGGCGGCGGGATCGGCGGACTGACCGCCGCCGCGTTACTCGCGCACGCGGGGCACCGGGTCACCCTGCTCGAGGCCTCCGCCGAGCTCGGCGGCAAGAGTCGCCGCATCCAGCTCGGGGCGGACCGCATCGACACCGGGCCGTCGCTGGTGACCTTCCCCGCGGTGTGGGACGAACTGCGGCGGCGACTCGGCGACGGCGGGCGTCCCGCCGACCGGACGAGTGACGTCGGCGGCCTCGACCTGGTGCGGATGCCCGAGGTCGGCCGGTACTACCACGACGGCGAGGAGACCTCCCTGCCGGTGGCGCCCGACCACCCCTGGTACCCCGCCTGGCGACGCTTCGCCGACCTGCACGCGCCGCTCGCCGACGACGTGACCGAGCTGCTGCTCGCCGACCCGCTCGACCGGGCCGCGCTGCCCGCGCTCCGCAGGCTGCTGGCCGTGTACGGTTCACGGCTCACCACGCGCGCCTACCTCGACAGCCTGCGGTGGCTGCCGGACGGGCTGCGCGAGATCATCGCGATCCACACCCTCAACGCGGGCGTCTCGCCGTCGCGCACCCCCGCCCTCTACGCGAGCATGCCCGCGATCATGGCGGAGACCGGGGCCTGGGTGCCGCGCGGCGGGGTGTACGAGATCGTGCTCGCGCTGGGTCGGCTGGCCGAGGCGGCCGGGGTCGAGGTCCGCACCGGCGAGGCCGTCACCCGCATCGAGCGCGGATCCGTCACCACCGACGTCGGGCACCACCGCGCCGACCTGGTCGTCAGCGCACTCGACGCCGACCGGCTGACCACGCTGACGGGTCCGTCGCGGATCCCGACCCTGCCCCGTCGACGCCCCCGCGCCCTCTCCTGCTCGGCCGTCGCGGTGTACGGCGTGCTGCGGGAGGAACTGCCGGACGCCCTCGCGACGCACAGCGTCGTGCTGCCCACGAAGCCCGCTGCGCTCCACCGGAGCCTCGAGGCGGGCGACGAGCCGGCGGACACCATGGTGTTCGTCAACCAGTACCGCGCCGGCGAGGTGTACCCGAACCCGCGCAGCACCCTCGGCATCCTGCTCACCGCCCCCGCGGACGGCGGGCGGTACACGGTGGAGCACCCCTTCGTCCGACGCGAGGTCGAGCGGGTCTCGAGCGCGATGGGACTCGACCGGCCCCTCACGGACCTGCTCGACGAGCAGGTCGTGCTCGACCCGCAGTACTACGGCGGCGGGGGCGAACCCCACGGCGCGCTCTACGGGGCAGCGCGTCCGCCGTGGCTGAGCGGACCCTTCCACCGCCCGTCGTACAACGACCCGTGGAAGCCCTGGCTGTGGCGCGTCGGCGCGTCGGTGCACCCCGGCGGTGGCATCCCGGCGGTGGTGGGCGGTGCCATGATCGCCGTGCAGCGGCTGCTCAAGGCGAACCCGGCCTGACACCGGCCGAGGGCGACCGATCAGGAGGAGACCAGGGTGGTGCAGGCGAACATCAGCACGGTCACGGTGCAGGGTCGACCCCAGGACCGCGACGCCGACCTCGACCACCTACCGCGGTTCGACGTCGAGACCGACACGGGGCACCGGTACGTCGTGACCTGCGACGGCCCACCGGTCGGTGCCCCGTCCGACTGGACCGTGACGAGCGCCGACGACGGTCGCCCGGTCGGCCACGTCCGGCTGCAGGGCGCGGGCATGCCCGGGCCACCGACTACCGGTTCAAGCGCGTCGGAGCGTTCTTCACGGGCGGCAAGCAGTTCGACCTCTGGAACGCCGTGCAGTCGTTGCTGGAGTGACACCGTCGGAGGCGCGAGGACCGGTCCCCGGGGTCCTCGCGCCTCCCGGTGCGCCTAGAAGTACGTGATCCCGTGCGGCACCCGCGCCGGCACCAGCATCGACCGGAACACCGCCGGTGCCGCCGGGTCGTCCGCGTGCACGAGCCCCGCCGCCGCGAGCGTCACCGGCGACACCGACCCGATGAGCACCGCGCCGAGGTCAGCCACGTCGAGCCGCAGGTCCGCCTCGCCACCGTCGTCGTCGGCCGTCCGGGTCACGGTGCCCCGTCCGTCGACGACGTCGAGACGGTAGGTGCCGGCGGCGAAGCCCATCGCGTCGGACACCGCGAGCGAGATCGACCCGTCGACCGCGTACGGACGCGAGGTCAGCACGGCGGGCACGTCGAGCACCCGCAGCCAGACGTGGTCCTCCTCGTGCTCGACGTCGTAGGCGCGGTTGTCCCCGAGCGCCGCGACGACCGGGTCGTCGAGCCGCGAGCGGGTGTACCGGACGACGTCGTTGAGGTCGATCGACAGCAGGAACTCCCACAGCGACAGGTACGCGGCGTCGGTGGCGTACACCAGGTCGACGACCTCGAGCACGGTGTCGGTGCCGCCGCGACCCTCCTTGACGCGCCACGTCACGTAGCCGTCGACGTCCGAGGCGGCGGTCGCGCCGGCGGGACGGTGCACCGCGGCGCGGACGTCGGTCGCGGGCTTGCCCTCGCCGTCACGCAGCCCGAACACGATCGGCCACGTGCCGGCGTTGCGCACCATGGACCCCGGGGTGCGGGCGTCGAACCGGTCGAAGACGGCGCGGCCGACGCCGCCCGCGAGCCACTCCGGCGTGACGACGGCGACGGTGCCGGTCGTCGGGGCGAGCAGGGGGAGCGCGCGCTCGCGCCGGACACGGACGGCGCGCTCGCGGATCGCGCAGCCGAAGCCGAACCGGCGGTAGATCGTGCCCTCGGACGCGGTGAGCGAGGCGACGGCGTACCCCTCGGCGATGCCGCGCTCGAGGGCGTGGGTCATCATCCGGCGGAGGATCCCGCGCCGACGCTCGGTGGGTCGGACGGTCACGGCCGAGATCGCCTGCGTGTCGATCGATGCGCCGTCGCCCCAGCTGAGCCGCTTGCGGAACCACGTGAACGTGCCGGCCGGCCACGTCTCGTCGACGGACCCGGGGAGGGGGTCCCGCAGGTACGCGCCGAGGAAGGTCTCCTGGTCCTCGAGGAAGTGCGACGCCATGCGGGCAGCGCCCTCGGCGTCGGGGTGCGGCTCGTGGAACCCGAGCCCGACGGCGCGCATCCACGCCTCGGTCTCCGGCGTCGGCGCCCCCTGGTCGTCGGTCGTCGGCGCGAACTCGCGCAGGTCGTAGCGGTCGTCGAATGCGTCGTTGCTGGCCACGAGCCGACCCTACCGGTGTGCCCCGTCCGGGCGGTGAGCGGACGTCGGACGGGAGGCGTGGGGCGGCGCCGCACCGCGCCTCCCGTCCGTCACACGGTCCCGACGGACCGGACGGCCGGTCAGGGCGTGCCGCGTCGCGTCTCCTGGGCCACCACCTCGTCGAGGTCCGTGAGCCGCCGCATCTGCTGGAGCGGCCGCATCATCCGCGGGTTGTCCTGCAGCGCCGGTTCCGTGCGCGACAGGAACGCCCAGTAGCCGGCGGTGAACGGGCAGGCGTCCTCGCCGAGCCGCTTCGTGGGGTCGTACCGGCAGCCGCCGCAGTGGTCCGACATCCGGTCGATGTACCGCCCGCCGGACGCGTAGGGCTTCGTCGCGACCATCCCGCCGTCGGCGTGCTGGGACATGCCGATGATGTTCGCTGGCATCACCCAGTCGGTGCCGTCGACGAACACGTCGGTGAACCACTCGGTCAGGTGCACCGGGTCGTACCCGCGCTGCAGGGCCCAGTTGCCGAGCACCATGAGCCGCTGGATGTGGTGGAGCCAGCCGTGGTCGTGCAGGCCCTCCATCGCGGTGGACAGGCAGACGGCGTCGATCTCCGACGCGTCGAGCACCTGCCACCAGCGGGGGAGCCGCTCGTGCGCGCCGAGGGCGTTCTCCTCGGCGCCGTAGTCGTCGCCGAACCACCAGTAGAGGTGCCAGACGTAGTCGCGCCAGCCGGCGACCTGGCGGACGAAGCCCTCCACGCTCGCGAGCGGGGCGTCGTGGTCGCGGTGCGCGACGAGTGCGGCCTCGACGACCTCGAACGGGTCGAGCACCCCGAGGTTCATCGGGACGCTGAGCAGCGAGTGCGCCATCGTCCAGTCGTTCGTGAGCGTGGCGTCCTCGAAGGGGCCGAAGTCACCGAGGCGCACCTGCACGAAGTCGTCGAGGGCCTGTCGGGCCTCGTCCGCGGTGACGGCGAAGCGGCGGGTGTCGTCGCGGCCGACGAACCTCGCCACCCCGTCGCGCTCCCAGCGGTCGAGGTCGTGCCGGACCTCGTCGTCGATGTCGTCCTCGGTCGGCCACCAGGGGTCCGGCAGCCCGAGCGTCGTCGCGCCCCGGGGCGGCGGCTCGCGGTTCTGGTCGTCGAGGCTGAACTTCCCGCCGATCGGCCCGTCGGACTGCATCAGCCAGCCCTCGCGCCGGCGGACCCGCTCGTAGTGGGTCTCCATCCGGAACCGTCCGGTGCCCTGCGCCGCCCACTCGGCGAACTCGGCCTCGTCGGTGACGAACCCGCGGCTCGGCAGGACCTCGGTCCCGCGGCCCCAGTGCCGGACCTGGGCGCGGAGGGTCCGGGAGGGCGGGTCGACCACGTCGAGGTCGTCGCGGCCGACCAGCGCCTCCCGGAGGGTGTCGACCTGCACGTGCTCGGCGCGGTCGCCGAGCTCGCGGACGCGGTGCCGCAGGGCGCTCAGCCAGAGGTGTGCCTTGGCGCGGTGCACCGGGCGCGCGGTGAAGAACTCGCGGGCCTCGACGACCAGGGCGGGGCCGCCGTCGTCGAACAGGGGTCCGTACTGCCCGGGCAGGACGAGGCGACGGCGATCGGTGCTGCTGCGGTCGGTGCTGCCGGCTTCGGTGCTGCCGCGCTCGGGTGCCATGCCCGGACGCTACCGGCGACGTGTGACGTCCGGCTGACGGCGCGTGTGCCCCGTCCGTCGAGCGGTCGTGCGTGCTGTCCGGCACGGCAGCGGGGCCGCCGGCTCGCGCCGACGACCCCGCTCGACCGTGGTGGTCGCTTGCCCGTGCCTCGGCTCAGTTGTACGACGCGACGCGGTTCGGCGCGGTGTTGCCCGCGGGCGTCGGCACCGATCCACCGACGCCGTTGATGACGCTCGAGATCGTCCCGGTGTCACCGAGCGAGACCGTCACGAGCCCGTGCGCCCGGATGCCCGAGGTGGTCGGGGTCTCGAACGCGCGGTCCGCGTGCACCGACGGGTTCGTGTTGAAGAAGCAGTACACACCGCCGCCCCAGATCTCGTGGTTCGTCACCCCGGAGGCGACCTTGTAGGCCGCGTACCCGGCGCCCGTGGGGCTCTGCCACGAGGCGTTGTCCGGCACGTCGTAGGGCATCTCGTTCTGGAAGAAGATCGTGCGACCGCGGTTGCCGTTCCAGAGCACCTCGTACTTCTGGTAGTGCTCGACGAACAGCCCGGTGGCGAGCACGTCGTCGCCGTTCACCTCGACGCCGGTCGCGCCGGTGTTGACGTTCCAGCCGGTGGCCGCGCCGCCGTGGTCGGCTCGCCAGGCCCAGATGTGGTCGACCAGCGTGTCGTCGGCGTTGACCTGCAGCGTCGTCGTGGCCTTGCCCTGGATGCTCGAGCCGACGCGGAAGAAGACGTCCTGGATGCTCTGCGGGTCGGCGGCGTGGTCGACGTGCGAGCCGCTGGTGCCGAGGCGGACGAGCTGCGCGCTGTTCTGCGTGCCCGCGTCGACGACGAGGTTCGAGACGTTGACGCCGGAGACGTCGTTCGAGGTGATGACCGCGTTGCCGGCCGTCGGCACGAGCGTCGGGAAGCCGATGCCCGTCACGACGGTGTCGGCACGCGTGACGTTCAGTGCGGCGTTCAGCTGGTACGTGCCGGGGGTGAAGAACAGGTTCAGCCCCTGCGCGAGCGCGCTGTTGATCGTCGCCGCGGAGTCGCCCGGGTGCGCGACGTAGAAGTTCCGCATCGGGATGTCGGTCCCGGCGGTGTCCGGCCACGTGACGCCGGAGGAGTTCGTCCGCAGCGACGGCACGAACACGTGGTACTTGTTCGACGAGTCGACGTACAGGTACGGCTTCTCGCGGGTGACCGGCGTCGTCGCCAGGGTGGTGTAGCTCTTCGCGAAGTCGTTCGCGGGCGCACCCTGGACACCCGAGAAGGTCATGTTCCAGTTGCCGCCCTGCCACGACCCGAGCGTGGAGTTGCGGGTGTACCACTGCTGCTGCGAGCCGCTCGTCACGGTGCCGTCGACCTTCGAGTCGGCGATGTACCCGCCGGACGAGTAGCCCTGGCCGCCGTCCTGGTTGGACGGCCCCATCGTCAGGTTGCCCTTCACGTGCACGCGGCGCATCGGCGCGGCCTGCGACACGGCCCACCGGTCGGTGCCGCCCTCGGGCACGATCGCCAGGTTCTCGACCGACCGCCAGAAGTTCTGCGTGGCGTTCTTCTCGTCGCCGGCGTTCCACCCGGAGTCGACGTTGACCGCCCCGTTGATCGTGACGTCGTCGGGGTTCCTGCCGAGACCCGCCACGGACGTGTAGAAGCCCAGGTTCGCCCAGACCCGGCCGTAGCTGCCCGGCTTGAACAGGAACGCGTACCGCTGCGACCCGAACTGCGCGGTGGTGCTCCGCAGCTGCGCGTTGAACGCCGCGTCCACGTCGGCCTGGATGGTCGAGGTCGGTGTCGACGGGCTGTAGACCTTGACGTTGCTCCCGAAGTCCGGGGTGTCGCTGGTCGGGACCGCTGCCTGTGCCTGCAGGGCCGGCGTCAGGGCGCCGACCAGGCCGACCGCCGTGATCGTCGCGAGGAGCGTGCTCATCCGTCGTTGCATGATGCTCGATTCGTCGTCGGGCGGCCCCGTTGCCGCCCGCAACAGACCGTAGACCCGCCCGCGGGGCGCGGCAGTCGGTGCTGCGGCGGACAAGCGCGTACCCCGAACGGGGGTCACGACGGCCGGGAGGCACGGAGCTGCCCCGCCCCGCCCGTCGCGGCCCGTCGTCGGTACGCTCACCGCATGTGGCCGACCGAGCAGGACTGGCGGGCGTCCGTCCCGCGGCTGCTCCGCGACGCCGTCGCGCGGTGGGACCTGCGGGTCGGCGCACCCTTCGGCGGCGGCAGCATCTCGCACGTGCTGCCCGTCACGACCCCCGACGGGCGCGACGCGGTCCTCAAGCTCTCCTTCCCGCACCGCGAGGCCGAGCACGAGGCGGCCGCCCTCGCCCGGTGGGACGGCGACGGCGCGGTGCGGCTCCTCGCGGTGGACCCCGACGACCCGTTCGTGTTCCTGCTCGAGCGCTGCGATCCGGGGACGCGCCTGTCCGATCGCGTCGACCTGCCGGCGGCCGAACGGCTGCGGACCGCCGCCGAGCTGCTCGGCGGCCTGTGGGCGGCCGGGGTGCCGGACACCGACCCCTTCGAACGCCTGACGGACGCGGCCGCCGGGTGGGCGGACCTGCTCGAGGAGCGGATGCGGGCCGTCGCCCCGCCGTTCGACCCCGGGCTCGTCCGCCGCGGCGCCGAGCTCCTCCGCGCCCTGCCCGTCGGTGCACGACGCACCGTAATAGTGCACGGCGACGCGAACCCGGGGAACGTCCTCGCGGCCGGGCGCTCGCCGTGGCTCGTCATCGACCCGAAGCCGATGGTCGGTGACCCCGCCTACGACCTCGGGCCGCTCCTGGCGCAGGTCGACGACCCGTTCCGGACCGCCGACCCGACCGCCACCGTGCGTGCGCGCACCGCGCTGCTCGCCGACGTGACCGGGGAGCCCGTCGGACGGATCGCGGCCTGGTGCACGGCGCGGGCCGTCGAGTCGGCGCTGTGGTCCGTCAGCCGTGGTGCGCTCGGCGACGGTCGGGACGCCATGGCCCGTGCGGCGGTCACGGATCGGCTCGCCGACTGACGCTCCGGGTCACCGGGCGGCGGCGACCACGTCGTCGAGCGCGTCGTCCGCGGACCGCGGTTCGCGCCCGAGGAGCGCCCGGAGGGTCGGGTCGGTGCCGGCGAACCACCCCGCGCCCGCCGCCTCGTACATGCCGAGCAGGAACCGGACCATGCGTTCGTCCTGGCCGGCGGCCACGGCGCGCTCGACCCACCGCTCGGGGTCGACGAGCTCGAAGCCGACCTCGTCACCGACGCGGTCGGACAGCCGCCGGGCGAGGTCGGCGAACGTCGGCGCCCCGGTCGCGGTGATGGTCACGGGCCCCTCGGCGGGGGCGTCCTGCAGCAGGAGCGCGGCGGCGGCCTCGGCGGCGTCCTCGCGCGCGGTCCACGAGACCGGACCGTCCGCGGGCACGGAGACCGTCCCCGTCGCGGCCCAGGGACCGAGCAGCCACTGCAGGCTGTGCGCGTAGAAGCCGTTCCGGAGCGAGGTCCACCGGAGGCCGGAGGCCGCGAGCAGGTCCTCGGTCGCCGCGTGGTGCCGCGCGGGGACGAACGGTGAGTCCGCACCCGCTCCCTGGTGGCTCGTGTAGGAGACGTGCCGGACGCCCGCTGCCACCGCGGCGTCGACCGCGTTGCGGTGCTGCGCGACGGTGTCGCCCGCCGGGTCGTTCGACGACACGAGGAGCAGCCGGTCCGCGCCCGCGAAGGCGGTGCGGAGCGTCGCGGGGTCGTCGTAGTCGCCCGGTCGGACCGCCACGCCGCGGTCGGCGAACCCCGCCGCCTTCGCGGGGTCGCGGGTGACGACCGTCAGGTCGGAGGCCGGCAGATGACGGAGGAGGTGGTCGGCGGTCGCGCCGTTGAGGGCGCCGGTCGCTCCGGTGATGGTGATCATTGGATGCTCGTTCCTGTTAGCGGTGGTAACAGCGACGACCGTACGCGCTGATTCCGGCGATAGCAAGACCCTGTTAGCGTTGGTCCATGTCGTCGACCTCGGCCCCCGTTCCCGCACCCGACGCCGACCCGCGCCGGAACGTCCGCGAGCGGATCGTCGCAGCTGCGGCCGAGCTGCTCCACGAGGACGGGGCCGACGCGGTCACGACACGTGCGGTCGCCGTACGCGCCGGGGTGCAGGCGCCCACGATCTACCGGCTGTTCGGCGACAAGGACGGCCTGCTCGACGCCGTCGCCGAGCACGCGATGACGGTCTTCGCCGCCGAGAAGGCCGCGCTCGTCGCCGACGGCGCTGCCGAGGGGACCGACCCCGTCGCGGCACTCCGCTCAGGGTGGGACGCGACGATCGCCTTCGGCCTCGCGAACCCCGACCTCTTCGTCATCATGAGCGACCCGCGCCGCGGCCGGGGATCACCCGCCGTCGCCGCCGGACTGCGGGCGCTCGAGGAACGGTTGCGTCGCGTCGCAGCGGTCGGGCGGTTGCTCGTGCGCGAGGCCGACGCCGTGCGGCTCGTCCACGCGGCCGGGACCGGGACGGTGCTCGCGATCCTCGGGGAGGCCGGGGAGGCCGAGGACGACCGGCGCAGCGACCTCGCCGACCGGGCGTGGGCCGCGGTCGCGTCGCAGGTCCTGGTGGCCGAGGACGACGTGCCGGCCGGACCGGACCGCGCGCTGCGCACCGCCGCACTCACCCTGCGCGCCGGCGTCGACGGACTCGACGCGCTGTCGCCGGCCGAGCGGGCCGTCCTCGCGGAGTGGCTCGACCGCGTGGTCGACGGGACCGACGGGGGAGCGGACGCGTCGGACGGCGGCGCCTGACCGGCCGTCAGTCGGTCGCGCCCCGCGGCGGATCGACCAGCAGGGCGACGCGGTCGCGCAGGTAGTCGGCGAGTGGCACCACGGCACCGGCGGTCGCCGACCAGCGGACCACCGGCTCGTCGTCGACGACCGCGAGGACCCCCGCGGCACCCACGAGCGTGTCGTCGAGCGGGACCGGCACCGCGCCGTGGTTGACGGTGTCGCCCTCGGCGAAGTGCCCCTTGGCCGCCGCCGCACGGTACGCGCGCCGCACCTCGGCGGACACCGAGACGAACTGCTGGCGACCGGGGTCCGTGACCCGGGTGATCCGTCCGGTCGCCCACACCCGCCCCGCGGTCTCGGGGGAGGAGCCGAGCAGCAGGGCGCCGACGCGCCACACCCGCCCGAGCGACCGGATCGTCGGCTCGCGGCGGATGCCGAGGACGGCACGTGGCTCGACGTACTCGCCGAGCGCCTCGTCGCGGACGGCGGCCTCGCGCAGGCGGTTGCCGGCGTCGGCGAGCAGGTCCCGTGCGCGCCGCACCGCGTCCGCCGCGCCCTCGTCCGTCACGACCCCCGAGCCTAGACCGCGGTGTCACGCGGGGTCGCGGAGTCCGCGGAATGCCGAGGTCGGTCCTACCGTTGGAGTGTCCGGGCCGTCGCGAGGCCCGGCAACGAGGAGGGTCGATGGGCATCGTCAGGTGGTTGTTCGACGCGCAGCTCGTCATCGGCGACCAGACCGTGCTCTGGCGTGAGGTGATCGGCAACGTGTTCGGACTGCTCAGCGCGCTCGGCGGGATGCGTCGTCGGGTGTGGGCCTGGCCGGTCGGCATCCTCGGCAACGCCCTGCTCTTCACCGTCTTCATGGGCGCGCTCTTCGACACCCCGAACCCGGTCAACCTGCTCGGGCAGGCCGGCCGACAGGTCATGTTCATCGTCGTCAGCGTCTACGGCTGGTACCGGTGGACGCACCGCGCGGACGAGGCGACGACCGTCGTCGAGCCGAGGTGGGCCTCCTGGCCGACCCGCGGGCTGATGGTCCTCGTCATGGTGGGCGGCACCGCCCTGCTGACCCCGCTGTTCCGCGCGCTCGGCTCCTACGAGCCGGTGTGGAGCGACGCCTGGATCTTCGTCGGGTCGGTGCTCGCGACCTACGGCATGGCGAAGGGCTGGGTCGAGTTCTGGCTCGTCTGGGTCGCCGTCGACCTGGTCGGTGTCCCGCTGTTGTTCTCGGCCGGGTACTACGCCTCCGGGCTCATGTACGTCTTCTACGGTGCCTTCACGCTGACCGGGTTCTTCGTGTGGATGTCGCAGGGACGGAAGCCCTCCGCGGCGCCCGTCACCGTCGGTTGAGCCGACCGTCGGACGTCCCCGTGCCCCCCACACGGGGTGGAGACACGCGACGGCGCATCCTGTGGACTGTGGAGATGGCAGACTCCTGCGACGTGACGTACGACGACGAGGCGGTCCTGGCCGAACGCATCGTGCGTGGCGCGATCCGTGCGTTCCGTCTGCACCCGTACCACGACGTCGACGCGAGCGTCGTCGCCGAGACGTCCGGGCTCGACACCGCGGTCGTCGAACGGGTCTTCCCGATCTGGGACGCGCTGCTGCTCGTGACCTACGACCGCTGGACGCAGTTGCGCGGGACCCGGCGCTCGGTCGAGCCGGCCTCGACCGTCGACCACGTCCGCCTGACCCTCGCCGAGGACGTCGCCGACCCGGGACTCGTGAGGCTCCTGGCCGGAGTCGTGTCCATCGCCGCGTCGGAACGCGACTTCGCCGAGCTCTTCCGCAAGCGGTTCGAGGAGCACGTCGAGCAGCTCACCGCGGGGCTCGAGCGGGACGTCGCATCCGGTGCCGAGCACATCGGCATCCCGACGCACCAGGCTGCGACGCAGCTGCTCGCCGTCCACGAGGGGCTGCAGGTGCAGATGCTCGTCCGGCCGTACATCGACGCACTGGTCGAGTTCGACCGCGCCGTCCGTACGCTGCGCCAGGGGTGGCGCGCGCCGGAGCCCGTGGCGTGGGACCTCGACTCCGCGCTCGCCAGCATCTGACGGAGCCGCGACCCGGCCGACCACGACCAGGTCGGCCACGACCGGGCCGGCCACGACCACGCAGGACCGGACCGCCCGCGGTCAGCGCGTCCCGGGTCGGCCGCGGCGCCAGCCGGCGATCTGCCGCAGGGTGACCTTCGAGCCGTACTGCGCGACGGAGTGCCGGAACAGGTACTCGGCGAACCAGAGCAGCACCGCCGCGGTGGCGAAGACCTCGACGATGCACACCACGGACTCCACCACGCTGAGGGTGCCCACGGCGTTGCGCACCATCGCGGTGATCGGGGTGAACGTCGGGAAGTACGTGAAGAACGCGGCCACCGGCGACGACGGCGTCGTCATCACGAAGAACGCGGCGTACAGCGGGATGATCAGCGCGAAGATCGCCGCCGACTGCAGCGTCGAGGCGTCCTTGATGGACGGCACCGCCGCACCCACCGCGACGAAGAGCCCGCACCCCAGCAGGACGCCGCCCACGAGCAGGAGCGCGCCCACGACCATCCGCCACGGGTCGACGCTCAGACCACCGAGCCGCGACGCCACGAACGGCAGCGCGGCCAGGGCGACGACGAGTCCCGGTACCAGGACGACGCCGACCTGCACGAGCCCGACGAGCAGCATCGCGAGGACCTTGCCGCGGATGAGGTCGCCCGCCGTCACGGTCGTCAGGATCATCTCGGAGATCCGGTTCTCCTTCTCCTCGACGACCACGGTCACCATCCGCGTCGCGAGCAGGATGACGATGCCGAAGAACGCCGCCACGTAGAGGAACGGCGGCACGATCGACAGCCAGCCGGGTGCCACGCGGCCGTCGGCGTAGGCGGTGAGCTCGGTGGCCGGCGGGGCGCGGAGGAGCGCGACGGCCTCGTCGTCGTCCACCGAGGTCGCGACGCTGCGCTCGAGCACCCGCTCCGCGAGCGAGGAGTACCCGCCGTTCTCGAACAGACCGCGGTCGGCCGCGTCGAGCCGGATCGGCTCCGTCGAAGGCTTCGCGGGGTACTCGACGAACAGCTCCAGCGTCCCGGCGCGGACGGCCGCCCGATCGGCGGCGGGGTCCTCGGACGGTGTGCCGCCCCACTGCGCGGCGACCGAGGCGGACACGAGACCCGAGTGGTCGACGTAGTGGAACGGGGTCCGCGTCGCCGAGCTGCTCGACGACACCGAGTCGGTGCCGGCGGCCTGGCCGACCCCCACGAGCAGCGAGACGACGACGACCACGATCGGCAGGGCGAGGGTGCCGATCCAGAACGCGGGCTTCTTGACGGCGCGGACGAACTCGAAGCGGACGACCGTCCCGAGCCGGCTCACGCGGCGGCCCCGGTCCGTGCCGGGGTGCCGAGCGGCGCACGGCCCGGCGGGTGTGCGTCGTCGGCACCGGCGTCGTGGCCGTACACCTGCACGAAGATCTCGTCGAGCGGGATGCGTCGCATCTCGAACCCGGTGACGTGCACGCCGGCGGTCACGAGCGACGCGAGGATGTCCGACCCGTCCGGTGCCGCCGCGGCGCGGGGGACCAGGTAGGCGACGTGGCCCTCGTGCCGGGCGAGCCGGTACAGGGGCGAGGGCGGCACGCTCCCGTCGAGCAGCACCCGGGCGACGGCACCGCCGAAGGCGTCCTGCACGTCCGGGATGGTGCCGTAGGCGGCCGCTCGACCGTCCTTGAGCAGGAGGATCCGGTCGCACAGCCGTTCGACCTCGTCCATGTGGTGCGTGACGAGGATCACCGTCGCGCCGTCGGCCTTCCGTTCGTCGACCAGGTCGAGCAGGAGCCGGCGGTTCACCGGGTCGAGGCCCTTCGTCGGCTCGTCGAGGATGAGCAGGCGCGGCCGGTCCATGATCGTGATGCCGAGCTGCACCTTCTGCTGCTGGCCGCCGGAGAGCTTGTCGACGCGGAGCTTCGCGCGGTCGGCGAGCCCGATCCGCTCGAGGTACCCGGTGCTCCACCGCACGGCCTCGGGACGCCGGAGTCCACGGAGCATCCCGAAGTACGTCATCACGTCGATGACGGACTCCTTGCGGTAGAGCCCGCGCTCCTCGGGCAGGTACCCGATGCCGCCGGTCGCCGGTCGGTACGGAGCGCCGTCGATCGTCAGGGAGCCGGCGGTCGGTGTCGTGATGCCGAGCAGGGCCCGGATGGTGGTCGTCTTGCCGGACCCGTTGCTGCCGAGGAGCCCGAACGTCTCGCCCGGTGCGACGTCGAAGGACAGGCCGTCGACGACGTCGCGGTCGCCGAAGCGCATCACGAAGTCCCGCACGCTGATGCTGGCACCGCTCATGGGGCCGACCCTACCGACGGACCCCGAGCGAGCGGTACTTGCCAAACTGGAAAGTAGTTGCCAAGATGGATAGCGGAGAGGGGAACACATGACCGAGATCCGACCGTCCGAGGCCCGAGCACTCCTGACCAGCGCCGACCGGCTCGCCCGCCGAGCGCACGACGCCGTCCGCTGGCCCTACGTCGCGTTCATCACGGCGCTCGGGGCGACCACGTCCCTCGGGACCTTCGCGATGGGGCTGAGCGAGGGCCGCGCGTTCGGCGCGGCCTACGTCGGGACCATCGCCGTGGTGATGGCACTCGTCCTCTGGTTCACGATCAGCATCCGCGGCCGCTCGGCGTTCGCCCGGGGGCGCCGGTGGACCGCCTACGTCGCGGCGTGGGCCGTGACGTACTGCGCCGCGATCGCCGTCGTCGCGTGGGTGCACGGCTCCCTGGTCTGGTCCGCCGTCACGTCGGGCGCGGTGCTGGTCGTCGCGCTGGCGTGCGCAGCGTGGGAGTCCCGGGCGTGACGACGACCCACGGTGCGCACCCGCGCCACCGGCTCGACGACCTGCTGCAGAACCCGGTCCGGTTCTCGGTGGTCGCGGCGCTGGACCGCGCCGGGACGCTCGGGTTCCGCGAGGTCCGCGACGCCGTCGAGGTCACCGACTCTGCCCTGAGCAAGCAGGTCAGTGCCCTCGAGACCGCGGGGTACGTCGCCGTCGCGAAGGGGTTCGTGGGGAAGACCTCGCGCACGTCGTTGACGCTCACGCGTGCCGGGCGGACGGCCTGGCGAGCGCACCTGGCGGCGTTGCGGGAGATCGCCGGACCGTCGGCGGACCCGGCCTGACCGAGCGGCGAGCGAGCGGGGCCGCGACGGACGGGAGGCGCGGTGCCTGCTGGCACCGCGCCTCCCGGCCGTCTCCTGGTCGCGACCCGTTCCGTCAGGAACGCAACCAGGCGGTCCCCACGCCCGACAGTGCGCCGTCCGCCACCGGCGCGGAGGCGAGCAGGAGCTCGCCGGCGGGCAGCGCGTACGGCTCGTCGCCGAACACCGTGACGCTCGTCCAGCCGTTCGGCCGACGGAAGGCGAGCACGTCGTCGCGACCGGTCTCGAGCCACTCGAGGTGCTCCTCGGACTGCAGCTGGCCGCGCAGGCCCAGCGCTTTCCGGTACAGGTTCAGCGTCGAGTCCGGGTCGGCGTCCTCGGCCTCGACCGAGACGTCCGCGAACCACGCCGGCTGCGGCAGGTGCGAGCCACCCTCGCCGAACCCGAAGGACGACCCCTGTCGCGTCCACGGGATCGGCACGCGGCATCCGTCGCGGCCCACGTCGACACCGGGGTTGCGGAAGAACGCCGGGTCCTGGCGGTCGGCGTCCGGGATGTCGCCCACCTCGTGCAGCCCGAGCTCCTCGCCCTGGTACAGGTAGGCCGAACCGGGCAGCGCGAGCTCGAGCAGCGTCGCCGCCTGCGCACGACGGAGCCCGAGCGCGCGGTCGAGGTCGGCCTGCGACCCGCCGGCGAGCAGCCATGCGGCGCCCTGCTTCTGCTCGGAGCCGTCGCGGGCGGGGAGCGCGTACCGGGTGGCGTGCCGGACGACGTCGTGGTTCGAGAACACCCAGGTGGTCGACGAGCCGGACTGCTCGGCCAGCCCGAGGTTGAACTCGATGATCGTGCGGAACTGCTGCGCGTCGAAGTCGGCCTCGAGCAGGTCGAAGTTGAACGCCTGTCCGAGCCCCTCGGCGCTGGCGTACCGCGCACGACGGTCGGCGGCGACCCAGGCCTCGGCCACCGCGGTGCGCGCCGGCGTGTACTCGTCGAAGACCTTCCGCCACTCGGCGTAGATCTCGTGCACGTCGTCACGGTCCCAGAGGATGTGCTGACCGTCCTTCGGCGCCGCGAGGACCTCGGCCCACGACGGCAGGGGCCCGGACGGCAGGTCCTTCGCCAGGCCGTGTGCGACGTCGATGCGGAAGCCGTCGACCCCGCGGTCGGACCAGAACCGCAGCGTGTGCAGGAAGTCGTTGCGGACCTCGCGGTTCGCCCAGTTCAGGTCGGGCTGCTCCGCCGCGAAGTTGTGCAGGTACCACTGGCCGTCGCCGACGGCGGTCCACGCCGGGCCGCCGAAGATCGACACCCAGTCGGCCGGCGCCTCCGACCCGTCGGGGCCGCTGCCGTCGCGGAACACGTACCGGTCGCGTGCGGGGCTGCCCGCCGGCGACGCGAGTGCCTCGCGGAACCACGCGTGCCGGTCGCTCGTGTGGTTGGGCACGACGTCGACGATCACCCGGATGCCGGCGCCGTGCAGGGCGGCGACCATCTCGTCGAAGTCGTCGAGCGTGCCGAGCCGCGGGTCGACGTCGCGGTAGTCGTCGACGTCGTAGCCGCCGTCGGCGAGGGCGGACGGGTAGAAGGGGCTGAGCCAGACCGCCTCGATGCCGAGCGACGCCAGGTAGGGGACCCGCGCGGTCACGCCGGGCAGGTCGCCGATCCCGTCGCCGTCCGCGTCCGCGAAGGAGCGCGGGTAGACCTGGTAGACGCTCGCCTGACGCCACCAGGTCTCGTCGGTGGTGGTCGCTGCGGGCTGGACGGCGGTGTCGGTCACGACTGGCCTCTCGTTGTGGGTGGTGGTCGGGTTCGCGGTCGTCACTTGATCGCGCCCTGGGTCACACCGGCCATCACCCATCGCTGGGTGACCAGGTAGACGATGATCGCCGGCGCCATCGCCATCAGGTACGAGGCGAAGGACACGTTGTAGTTGTTGCTGAACTGGGTCTGGAACATCTGCTGCAGCACCGGCAGCGTCTGCAGGGCCGGGTTCGAGGTGATCAGCGACGGCATCACGAAGTCGTTCCACGAGGCGAGGAACGCGAAGATGCCGACGGTGGCGCTCATCGGTGCGAGGAGCGGGAACACCAGTCGCCAGAACACCTGCCCCGTGCTCGCACCGTCGATGCGTGCACTCTCCTCCAGCTCGGCCGGGATCGACCGCAGGAACGCGGTGAAGAGCAGGACGCTGAAGGACAGCTGGAACATGACGTGCAGGATCGCGACACCGATCGGGTTGTCGAGCCCGGCGAGTCCGGTGAGCTTCACCTGCGACAGGGCGAGGACGGGGAACGGCAGGAACATCGCCGCGAGCAGGTAGAAGAACGACCAGCGGAACAGCCGGCGCTCCCAGTTGCGGGCGATCGCGTAGGCGGTGAACGAGGCGAGCAGGATCGTGCCGACGACGGTGATCGCGGCGATGAACACCGAGACCCCGAAGGCGCGGGGGAAGTCCGTCAGCTCCCAGGCCTGCACGAAGCCGTCGACGCTGAACGGCGCCGGCAGCGAGAACGCGTTGCCGTCGACGGCCTGCGCGGTCGTCTTGAACGCCATCGTGACGGTGACGTAGAGCGGGACGAGGACCGACAGGGCGCAGAGGGCCAGGACGATCGTGACGGGCCAGTTCGCCCGGTCGCGTCGGCCGGCGCCGCGGCCCCCGGCGGTGCGGTCGGCGTCGACGGACCGGACGCTGCCGGTCGCGGTGGTGCCGGGGCGGAGGGGTGCTTGCAGGGACATCAGAGCGCTGCCTTCCCGCGGGTGGCCCGCAGCTGGATCACGGCGATCACGACGGCGATCAGGAAGAAGATCGTCGCGTTCGCCATCTGGTACGCGTAGTCGCCGCCGCTGAAGCCCTTGAAGATGCTCATCGCCACGCTGGTGGTCGAGGTGCCCGGGCCGCCGTCGGTCAGGCCGACGATGATGTCGTACGAGTTCAGGAAGTTCTTGAACCCGATGACGAGGTTGATGAGGATGTAGCCCGCCGTCAGCGGGGCGGTGATCGAGACGAGCTGTCGCCACGAGCTCGCGCCGTCGAGTGCCGAGGCCTCGTACACCTCGCCCGGGATGGACAGGACCCCGGCGATGTAGATGAGGAGCGTCGACGGGATCGCCTGCCAGGCCGTGACCACGACGATCGCGACCCACGCCAGGTCGGGGTTCGCGAGGATGCTCTGCTCGAGCGGCGCGAAGCCGAGCGCGGTCGCGAACGCCGGCAGCGAGTTGGCGAACAGGAACGAGAACACGTACGCGATGACGATGCCCGAGATCACCATCGGCAGGACGAAGACCCCGCGGAGCGCGATCTTGCCGCGGATCTTCGACGTCAGCGCGATCGCCAGCAGGAACGCGACCGCGTTCACGACGAGCACGGTGACGAGCGAGAACCCGATGGTGAACAGGTACGCCTGCAGGATCGCGGGGTCGGAGAACACGGCGACGTAGTTCGTGAGCCCGGTGAACCGGAACTCGCCGAAGCCGACGGAGTTCGTGAAGCTCAGCACGATCCCCATTACCGCCGGGAGCGTGATCGCGAGCGTGAAGAGAACGAGCGTGGGGACGAGGAACACGAGGAAGAGCGGGTCGACGCGCTTCCCGCGTCCGCGGCTGTCGGCCTGGAGGCGCGGTGCGGCTCCGCCCCGTCGGCGGCGGTCCGCCGTCGTGATCGATCGGGTGGTCGTGGTGGCCAAGGTCGTCTCCTTACGCGGCCGACCGGAGCGCGAGCCGCGCCCAGTCGCCGTCGAGGGTGCGGAGTTGCGGTTCGGGCGCACCGCCGAAGGCGATGGACTGCAGGTAGTTCGCCACCGGGATCTCGGCGGGGATGAGCTGCGAGGCGCCGAGGTAGAAGCGCGCGTCGTCGTACGAGTCCTGCATGCCGCGGAGCGCGGGGTTCGACACCGGCGGCGAGTCCTTCCGGACCCCGAAGCCGTTGTTGTCGGCGTTGTACTGGTCGCTGACCGCCGGGCTCATCAGGAACGACAGGAACTCGCGGGCGGCCTCCTGCTTCCGGGATGCCTCCGGGATCCAGAGCCCGAGGTCGACGTTGACGCGCACCTTGTTGTCGGCCGGGTCGTCGGTCGCGGGGAACGGGAACGTGCCGAGGTTCATGTCCGGGTTCGTCTTCGCGATCTCGCCGAGTGCCCACGGGCCCTGCAGGTACATCGCGGCCTTCCCCTGCGCGAACGCCAGGTTGCCGTCGCCGTATCCCCGGCTGGCCGCACCCGCCTGGTGCCACTGCAGCAGGTCCACCATGCGGCCGACCGGGGCGGCGAAGTCCCGCTCGAACGACACTGCCGACCCCCTGCCGACCGAGGTGCCCTCGCGATCGAGCGCCGCGAAGGTCGCCGGCACGTCGAGCATGCCGCCGACCGAGTAGTCGAACATGCCCTGCGCGATCGTCCAGTTGTCCTTGTACGTGCCGTACATCGGCGTGATGCCGGCCCGCACGAGCCGCTCGCACACGTCCGTGAACGCGCTCCAGGTCGTCGGCACCTCGAGGCCCTGCTGCGCGAAGAGCGCCTTGTCGTAGATCACGGACGCGGCGGTGACCGAGTACGGCAGGACGCTCGTGCGCCCCGGGTAGTCGGCGGTCTGCTGCATGAGCGGCCAGAGGTCCGGGTTGATCGTGTCCCGCTCGCGCGTGTCCGACAGGTCGGTCAGCGCGCCGTGCTCGACGAACGAGACCATCGCGTAGTTGTAGTTCAGGCATCCGAGGTCCGGCGGCCGGTTCCGCACGAAGTTCGCGGACATGTTCGACGTCGAGTCGCGGACGACCCGGATCTTCGACTGGCTGTCGTGGAACTTCGCGATGACGTCGTCGAAGTACCCGATGACCTCGGGCTTCGACACGTAGAACGTGATCGTCTCGGGGCGGCTGCTCGATCCTCCGAGCGGGGCGCACCCGGCGAGTGCCAGGCCCGCGCCGATGCCGCCCGCACCGAGCAGGAAGCCACGGCGGGTGACCCCGGCCGTGCCCCTGGTGGTGGCGTGTGCTTGCACGTCGTCTCCGTCCGTCCGGACCCGGCAGCCCTGCCGTTCCGGTCTGCGCCCGACGTCGGTGTCGGCTCGCCGGACTAAATGTACCCAGAAAATCTAATCGCGCAAGCAAACGGTCCCGCGGTAGGGTCGGCGCATGTCACAGCGCCGTGAGACCACCCGCGCGACCAGCGCCGAAGCGGTCCTGGCCTGGGCGTTCGGCACCGGGGCGTTCACCGCGTCCGAGGCGATCGACGCCACCGGGCTCACCCGCTCGACCGTGCTCGCCGCGTGCACCGAGCTCGTGCGGCTCGGGTGGCTCCGCGACCTCGACGACGCCCGCGCCGCCGGCGAGTACCGCAAGGGGCGGCCCGCCCGGCGCTCCGAGCTCGACGAGACCGCCGGGGTCGTCGTCGGCGTCGACGCGGGACAGCACCGGGTGACGGCCCTCGTCGCCGATCTCCGCGGCACCGTCCTGACCCGCGCCGAGGGGTCGCTCGGCGAGTCGGGACTCGAGGTGCCCGTCCGTCTGCGCGTCGTCGAGGAGACCGTGGCGTCAGCGCTCGCCGCGGCCGGGGTGGCTCCGGACCGCGTGCTCGTGACGGTCCTCGGCATCCCGGCGCCCGTGGACGCGGCGGGGGAGTCGCCCGCCGACGGCGGGTTCTGGGACAGCATGAACCCCGGCTTCGCGGCGGTCGTGCCGCACGGCGTCGTCGTCGTGGAGAACGACGCGAACGCGGCGGCCCTCGCCGAGCGCCCGTCCTCCGGCGACGCCTCCTTCGCCGCCCTGCTGTCGGGCGAGCGCTTCGGTGCCGGTCTGGTGGTGGACGGCGCGCTGCTCCGTGGCGCCCGTGGTGGCGCGGGGGAGCTCCGCGTGCTCGACCTGGTGGACGGCGTCTCGTCGTCGGACGGCATCGGGCGCACGGCGCGGACGCTCCTGCGGCAGGCCCGCGCCGAGGGACGGGTCCCCGTGGACTCCCTGCTCGGCGGGGACGACGAACCGGACGCCGCCGTGGTCCTCGCCGCCGCGGCACTCGGGGAACCGCTCGCGCTCGAGGTGGTGGACGGGCTCGGCGACCGGCTCGCCCGGGTGTGCGTGCTGCTCGCGAGCCTGCTCGACATCGACCGGGTCGTGGTCGCCGGGGCGATCGCCGACGCGGCCGGCCCCGTGATCGATCGTGCCCGTGAGCACCTGGCGGCGTGGGACCTCGACCCGACGCCCGAGGTCGTGGCCTCCCGCCTCGGCGGCGACGTCGTCGCGCTCGGGGCCGTCGCCCGGGCGCTCGACGTGGTGCGGGCGGACCCCCTGGCGTTCCCGCTGCCCGCGGAGGCCCCCGTCCTGGCGACCTGATCGTCGGTCCCGCTGCCGTCGACCAGCGACGCGGGCTACCGGGGGACCGGCACGAGGCGCTGCAGCTGGGTGACGTGCCCGGGTTCGAGCTCGTCGAGGGAGGCGACCCCGAGCAGCCGCATGGTCCGCTCGATCTGCTCGGACAGGATCTGGATCATCCGGTCGACCCCGGCCTCGCCGCCCGCCATCAACCCGTACAGGTAGGCGCGGCCGACCATCGTGAACCGCGCGCCGAGTGCCACCGCGGCGACGATGTCCGCGCCGGACATGATGCCGGTGTCGAGGTGCACCTCGGTGTCCTTCCCGACCTCCCGCACCACGGTGGGCAGCAGGTGGAACGGCACGGGGGCGCGGTCGAGCTGCCGGCCGCCGTGGTTCGACAGCGTGATGCCGTCCACGCCCAGGTCCGCCAGGCGCTTCGCGTCCGCCAGGGACTGCACGCCCTTCACCACGACCCTGCCCGGCCACTGGTCGCGGATCCACTCCAGGTCCTCGTACGTGACGGTCGGGTCGAACATGTGGTCGAGCAGTTCGCCGACCGTGCCGGACCAGCGGTCGAGGGACGCGAACGCGAGCGGCTCGGTGGTGAGGAAGTCGAACCACCACCACGGCCGCGGGATCGCGTCCACGACGGTCTTCACGCCGAGCTGCGGGGGGATGGAGAACCCGTTGCGCTTGTCGCGGAGCCGGGCACCGGCGACGGGGACGTCGACGGTGACGAGCAGCGTGTCGAACCCGGCCCGAGCGGCCCGCTCGACCAACGCCATGCTCTTGTCGCGGTCCTTCCACATGTAGAGCTGGAACCAGTTGCGCCCGTGCGGGTTGGCGTCGCGGACGTCCTCGATCGCGGTGGTCCCCATCGTCGACAGCGAGAACGGGATGCCCGCCCGTCCGGCGGCCCTCGCCCCGGCGCGCTCGCCCTCGGTCTGCATCATCCGGGTGAAGCCGGTCGGGGCGATGCCGAACGGGCGGGACACCGGGGCGCCGAGCACCTCGCGCGAGGTGTCCACCTGCGACACGTCGCGCAGGATCGCCGGCGAGAACTCGATGTCCTCGAACGCCTGCCGGGCACGTGCGAGTGAGATCTCCGCCTCCGCAGCACCCTCGGTGTAGTCGAACGCCGCCTTCGGGGTCCGGCGCGCAGCGATCCGACGCAGGTCCCAGATCGTCAACGCGGACTCGAGCCGCTGCCGCCGACCCGGCAGCGACGGCTTCCTGAACTGCATCAGCGGGGCGAGGTCGCGGACGCTCGGCAGCTGCCGCTGCACCCGGACGCGGGCGTTCGAGGCCGGGCCGGTCGCGGCAGCGGGCGCGCCGGTCGCGGGGTCGACGCGGTGCTGGTCGTCGGTGGTGGTCATGCGTGGCTCCTGATGGTGGTGCGGTGGCCGCGGGCGTCCGAGCCCGGAGCGGGGGTGTAGCGGACCGGCTCGACGGTCCGGGCGACGAGGTCGCGCAGCGCTGCCAGCGATGCTCCTCCGAGTCCGGCGAGCCCGTTCGCGCGGGCCTGCACGAGCACGTTGCCGAGGGCCGTCGCCTCGACCGGACCGGCCAGGACGGGCAGGCCGGTCCGGTCGGCGGTGAGCTGGCAGAGCAGCCGATTCTGGGACCCGCCGCCGACGACGTGCACGACCCGGACGTCCTTGCCGGTCACCTCGGTGATGGTCCGCAGGGTCTCGGCGTACGCGACGGCGAGGGACTCCAGGATCGACCGTACGACCTCGGCGCGCGAGCCCGGAACCGCCAGGCCCCGCTCGGTGCACCAGGTCGCGATGCGTGCAGGGAGGTCGCCGGGGGCGGTGAAGACGTCGTCGGCGACGTCGAAGACGGCCACCGGCTCGGTGACCTCCGCGGCGGCGGCGAGCAGCGCCTCCAGGTCGACGCGGTCGCCGCCACGCTCCCAGGTGCGGACGCTCTCGGAGAGCAGCCACAGCCCCGACACGTTCTTGAGGAAGCGGACACGGCCGTCCACCCCGCCCTCGTTCGTGCAGTTCGCAGCGCGCGCCGCGTCCGTCAGGACGGGTGCGTCGAGCTCGACCCCGACGAGCGACCAGGTGCCGGACGAGACGTAGGCGACGTCGTCGTCGGTCGCGGGGACCGCGACCACCGCGGACGCCGTGTCGTGCGACCCGACGAGCGTCACCGGGACGCCGCCGCCGAGGGACGGCAGGAGCGTGCCGAGTCGGTCGCCCGGATCGCGCAGGTCGGGGAACAGCCCGGTCTGGAGGCCCGTGGCGGCCACCAGGGTCGGGTCCCAACCGCGCGTGGTCGCGTCGACGAGCCCGGTGGTCGACGCGTTGGTCCGTTCCGTCGCCGTGACGCCGGTGAGCCAGTACCCGAGCAGGTCCGGCACGAGGAGCGCTCGGTCCGCCAGGTGTGCGTCCGGGTCGGCGGCGAGCTGGAACACGGTGTTGAACGGTAGGTGCTGCAGGCCGTTCCGGGCGTACAGCGCAGCGGCGGTGATCCGCTCGTGCACGGGGGCGACACCCGCCTCGTGCCGGGCGTCGCGGTAGTGGTACGGCAGCCCGAGCAGGCGTCCCTCCCGCAGGAGCGCGTAGTCGACCGCCCACGAGTCGACGCCGATGCTCGTCAGGTCGGGGGCGCGTCGGAGCGTGTCACGGAGCCCGGCGACGACCTGCCCGAGCAGGCCGACGACGTCCCAGTGCAGGGCCTCGCGGCCGTCCTCGTACAGCGCCACGGGACCGTTCGGGAAGCGGGCGACCTGCTCGGTGCGGATGCCGTCCCGGTCCACGTGGGCGAGGAGGACCCGGCCGCTCGTGGCACCGAGGTCGACCGCGGCGACGCTGCCGTCGGTGTGCATCGCGCTACCGCAGGAAGGCCGCGGCGACGCCGGCGTCCACCGGGACGTGCAGGCCGGTCGTGTGCGAGAAGTCCGACGTGCAGATGGCGTACACCGCGTTCGCGACGTTCTCGGGGACGACCTCGCGCTTCAGGATCGTGCGCTGCGCGTAGAACTTCCCGAGGTCCTCCTCGTCGACGCCGTAGGTCTTCGCCCGGTTCGCACCCCAACCGGAGGCGAAGATGCCGGAGCCGCGGACGACGCCGTCAGGGTTGATGCCGTTGACCCGGATGCCGTGCTCGCCGAGCTCGGCCGCGAGCAGTCGCACCTGGTGGGCCTGGTCGGCCTTCGTCGCGGAGTAGGCGATGTTGTTCGGGCCGGCGAACACTGAGTTCTTGCTCGAGATGTACACGATGTCGCCGCCGAGGCCCTGCTCGATGAGGGCCGTCGCTGCGGCCTTCGACACCAGGAACGAGCCCTTCGCCATGACGTCGTGCTGCAGGTCCCAGTCCTGCTCGGTGGTCTCGAGCAGGCTCTTGCTGAGGGAGAGTCCGGCGTTGTTCACCACGAGGTCGAGGCCGCCGAAGTGCAGCAGCGTCGCCTGGATCGCCTGCTCGATCTCGACGGCGCTCGTGACGTTCGCAGCCACGCCGATCGCCTGGTCCGGGCCGCCGATCTCGGCCGCGGCCGCCTGCGCCTTGGCGAGGTCGAGGTCCGCGATGACGACGGCGGCACCCTCGGCGGCGAGGCGCTTCGCGATCGCCTTGCCGATGCCGCTCGCGGCGCCGGTCACGAGGGCGATCCGCGTCGCGAGCTGCTTCGGCGCCGGCATGCGCTGCAGCTTGGCCTCCTCCAGCGTCCAGTACTCGATGCGGAACTTCTCGGCCTCGTCGATGGGGGCGTAGGTGGAGAGTGCCTCGGCGCCGCGCATGACGTTGATCGCGTTGACGAAGAACTCGCCGGCGACGCGCGCGGTCTGCGCGTCCTTGCCGTAGGAGAACATGCCGATGCCGGGGACGAGCACGATGAGCGGATCGGCGCCCCGGATGGCCGGGCTGTCCGCCGTCGCGTGGCGGTCGTAGTAGGCCTGGTAGTCGACGCGGTACTGCTCGTGCAGTTCGCGGAGGCGTGCGCGCTGCTCCTCGACGCTCGCCGTGACGGGGAGGTCGAGGACGAGCGGCTGCACCTTGGTGCGGAGGAAGTGGTCCGGGCAGCTCGTGCCGAGCGCCGCGAGCTCCTCGGCGCGCGCTGACGCCAGGAAGTCCAGGACGACGTCGCTGTCGGTGAAGTGGCCGACGACGGGCGCGTCGTGGCCGGCGATGCCGCGGATCGTCGGCGCGAGTGCGGCTGCCCGGGCACGGCGGTCGGACTCGGGCAGCGCCTCGAAGCCGGGACGCACCGCGCCGAACGGCTGGTCCTTCCCGTGCTCCGCGATGTACCGCTCGGCGGTGTCGATGATCCACCGGGAGTTGGCCTCGGCCTCGGCGCTGGTGGCACCCCACGCGGTGATGCCGTGACCGCCGAGGACCGTGCCGATCGCCTCGGGGTGCTGGTCCTCGATCGCGGCGATGTCGAGCCCGAGCTGGAACCCCGGACGACGCCACGGCACCCAGACGACCCGGTCGCCGAAGATCCGCTCGGTGAGCTCCGGGCCGTCGGCGGCGGTCGCGATCGCGATGCCGGCGTCCGGGTGCAGGTGGTCGACGTGTGCGGCGTCGACGAGGGCGTGCATGGCGGTGTCGATCGACGGCGCCGCACCGCCCTTGCCGAACAGGGTGTGGTCGAAGGCGGCGACCATCTCGTCCTCGCGTTCGACGCCCGGGTAGACGTGCCGCAGGGCCCGTACCCGGTCCACTCGGAGCACGGCGAGGCCCGACGGGGTCAGGGTGCCGAGGTCGCCCCCGGAACCCTTCACCCAGAGCAGCTCGACGGGCTCGCCGGTGACCGGGTCGGTGTCGGTGCCCTTGGCGGACGTGTTGCCGCCCGCGTAGTTCGTGATCCGTGGGTCCGAGCCGAGCGCGTTCGAGCGGGCGACGAGGGCCCTGACCGTGTCGTCCGCGGTGGTGTCGTGCGTTGCGGGGTCCACCCGTGCCTCCAGGCTGTCGATCGTCATGTGCCTACGCGCCCCAACCGGCCTGCACGCCGCCGACGCGGTCCTCGGCGATCCGGCGCTGGTAGCCGGAGTCGAGGTAGGCCCGCATCGGGTCCGCGGGCAGTCCGCGGGACTCCCGCCACTCGGCGAGGTCCTTCCGGACGTCGGTCTGGAAGGCGTCCATGAACAGCTCGTTCGCGCCGAGTACGTCGTGTGCCTCCTGCGCGGCGGTCAGCGCGACCCGATCGAGGAGCAGTGCTCGGGCGGTCATCTCCTGCACGTTGAGCACCGAGCGGATCTGGCCGGGGATCTTGTCCTCGACGTTGTGGCACTGGTCGAGCATGAACGCCACGTCCGGGTCGTCGTAGCCGCCACCGCGGATCACCTCGACCAGGATCCGGAACAACTGGAACGGGTCGGCGGCGCCCACGATGAGGTCGTCGTCGGCGTAGAAGCGCGAGTTGAAGTCGAAGCTGCCGAGCTTCCCGAGGCGCAGGAGCTGCATCACGATGAACTCGATGTTCGTGCCCGGCGCGTGGTGGCCGGTGTCGAGGCAGACCATCGCCTTCGGCCCGAGCGCCGCGGTCTGCACGTAGCTCGTGCCCCAGTCCGGGACGTCCGTGTGGTAGAACGACGGCTCGAAGAACTTGTACTCGAGCACCAGGCGCTGGTCGTCGCCGAGCCGGTCGTAGATCGTGCTCAGGGACTCGTGCAGGCGGTCCTGGCGGGAGCGCATGTCCTCCTGTCCCGGGTAGTTCGACCCCTCGGCGAGCCAGATCTTCAGGTCGCGGCTGCCGGTGGCGTGCATGACGTCGATGCACTGCAGGTGGTGGTCGATCGCCTTCTGCCGGATCCGTTCGTCCACGTGGGTGAGGGCACCGAACTTGTAGTCGTCGTCCTGGAACGTGTTCGAGTTGACCGTGCCGAGCCGGACGCCGTGCTCCTCGGCGTGCCGCTCGAGGTCTGCGAAGTCGTCGACGAGGTCCCAGGGGATGTGCAGCGCGACGGTCGGGGCGAGGCCCGTGTACCGGTGCACCTGCGCGGCGTCGGCGATCTTCTCGTACGGGTCGCGTGGCGTGCCCGGCGTGGAGAACACCTTGAAGCGGGTGCCCGAGTTGCCGAAGGCCCAGCTCGGGAGTTCGATCTGCTGGGCCGCCAGTTGTCCGGCGATCCCCGCGAAGCTCGGGGTTGATGTCATCGTGCACTTCCTCGTGGTCGATTGAATCGTTTCATACGGTACGCCTCGCAGCGTCGGCGCGCAAGCGGTGCGGCCTGGTGGCGGAGCAACCTGGTGATCCGAACCAGGGATCCGACGTCGAACCAGGCACCGGAGCTGGTTCGACGTCGCTTCCGTGGTTCGTCACAGGCCAGGCTCCCCGCCGGCTCCCCGCCGGTGCCCCGCCACACCGCGACGCCGCTACGCAGGTACGCCCGCCGGCGCCCGGAACGTGTGCGTGCCGGCACCGACCGGCCGCTCCTCGGCCCCTGGGAGCACCACCACCGCGTCGACGCCCTCCGGCACCGTGGCCTCGACGACGAGCTCCCCGTCGACGAGCTCCCACCGGACCGCGATCCGCCCGTGCACGCTCTCGTACGCGGTCGCCGCCCAGGTCAGGCCGCCGCCCGGCTGCGGTGCGATCCGCACCGACGCGTAGCCCGGCGCGGTCGCTGTCAGGCCGCCGACCACGCGGTGCATCCAGTCCGCGACGGCACCGAGCGCGTAGTGGTTGAACGACGTCATCTGCCCGGGGTTGATCGACCCGTCCGGCAGCATCGAGTCCCAGCGCTCCCACACCGTGGTCGCGCCCATCGTCACCGGGTACAGCCACGACGGGCACTCGGTCTGCAGGAGGAGCCGGTAGGCGTCCTCGAGGTGCCCGGTCTGCGTCAGCGCGTCGGTGATGAACGGCGTCCCCGCGAAGCCCGTCGAGATCCGGTACCCGGCGGCGGCGGCGAGCTCCGCCAGACGATCTCCGGCCACGGCCTCCTGCTCCGGCGGCAGGATCCCGAACACGATCGCGAGCGTGTACACGGTGGTCGCGTCCGACGTGATCCTGCCGTCCTCCTGCAGGTAGGTGGTCCGGAACCCGGCCTGGAGGCGCGCGGCCAGTTCCCGGAACTCGCTCGCGTCCCGGCCGAGCAGCTCCGCCACCTCGGCCACGATCGACGCCGACCGGAACGCGCAGATCGTGGCGACCACGCCCTTGTCCGCCTTCGCGTCGGCCGGGGCCTCCGGCGGCGCGTCCGGGTCGAGCCAGTCGCCGAACTGGAACACCGTGTCCCAGACGTCCTGCGGGGACAGGTGGTCGCGGACCCGCCGGACGTGGGCGACCATCGAGTCGAACTGCTCCGCGAGCACGGTCGTGTCGCCGTACGCCTGGTACAGGGTCCACGGCACCCAGACGCCGGCGTCCGACCAGACCGCGGTGGCGTCCGGCTTGCCGAAGTCCTCGGCGGGGGAGTACTTCAGCACGTCCGGCACCACGAACGGGATCACCCCGTCGGCGTGCTGCTGCTCGAGCCACACGTCGCGCAGCCAGTCCTCGAGGAACGCCTTCGTGTCGAACAGGTAGGCGGCCGTGGGGGCGAAGGCGGCGATGTCGCCCGTCCAACCGAGGCGTTCGTCGCGCTGCGGGCAGTCGGTCGGCACGCTGAGGAAGTTGCCCTGCATGCCGCGGACGACGTTGTCGTGGAAGGTGTCGAGCAGCTCGTGGCTCGACGCGAACGTGCCCGTCCGGTGCAGGTCGCTGCCGACCTGCACCGCGGTGAGCGCCGCCCGCAGGTCGTCCTGCGAGCCGGGCCAGCCGTCGACGGAGGCGTACCGGAAGCCGTGGAAGGTGAAGCGCGGCTCGAGGACGTCCTCGCCCCCGCTCAGCGTGAACCGGTCCGTGGCCGCCGCGGTCCGCAGCGGGCGGGTGCCGAGCTCGTCGTGCTCGAGGACCTCGGCGTGGCGGAGCGTCAGGACCGTGCCGGCCGGTCCGGTCGCGGTGACCCGGACCCAGCCGACCAGGTTGACGCCGAAGTCCACCAAGGTCGCTCCCGACGGGCTCGTCCAGACCTCGACGGGTGCGATCTCCGCGAGCGGGCGGACCGGCGGCACGGTGTCGGCGACGAGCTCCCGTTCGCCGAGGTCCACCGTGTGCACCGCCGAGCCGCCCTCGACCGCACCCGGACGCTGCCAGTCGTCGGGCACGCGGGCGTCGACGTCCTCGCCGTCGTAGAGCTGGTCGGCGGTGATGCCGCTCGGCAGCGCTCGCCACGACCCGTCGGTCGCGACACGCTGCTCGTGGCCGTCTGCGAACCCGATCCGGAGCTCGGCGGCACCGGCGCGCTCGTCGGTGTACCACCCGCCGCCGCCTCCCCACGCGAGGCGACCGGCGGCCCACCCGTTCCCGACGACGAGCGCGAGGACGGCATCGCCGCCCGGCTCGGTGCCGACGAGGTGGTCGGTGACGTCGTGGGAGACGACCCGCACACGCCACTCGTAGCTCGTCCACCCGGGTTCGAGCAGGTGGTCGGAGACCCGGCGGCCGCCGAGCCAGGCCTCGACCACGCCGAGGGCGCTGAGGGCGAGGGTGGCGCTCGTCACGTCGCCGTGGCCGGTGTCGAGGGTGAACTCCCGGCGCAGGATCGGTGCGCTCCCGAGGTCGTCGTCGCTCGCGAGGAACGATGCGGTCCAGGTGGTCATGTGGTGGGTCCTTTCACGCGACCGGTCGTCGTCGACCGGTGCTGGTGTCGTGGACCGAGCCGCCCGTGGTGGTGGGGCGACTCGGGGGAGGTTGTCCGTTCCTCCCGGCCGGGTCGGGCGTCAGCCCTTGACGGCGCCGCTGGTCATGCCGGCGACGATCTGCCGGTTGAAGAAGACGTAGAGGACGAGCGGCGGGATCGTGATGAGCAGCACGTCCGTGAACAGCAGGTTCAGCTGGCTGACCGACTGGCTCTGGAAGGCGTAGAGCGTCTGTTGCACCGTGGCGTTCTCGGAGCCCGGCAGGAAGTACAGCGGGTTGGTGAAGTCGTTGAACACCGTGACCGACTGCACGAGGACGACCGTGATGATGACGGGCTTGAGCAGCGGCAGGACGACCCCGAAGAACAGGCGGATCGGGCCAGCGCCGTCGAGGACCGCGGCCTCGTCGAGCTCCTTCGGGATGGTGGCGACGAAGGCGCGGAACAGCAGGATGCAGAACGACAGGCCGAAGGTCGCCTCGATGAGGATCATCCCGCCCATCGTCTTGAACAGGTTGAGCCCCTGCAGCACCCAGATCGTCGGGACGATGGCGGGCGGCACGATGAGACCGGCCAGGACGAAGAAGTTGATGACCCCGTTCCACCGGCTCGGACGGCGCTGGAGCGTGTAGCCGACCATGGCCGAGAACACGACCATCACGACGACGCTGCCGACCGTGAGCACGGCGCTGTTGACGAACGCCCGGAGGATCCCGCCGTCGCCGGTCTGCAGCACGGTCGCGAGGTTCTCCCACAGCTGGAACTGCGTCGGCAGGGTGAAGCCGAGCTGGTTCGCGTCCGCGGGTGACTTCATCGCCTGCAGCAGGATGAACACGAACGGCACGAGGAACACGACGAAGCTGACGACGATGGCGATCGTGCCGACGGTCCACCGTTGCACGGTCTCCCGCTTGACGGGCCGTCGGACCGCCGCCGCGGGGCGGCCGGCTCGTCCGAGTGCTGGTGCGGTCACAGGTCCGCCTCCTTGCGGTTGATGAGCCAGGAGATCGGCACCATGATCGCCGTGACGACGACGAAGAGCACGACGTTGCCCGCTGTGGACAAGCCGTAGAAGCCGGCCTGGTACTGCTTGTAGATCACGCTCGCGATGACGTCGCTCGTGAAGCCCGGACCGCCGCCGGTCATCGCCCAGATGAGGTCGAAGGACCGCAGGCCGCCGATGAGCGACAGGATGATGACCGTCCCCATCGCGGGTCGCGAGAGCGGCAGGGTGATGTTCCTGAAGATGGTCCACGAGCTCGCGCCGTCGACTCGAGCCGCTTCGAAGTACTCCTGCGGGATCGCGACGATGCCGGCGATGAAGATCAGCGTGGCGATGCCGACGCCCTTCCAGATGTCCACCGCCGCGACGCTCCAGAGCGCGAGCGCCGGATCGGTGAGCCACCCCGGTGTGGGGAGGCCGACCGAGCCGAGCACACCGTTGATGATCCCGTGGAACGGGTCCATCAGCGCCTTGAAGGTGATGCCGATGCCGATGGTGGACACCAGCACGGGGAAGAACACCACCGCTCGGAGGTAGCCGCGCCCGAGCACGGGGCTCGTGAGGAGCAGGGCGAGGGCGAGTCCGAGGACCACCTTCGCCGCGCTCGTCACGAACCCGTACTCGAACGTGTGGACGAACCCCGAGACGAGCTGCGGGTCCTGGAAGAAGCGGACGAAGTTGTCGAACCCGATGAAGGTCTGGTCGAACAGCGTCCAGCGGGTGAGCGAGAAGTAGAACCCGGCGAAGGTCGGGACCGCGAAGAACACGACGTACAACGCGATCGCCGGGATGAAGAACCACGCCGGGTAGTACGAGCGCATCTTCCTGCGCGCCGGACCGGGGCCGGCCTGCATCGTCTCCGGCGGAACGGCCGCCGTCGTGAGCGTCGCGGTCACCGTCCTCACCAGCCCTTGATGCCGAGCTGCTGGGCCTGCTGCACGACGTCCTGGTCGTACTGCTTCGCGCCCACGGCGGCCGAGGAGATGCCGGAGCCGACCTGGATGCAGATCTTCTCGAGGTTCGGGCCCTTGATCGGGGACAGGAACTCGAGCGCCGGGCTCGCCTTCTCCTCGTCGAGGTACTTCTGCAGGTCACCGATCATCGGCGGGACGGAGCTCGGCAGGGAGCAGGTCGAGATGACGTACGGGCCGCCGGGCGTCCCGGTGTCGTTCTGGATCCCGCAGCCCTCGGAGGAGTTCGCGAACGCGATGAACTTCTTCGCGGCGGACAGCTTGTCACCGGTCGTCGTCTTCGGGACGTACAGGCCGTTCGGCTCCCAGATCGTGAGTCGTGTGTCGGACGCGTCCTGCGCCGGGATGGCGAAGGCCCCGATGTCGTCGACGTTGCTCGGGTTGTCCTGCTGGATCGTCGAGATCGCGTTCGTGAGCATCGGGTACTGGGCGCCGGTGCCCTCGGCGAGCATCTTCAGCCCGTTCGCCTGGGTGGCCGACGCGTAGTCCTGGTTGAGCAGGCCCTTGTCCTCGACTTCCGCGAGGTGGTCGAAGCCGGCGAAGGCCGGGTCCTTCGTGTAGGACTCCTTGTGGTCCGTGTACTCGGAAGCCCAGTCCGACTGCTGCGCGGTGATGTTCGCGAAGTCGGCGAGGACGAAGAGCTGGCTCGTCCAGGTGTCGCCGTACGTCTGGATGATCGGGGCGACGTCGCCGGCGTCCTTGATCTTCTCGCTGTTGGCGATGAACTCGTCCCACGTCGTCGGGACGCTCAGGCCGAGCTTCTCGTAGACCTTCTTGTTGTACATGATCGCGCCGCCGAAGCTCGTGCCGAACGGGGCGCCGTACATGCCCTTGCTCGTGCTGACGACCTTCGTGAACTGCGGGTCGACGTCCTTCGCCCACGACTGGTCGGAGAGGTCGACGAGGGTGTTGTCCGGGTTGAGCGCCTGCAGGAGCGAACCGGAGTTGTAGTTGAAGACGTCGGCCATCTCGCCGGTGGACAGCTGCGTCTTGATCAGGTTGTCGCCGTCGGTGCCCTGCGGGCGGGTGTCGAGCTTCACCGTGATGTCCGGGTTCGCCTTCTCGAAGGCGGCGATCAGCGGCTTCGCGGTCGCGGCGGTGGCCGGACCGTTGTCGATCAGGTAGCTGATCTCGACCTTGCCGCCGCTGCTGCCGCCGGAGTCGCCGGACGAACACGCGGTCAGTCCGCCGATCAGGACCGCCGCGCCGCCGATGGCGATCAGACGCGTGGTCAGGGAACGAGCTGACATTCCTTACCTCCTCGTAAGGCCCGGTGTGGAGTACCCCGGGTGGAACGGACCCGGTCCGCCGCTACGGTGCGGGGTCCGGTGCTGGTGCTTAGAACGTTTCAATCGGAATCGAACCACGGCGGTTGAAGCGTGTCAATCGCTGATCCCGATTCGTGACGAAGTGCGCGCTCACTCGGTTCCCGTCCAGCGGACCGGGCCCCCGGCCGCGCGCCGGCCGCCGCGCACCCGCTCGGCCGGGCGATGCCGCCGGTCCGCTCCTACGCCTCGGTCCGCCGCGGATCGCTCGGTCGCCCCGCCCGGGCCGCCGCGACAGCGCGCGCCCGACCCACCGTGCTCTCCCGGGGGACGAGCTCGCTCCCGAGCACCACCGTCCGGTGCACGTGCGACGATGCCGGTTCCGACAGCTCCGCGTGCAACAGCTCGACCGCGACGGCCCCCATGTCCTCGCCGTGCTGCGTCACCGACGTGAGCGGCACGGCGCCGCCCCACGCGATCGAGTTGTGGTCGCACCCGGTCACCGGGATGTCCTCCGGCACGCGGATCCCCGCGCCGCGCAGCTCGGTGACGACCGCCATCGCGAGCAGGTCGGTCACCCCGAGCACGCCGTCGGGCCGCTCCTCGAGGGACATCGCCGCGATCCGGGCACCGGCGTCCGTGCCGCCCGGCGGATCGATGTCCCCGGCGTCGACGTCGACGAGCGTCACGCCGGGGTGCTCGGCGACCGCCCGGAGCAGCCCCGCTCGTCGTCGTGCAACGGGCTGCAGGTCCGGTCGTGCGCTCACGAACCCGATCCGTCGACAGCCCTCCTCGATCAGGTGTGTCGCCGCCACGTACCCGGCCTGCTCGTTGTCGACCACGACCGCGCACGCGTCGACGTCCTCCGGCTCGTGGTTCACGTAGACGACCGGCAGCCCGTGTTGCCGCGCCGCTTCGACCTGCGCCCGCGAGGTCGTCATCGACGCGAGCAGGATCCCGGACACCCGCGTGCTCTCCATGAACGCCAGGTGCTCGGCCTGCGCGTCGAGGTCGTCGTCGCTGTTCGTCACGATCAGCGTGTCGCCCCGCTCGCGCGCTGCTGCCTGGGCGCCGCTGACCATGTCCGTGAACAGGGAGTTCCGCAGCGAGGTCACCACGAGTCCGATGGAGCGCGTCCGTCCGGAGACCAGCGCACGGGCGTTCCGGTTCGGCGTGTACCCGAGGGCCGCGATCGCGTCGCGCACCCGGGCCGCCGTCGCATCGGCGACGCGTTCCGGGTGGTTCAGCACGTTCGAGACGGTCGCCAGCGACACACCCGCCCGGGCGGCCACGTGGTGCACGCTGGGCGGTGCGTCGCGGCGGGGGATGTGCACCATGCCTCGATGCTAGGGGTGCGCACGCGCCGGACGGGAGGCGCGGTGCCGGGCCGCGTCCGCGCCTCCCGGCCGGTCGGTGGGCGGGTCCGCGACCGGGCGGGTCAGCGCTCGGGGACGGTGGACTGCCGGACCACGAGCTCCGGCGTGAACTCGACGTGCTCCAGCGCGATGCCCTGCCCCTGCTCGACCTGCGCCACGAGCAGTTCGATGGCCCGGCGGCCGAGGTCCTGCGCCGGCTGGCGGACCGAGGTCAGCGGCACGACGGCGGCCTCGGCGAAGGCGATGTCGTCGTACCCGACGATGGCGACCTCTTCCGGCACCCGGACCGAACCGCGCATGATGAACGCCTGCTCGAGCCCGACGGCGAGCAGGTCGTTCGCCGCGAAGACGGCGTCCGGGCGCTCCGTGGCGGGGCGGGCCTGGAGCTCCTCGCCGATCCGGCGGCCCTCGAGGACCGACAGCGACGTGGTCGGGAGGACCTCGAGCGTGGCGCCGGCCTCGGCTGCTGCGGCCGCGGCGCCCGCATGGCGGTCGGCGACCTGGCGGATGCCGGAGGGGCCGCCGACGAACGCGATCCGGCGGCGTCCGATCCCGGTGAGGTGCTCGACGGCGAGTCGGCCGCCCGCGACGTCGTCGACGGAGACGGACGCGAAGTGGTCGTCGTCGGCGCGACGGTCCACCAGCACGACGGCGGTGCCCTGGTCGCGGAGCCGTTCGAGGCGTGCGAGGTCGTCGCCCGCCGGGGAGACGAGCAGGCCGGCGACGCGGCGTTCCTCGAACAGGTCGACGTACGTCTGCTCGCGGTCGGCGGACTCGTCCGAGTTCCCCACGAGGACGGCCAGGCCGCGGGTCATCGCAGCGTCCTCGGCGCCGCGGGCGACGTCGGTGAAGAACGGGTTGCCGCCGTCGAGCACGATGAGACCGACCGTGGAGCTCCGGCCCGCCCGGAGCTGCCGCGCCGAGTCGTTGCGCACGAAGCCGAGCTCGGCGATCGCGGCCTGGACCCGGTCGACCGTCCCGGGCGCGACCTTGTCCGGTCGGTTGAGGACGTTCGAGACCGTGCCGAGGGACACGCCAGCGAGCGCTGCGACCTCCCGAACGCTCACCGCCATGTCGTCATCCTGGCACGGGGTGGGTGCCGGACCGCTCAGTGGATCGTCACCGGCAGGCCGACAGCAGCAGCGCGGCGGCCAGCACCAGCGTCGAGCCGGTCGTCCGTACGCGCCATCGTCCCACGGGGTCAGCGAAGCACGTCGGTGGTCCGGTGAGAATCACGATCCGGCATCGGCCGCCGGTGGTTGTAGGTGAACCGTACCGATCGTACGATCAGTACATGTACAACCTGCCCGCGAGCGAAGCCCGTCAGCGGTGGTCCGACCTGCTCGACCACGCGCACCGCGAACCGGTGGCGATCACCGTCCGTGGTCGGGAGCAGGTGGTCGTGCTCGAGGCGGACCTGGCACACCGCGCGCTGCAGGCACTCGAGGACGCGATCGACCGAGCAGCGGTCGACGCCGTCCGTCGCGAGTTGGAGGACGACCCGCAGACCCTCCCGCTCGAGGACGTCGCTCGTGAGCTCGGGATCACGCTTGACTGATGCCCCCTCGCCGGAGTACCGGGTCGAGTTGACGAAGCGCGCGGCGAAGACGCTCGCCAAGGTCGATCGCGCCGTGCAGCGTCGTCTGCTCGCGGCGTTGGTGCTGCTACGGTCCACGCCGCGTCCGCCCGGTGCCACGGCGCTCGTCGGACGCCCGGGGGAGCTCCGTGTCCGGGTCGGCGATCACCGCATCGTGTACGAGGTCGTCGACGACCGCCTGGTCGTCCTGGTGCTGGTGATCGGCCACCGTCGCGACGTCTACCGGTAGACGTCGTCACGTGCAGGCCGGAGGGCCGTCCGTCCACGGCGGCCGCCGGGGGTCAGCGCGGGATCGCCGCCAGGACCTCGGCGGCCCGGGCCGTGTCCTCGGCACTGACGTCGAGGTGCGTCACGAGCCGGACGCTCCGCGGCCCGAGCTGCATGACCCGGACACCCTGCTCCGCCGCCGCCGTGACGAAGGCCGCGGGGTCGGCCACGTCCGCGAACACGATGTTCGTGTCGACCGTCGCCGGGTCGACGCCGAGCGCCGCCGCGAGCACCCGCGCGTTGGTGTGGTCCTCGGCGAGCCGCTCGACGTGGTGCTGCAGCGCGTACCGGCCGGCGGCCGCGAGGAAGCCGGTCTGCCGCATGCCGCCGCCGTACCGCTTCCGCCAGGTCCGGGCGGCGGCGACGTGCTCGCGGGAACCGACGAGCACCGAGCCGACCGGTGCGCCGAGGCCCTTCGACAGGCAGACGGACACGGTGTCGAAGCCGTCGGCGAGCTCGCGGAGGGGGACCCCGGACGCGACGTGTGCGTTCCAGAGCCGGGCACCGTCGAGGTGCACCGCGATGCCGTGCTCGCGGGCGAAGGCCTGCACCGCCGTGACCTCGTCGCGGGGTTGGACGGTGCCGCCGCCGAAGTTGTGCGTGTTCTCGATCGCGATCGCCGTCGTCGACACGCTGTACGCCCCGGCGTTCGGCTCCGCGACCTCGGCCACCGCCGCGGCGACGAGCCGTCCGCGCTCGGACGGCCAGGTCCGCGTGGTTATGCCGGAGAACACGGCGGCCGCACCGAGCTCCGCCCGCACCACGTGGGCGCGGACGTCGGCCAGCAGTTCCTCCCCGGGGGCGACGTGCAGCCGCAGCCCGAGCTGGTTCGCCATGGAGCCGGTGGGGGTGAAGAGCCCGGCCTCGTGCCCGAGCAGGTCCGCGACCTCCCGCTCGAGGGCGTTCGTCTCCGGGTCCTCGCCGAAGACGTCGTCGCCGACCTCGGCCTCGGCCATCGCCCGGCGCATCGCCGGGGTCGGGCGGGTGACGGTGTCGGAGCGCAGGTCGATCGGGGCGTCGGTCACCAGGCAACGCTAACGCGCCGTCCAGACCGTGGACGACCGGCGTCGCTACCGTGTGCCGCATGCAGCCGCCCGCAGCCGGAACCCTCCGCATCCTCCACCTGTCCGACACGCACCTGACCGGTGACGGCGCCCTGCACCAGGGCTCGGTCGACACGACCGCCGCGCTCGACGCCGTCCTCGCCCACGTCGAGGGTGTGCCGGGGGTCGGTCTCGTCGTGATCTCGGGCGACGTGTCCGAGGACGGCAGCGTCGCGTCGTACCGGACGGTCCGCGAACGCGTCGGCGGCTGGGCGGAGCGACACGGCGCCGCGTTCGTCGTCGTGCCGGGGAACCACGACCTCCGCGAGGGGTTCCGCCAGGTGTTCGCGAACGGGCACGTCCTCGGCGAGGGCGGTCGTCCGCTCGCGCACACCATGGAGTACCTGCCGCCGAGCGTCCCCGTCTCGGGCTGGTCGACCGTCGCGGGGTTCCGCATCGTCACGGTCGACACGAGCGTTCCCGGCGCCGGGTACGGCGAGGTCAGCGAGACCGCGGCCGAACGGCTGCAGGCAGCGCTCACCGGGGACCCGGTGCCGCACGGCACGGTCGTCGTCCTGCACCACCCCCCGGTGCCGTCCCCGACGCTCCTGCACGAGGCCCTCCGCCTGCAGGACCCCGAGCACCTCGCCGCGCTCCTCGACGGGTCCGACGTCCGGGTCGTGCTCGGCGGCCACCAGCACCACCACGCGGTCGGGTCCCTCGCCGGCGTCCCCGTGCTCGTCGCCCCCGGCGTCGCCAACGACACGGACGTCGTCGGGCCGTACGACGAGGAGTCCGCCCACGTGGCGGCGGGCGCGCTGGTGGTGGACGTCGCGACGGACGGCTCGGTCTGGTCGACGCCGGTCCGCGTCCCGCGCCCGGACAGCGACCCGATCGCGTTCGTGCTGGACCGCGAGACGGTCGCGCGCATCGCCGCGCAGGCGGGCAGGCCGTGACGCTCCGGCGACCACCGGTCGGACGGGAGGCGCGTGGCGGCCCCGCCACGCGCCTCCCGTGCGACGGTCGTCGCCTCCCGCCGCCGCGCCCCGGGTTGGGGGCAGAGGCGCGTGGAGCCCTCCGGTAGCGTCGGAGCGACCAGGACAGGGGGACACGGTGGCCGCGAGTGCACGGGGACCGCAGCGTCGCACGGGCAGCGGAGTACGCCACGGGAAGCTGCGGCGCAGCCGACCGGTCGCGACGCTCCTCGGCGTCGTCGGCACCGCCGCGGTCGTCGCCCTGGTCAGCGTCGGCAGCGTCGCGGCCATCGCCGCGAACGACCTCCGGGGCAACATCGCCACGGTCGAGCTCGGTCCCGGCGACCAGGCCCGGGCGGCGCGCCAGGACATCAACGCGATCCAGGGCGGCGCGAACATCCTGCTCATCGGTTCGGACACGCGTGTCGGCCAGGACGCCGAACCGGAGGACACCGAGGGCGCCCGCAACGACGTCACGATGCTCGTCCACATCAGCGAGGACCACTCGCAGGTGACGGCGGTGTCGTTCCCGCGGGACACGATGGTGCCGATCCCGTCGTGCACGGACCCCGACACCGGCGCGGTGAGCCCGGCGCAGCCGAAGGCGATGTTCAACACCGCGCTCGCCCAGGGCGGGCCGAACGGCGGCGTCGCCTGCGTGGTCCGCACCGTGGAGAACCTGACCGGTCTGACGATCCCGTACGCGGGGCTCGTCACCTTCGACGGCGTGATCTCGATGAGCAACGCGCTCGGCGGGGTGACGGTCTGCCTCGCGAAGCCGATCTCGGACGGCTCGTTCCTGAACCTGCCCGCCGGTGAGGTCGCGCTCCAGGGCGACGAGGCGCTCGCGTTCCTCCGCACCCGCCACGGTGTCGACGACGGCAGCGACCTCGCGCGGATCAGCAACCAGCAGGTGTTCCTCTCGGCGATGCTCCGCAAGCTCACCGACGAGGACGCCCTCGCCAACCCGGTCACGCTGTTCCGGTTCGCGTCGGCGGCGACGTCGAGCATGACGCTCTCCGAGGGGCTGAACCGGACGAACACCCTCGTGTCCCTCGCGGCGGCGCTGCGGGACACCGACACCTCGGACATGCTGCTCGTGCAGTACCCCACCGCCGACGACCCAGACGACCGCAACCGCCTGGTGGTCGAGCAGGACGCCGCGCACCTGCTCAACACCGCGCTGCAGGACGACCGGCGCACGCAGCTCGCCGACGGCTCGATCGGACGCGGCGCCGTCGCGGCACCGGACGCCGCCGCGCCGGGCTCGTCCGCCGCCCCGGCTGCTCCGGCTCCGGACGCTCCGGCGTCGAGCGCTCCGGCGGACGGCACGACCGCGTCGGGTGGCGGCACTCCGGCGGCGTCGACCCCGGCGTCGTCCGCTCCCGCCCCGGGCACGCCGACCGCACTGCCGTCGACGATCACCGGGCAGAGTGCGGCGGAGCAGACCTGCTCGAAGGGCTCCCGCTAGGTACCCCTGGCTCACGGACACCGCCCCGGGGTCACGAGTACACCGGAGCCATGCCCACGGAAGGAGCCACCCATGCGCGTCGGTAGTGCAGTGCAGTACGACCGGTACGGCGGGTTCGACGTCGTCGACCTCGTCCCGCAGGAACGTCCCGAACCCGGCCCCGGCGACGTGGTCGTCGAGGTCGTCGCCGCCGGTCTCAACCACGTCGAGCGGTTCCTCCGCGAGGGGAAGCTCCGCGACCACGTCGACCTGACGTTCCCGGCGCACCAGGGCGTCGACTTCGCCGGCATCGTCCGTGCCCGCGGCAAGGAGGTGCGCGACCTCAAGGTCGGCGACGAGGTCATGGGCCACGCGCCCGAGGGCGGTGCGCACGCGACCTGGATCCGCGTCCCGCGCGGCGCGGTCGTGAAGAAGCCCGAGCACGTCGGGTGGGAGGTCGCCGGCGGCCTCTACCTCGCCGGCGCCACCGCCTCGACGATCGTCCGCGGGCTCCGCCTGGGGCCGGAGGACACCGTGGTCATCACGGCGGCGGCGGGCGGGGTCGGGCACATCGAGTGCCAGCTCGCCCACGACGCCGGAGCGACCGTCATCGCTCTCGGCAGCCCGCGGAACCACGACTACCTGCGGCAGATCGGCACACTCCCGGTGGCCTACGGCGACGGCGAGGAGGACCGCATCCGCTCGATCGCCGACGGTCGCCCGATCACGGCCTTCATCGACAACCACGGTGGCGACCGTGAGACCGGTCTCGCGGCCCGGCTCGGGGTGCCCGCGGAACGCGTCGTCTCCTCGGAGGACCGCCGCGACGTCGAGATCCGCTTCCTCCGCGCACCCGCCGAGGACGAGGAGGCCCGCGACCTGCTGACCATGCTCGCGAAGGCCGTGCAGGACCGTCGCGTGCAGGTGCTCATCTCGGGGTTCTACCCGTTCGAGTACATCGTCGACGCGTACGAGGACCTCGCCGAGATGCGCTCCCGCGGCAAGGTCGTCATCGGCATGCAGACGGTCGAGACCGGAGCGCGCCTCGACTGGTACCGCTCGGAGAAGGCCCGCGACCTGCGCGACCGGTACGCCGAGCAACGCGGGTCGGACACCGAGACGATGGCGGGCGGGTCGGCGAGCCCGTCGGCCTGACCGGCGTCCGGCCGACGGACGGCCCCGGTGTCCCACGGGACGCCGGGGCCGTCGTCGGGACGGCCCCGTCGCGTCAGCTCAGGACGTCCTTCGTGGCGAACCGGCCGTACGCCAGGGCGCCGAACACCGCGACGTACCCGAGCTGCAGCACGGCGTTCGACCCGAACGAGTCGAAGGAGATCGGGTCGCGGAGCAGGTCGCCGAAGCCGAGCCACAGGTGCGAGAACAGGAACGGGTGGAGCCAGTCGAGCTGGGGGAGCTGGTCCAGCACCTGGGACACCCCGGCGAGCACCACCGTCGCCGCCATCGCCCCGACGGGCACGGTCGTCAGCGTCGACGCGAACAGGCCGATCGCGGCCAGCCCGAGCATCGACAGGGTCACGTAGAGGGCGAGCAGGACGGCCCGTCCGGCGTACGACCACCCGCCGACCTGCGTGCCCGAGAGCAGCGTGACCGGTCCGATCGGGAACAGCACGGCCCCGACCGCCGCGCCGACCAGCACGACCAGGAGCGTCGCCGCCAGGCAGAAGGCGACCGCTCCGGCGTACTTGACGAGGATGAAGCGCACCCGTCCGGTCGGTGCGACGAGCAGGTAGCGGATCGTGCCGTGCGAGGCCTCGCCCGCGACCGTGTCACCCGCGACGACCCCGACCACGAGCGGCAGGAACAGCGGGATGGACACCGTGAGCGCGGTGAACGCCACGAACAGGCCGTTGTTCGTGATGTCGCCGAGGAACGCCGGCCCGCCGGAGTCCCGGTCGGTGGTCAGTCGCACCGCGATCGCGATGAGCACCGGGACGAGGGCCAGCGCGCCGAGCATCGCCCAGGTGCGGCGCCGGCGGAACACCAGCGCGAGTTCCGAGCCGAGCAGGGCGAACGGGCGGGACGGGCGTCGGACGACGTCAGGCTGCGACATCGAACCCCTCTCCGGTGAGCGCGACGAACAGGTCCTCGAGGGTGCCGCCACCGACGCTCAGGCCCCGCACGCGCACGTCGGCCCGCACGAGTGCGGCGGTCACCGCCTCGGGCTCCACGTCGGCGGGCAGGTCGGCGACGAGCGTGTCCACCCCGGCCTCGCGACGCGGCGCGAGCCCGAGCCGCGCGAGCACGGCTCCGGCCGCGCCGACGTCCGGCGTCCGGACGGTCACGGTGCGGCCGCCCGTGGCGCGGAGCTCGTCGAGGGAGCCCTGTGCCACGAGCCGCCCGCTGCGCATCACCGCCGCGTGGGTGCAGACCTGCTCGATCTCGGCGAGCAGGTGGCTCGAGACGAACACCGTGGTGCCGTCGTCGGCGAGGGACCGGATGAGGTTCCGGACCTCGCGGGTGCCCTGCGGGTCGAGGCCGTTCGTGGGCTCGTCGAGCACGAGCAGGTCGCGGGGCGCCAGCAGCGCGTTCGCCAGCCCCAGGCGCTGCTTCATGCCGAGCGAGTACGCGTGCGCCTTCTTGTCCGCGGCGTGCGTGAGGCCGACGCGCTCCAGCGCCGTGGCGACGCGGTCACGGCGCGTGCGCGGGTCCGAAGTCGGGTCGGCCGCGTCGAAGCGCTGCAGGTTCGCGCGACCGGAGAGGTACGGGTAGAACGCCGGTCCCTCGACGAGCGCCCCGACCCGGGGGAGCACGTCGTGCAGGGCCGCCGGCATCGGACGCCCGAGCAGCTCGATCGTGCCGCTCGTCGCAGAGGACAGCCCGAGCAGCATCCGGATCGTCGTGGTCTTGCCCGAGCCGTTCGGTCCGAGGAACCCGAAGACCGAACCGCGGGGGACCGTCAGGTCGATGCCGTCGACGGCGCGTTGCTTCCGGAAGACCTTGACGAGCGACGCGGTGCGGACCGCCGGCTGCGGCGCCGGGTCGTCGTCGTGCCGGTCCTGGCCCGCCTCCGCCGTCACTTCGCGGCGGCGACCAGGGCGGACACCGGGACGGCACCGGCCAGGACCCGGCCGTCGTCGGTCAGGTAGACCGACACCAGCGACGTCTGCACGGCACGTCCGCCGTCGACCGACTTCGTCAGCTGGTCGAGCAGCGCGGTCGCGTCGGTGTCGGCGGTCGGGCGACCTGCCGTCCCCGCGGGGAACTCGACGACGGTGTCCCACCCGGAGCCGGTGACGGCCGGCTCGGCACCGCGGTGCGTCGCGCCGTCGTGCCCCGTGCCACCGTGGTGGCCGCCCCGCTCCGAGAGGTCCTGCGTGCTGACCTCGGCACCCGAGGGCGGCGTGAAGTCGAACAGCCGGGCCGCGGGTGCGCCGTAGTCGAGGCTCGTGAAGCCGACCTGGAACGCGGGGTCCTGCTGTCCTGCGGCCGTCACGGTCACGCGCAGCGGCAGTCCGGTCTGCTGGTCGACCGCGAGCCGGACGGTGCCGACGAGCGTGTCCGACGACCGCGGGGTCAGCGTGACCTGCCACGCGGCGTGCCCGGCGACGCGGACCGCCGTCGGGTCGGACACCCGGGTGCTCGGCGTGATCGCGGCGATCGCGCCCTCCGCTGCGTCGGCGGGCGTCGTGGTGCCGGCCTGCGGCACGTCGGAACCCGCGGGCAGCGTGACGTGCACGGCCTTGCGCTCCTTCGAGTCCCACGTCCAGACGTCGGAGCCGTTCCGCACGACGTCCTGCTCGGCCAGCTGCTGGGTGAGCTGGAACCGCTGCCGGTCGACACCGTCCACGTAGACGCGGGCGGTGTGCGACGCGGTCAGCAGGTCGAGCACGTCCGAGGCGTCGCCCTCGAGCGACGAACCACCGCTGCCCGACGGGAGTTCGGGGAGCCCGAGGTCGCTCGTCTGCGCCAGCTGACCGGAGTACTGCGCGTCCCGCGACGAGGCCACGCTCGCCAGGACGGCTGCCGCGCTGGGGTCCTTCCCCGCGATCGGGTCGGCGGCGGCGTTCGCGATCACCGGCGCGGCGACGGCACCGGCCACGACGACCGGTGCGATGACTGCGGGCAGCCAGGCTGACTTCTTCATCGGGTTCCCTCCGGGAGGAGCTTCGGGACGAGGGAACCGTACGTCCGGCAGCCGACAACCGGCTGGGGATCGGCGGGCTGGGGATCGACCGGCTGGGGATCGACCGTCAAGGCAGCTCCTCGGGCACCCCTCCCTCGTAGGCGCAGATCGCCCGGACCTTCTCGGCGCTCGGCGAGGCGGGGTCGAACGTGTACCCGAGCCACTCGCGCACGAGTCGCCGCGCCAGCTCGACGCCGACCACGCGCTGGCCGAGGCAGAGCACCTGCGCGTCGTTCGACAGCACGGACCGCTCGACCGAGAACGGGTCGTGCGCGGTCACCGCACGGATGCCGGGCACCTTGTTCGCGGCGATGGCCACGCCGAGACCCGTCCCGCAGACCAGGAGCGCCCGGTCGGCCCGGCCGTCGGCCACCATGCGCGCCGCCTCGACGGCGACGTGCGGGTACGCCGTGTGCCCGTCGGCGTCCACGCCCACGTCGACCACGCTCGCCACGCGGTCGTCGGCCTCGAGGTCGCGTCGGAGGACCTCCTTGTGGTCGAACCCCGCGTCGTCCGACCCGATCACCAGACGGAACGTCATGCCGTCACCCCTTCCCGGTCGTCCACGCGCGCGGCGAGCACCTCGCCGACGCACGTGAGCACCATCCCCATCGACGTCGCACCCGCGTCCGGGGTGCCGACGCTCTTCTCGGCGAGGGGCCGTGCCCGGCCCACACGCGGCGTGAGCCCGGCGGTGGCGGCCGCCTGCTCGACGGCGACCGCAGCGGCCGTCCGCCACGCCTCGTCCAGTCGCGCGCCCGACCCCACGGCGGCACGCAGCGCGTCCACGAACGGCAGGAGCGCGTCGAGCAGCGTCTTGTCGCCGCGCTGCGCACCGCCGAGGTGCACGATCGCGTCGGCGAACGCCTGCGCCGCGTCGACGACGTCGGCCGCCGTGAGGCGGTCCGCAGCGTCGCCGAGCGACCGACCGAACGCCTCGAGCGCGGCACCCCAGAGCACCCCGGACGTGCCGCCGGCGGAGGCGGCCCACGCCTCACCGGCGCGGCCGAGGACGAAGGCGACCCCTGCCTCCCGGCCGGTCTGCTCGACCGCCCGTCGGGCCGCACCCACCCCCTTCACCATGCCGCGACCGTGGTCGCCGTCGCCGGCGACCGCGTCGATGCGACCGAGCGTCTCCTCGGCGTCGCGCAGCAGCTCGTCCATCGCCGTGACCGCGGCGCGTGCGGCTCCGGCGGCCGTCCGGGAGGCGGCGCTCGCCTCCGGCGCGACGGTCGCCTCCGCAGCGGCCTCGGCCACCGCCGTGGCCGGCACGAGCGCGGCGACCGGCGCCGCCACCTTGCGGTAGCCCGGTGCGTAGGCGTCCGCCCGCCACCGGCGCTCGAGGTCGTCGTCGAGCCACTGCAGGGTCAGGGAGCACCCGCCCATGTCCAGGCTCGTGACGACGTTGCCGACCTCGGGCTCGACGACCTCGAGGCCGGCGGCAGCGAGCAGAGGGAGCACCCGGCCCCACAGGAGGAAGAGCTCCTCCTGTGTCGTGTCGCCCAGGCCGTTGAGCACCGGCGCGACGCGTGTGCCGGCGCCGTCCGGACGCTCGTCGAGGAGCCGGTCGACGAGCAGGGCCGCGAGCGCGGTCGCGGAGAGCAGCGGGACGTCGCGGATGCCCGGCTCGCCGTGGATCCCGAGACCGAGCCCGAGGTGCCCGTCCGGCACACGGAACAGCGGCCGGTCCGCGCCGGGCAGGGTGCAGCCGGAGGCCGCGACGCCGATCGTGCGGGTCGCGGCGTTGCAGCGTCGGCCGGTCCGCTCGACCTCGTCGATCGGTGCCCCTGCGGCGGCCGCGGCGCCCATGGCCTTGGACACGGCGAGGGTTCCCGCGATCCCGCGTCGGTCGGCGGGGTCCGCGGCCGAGGCGACGTCGTCGGTCACGGTGACGATCCGGGTGTCGATGCCCTCGGCGCGGAGCCGCTCGGCCGCGAGCCCGAAGTTCATCCGGTCGCCGGCGTAGTTGCCGAAGGCCAGGACGACGCCTCGTCCCTGGTCGGCGGCCCGGGCGACCGACCAGACCTGTGCGGCGGACGGCGAGGTGAAGACGTTGCCGACGACGGCGCCGGTCGCCAGGCCAGGGCCGACGAGCCCGCAGAAGGCCGGGTAGTGGCCGGACCCGCCGCCGACGACGACGGCCACCTGCGGCTCGGCGCCGGCGGTGGGCAGGGCGACGACGCCGCCGTGGACGGGTCGGACGCGGTCGGCGTACAGCGCGGTCCAGCCGGCGAGCTGGTCCTCGGCGAACTCCTCGGGAGCGTCGTGGATGGTGGTCATGGTGCTGGGGTCCTCCGTTGTCGGGGCTGGGTGGTCGGGGTCGGTGGCGCGGTGGCGCGGTGGCGCGGCGGGAGTCGGCGGTCAGTGGGCGGCGCGGTGCCCTCCGTCCTGCGGCACGACGAGGAAGTGGACCATCGCGAAGGCGCAGGCGTAGAGGCCGACGAACGTCCACGTCACCGCCTCGCCACCGCCGCCCAGGGCGAGCACGACCGCCACGACCGCGGTGCCGACGAACGCCGCACCGCCCGCCGCCGTCGTGTACACCGCCATGGCCGCGCCCTCGTGCCCGGGGGCGAGCGCCGGCATGATCGCGCCCATCGGCACGAAGCCGGCGAGCATGCAGCCGAAGACGCACCCCGCCACGACCGAGAGCACGTAGCCCCAGTCCGACCCGGCCGGCACGAGCTGCGGGACGTACCACCAGGCGAGCAGGCCCGCGGCGGACCCGACGACGCCGAACCACCGGACGGTGCGCTGCCAGCCGATCCGGTCGCCGACCCAGCCGAACAGCGCGTTCACGAGGATGTTCGTGGCGTAGACGCAGACGGTCATGAGCAGCCACCGCTGCTGGCCCCACCCGCGCTCGTCGGCGATCACGGCGGGCAGGACGACGAACATGCCGAACTCGGGTGCGGTGTCGATCAGCCGGACGGCGAACCCCATCAGGATCCGCGGTCGTGTCGCGAGGAGTCGGATGCCGCTCGTGAGCACGCGCCAGGTGCTCTCGTCCGCGGGGGCGAGGCGCGCGGAGCCGTTCGGCAGGCGGACGCCGAACAGCACGACGAGGAACCCGGCGGTGACCAGGACGACGGAGGCCGCCATCGCCCCGGTCTCGCCGACCGTGCCGCCGCCGAGCGCCGGGATCGCCCCGATCGCGAAGAGCGAGCCGAGCGTCGGCAGGCCGCCGGTGAAGGCGACGTAGAACCAGCCGACCGCCGCGCCGTTCCGCTGCGGCGGCGTGGTGATGCCGACCCAGACCAGGAACGCGAAGGCGAACAGGGGGTAGCCCAGGCCGCGGGCGGTGTACGCGACCGCGGCGAACGGCACGCTGCCGGTGCCGAGCGCCACGAGGAACAGCACCTCCGGCACGACCCAGGCGACGAAGCCGACGACCATCACCCGCCGCGGCCCGACCAGGTCGGACAGGGCGCCCGAGAGGTACGACCCGACGAGGGCGGCGAGGCTGGAGCAGGTGACGATCGCCGCGACGGTGGTCTCCGGGCTGCCGAGGACCGCGACCACGTGCGGCACGACGAAGTTCGACTCGACCCCGACCCCCGTCATGAAGAGCAGGACGGCGACGAAGCCGAGGGCGAGCGGGCGGGGGATGCCCATCCGGTCCAGTCGGCCCTCGGTCGCTCGGGCGGTGGACGTGCGTCCGGTGGCGGTCGCCCCGGCGGTGGTGGTCGTGGTCGGTCTGGTGCGGGTCGTCGTCGACACGGGCTGGTCCTCCGTCGGTCAGCTGGACGCCCTCGGAACGAGGACGGACCGACCGTACAACGGGAGTACATCAATGCACAATTTCACGTACTGCTACCGTTCCCGTCATGACTGCAGACCACGCCTCAGCCCTCCGTCCGGGTCCCGCCGACGTCGACCTCACGAACGACCTCACCGGTCGCACCGTCCTGGTGACGGGCGGGGCGTCCGGCATCGGCAACGCGATCGCCCGGGCCGCCGCCGGACGCGGTGCCCGGGTCGCGATCGTCGACGTCCGCGCCGACGCCGCCTCGTCCGCGGCCGCCGACCTCCCGCCGACCGGGGGCGGGGCACCACACCTCGGCCTCGCGTGCGACGTCACCGACGACGGCTCGGTCGGACGGACGGTCACCGCGGTGGTCGACGAGACCGGCACCGTCGACGTGCTCGTCAACTGCGCCGGCATCGTGGCGCTGGACGCCGCCGAGGACCTGGGGGCCGACGCCTGGGCACGGACGCTCGACGTGAACCTGACCGGGACCTTCCGGCTCGCGCAGGCCGTCGGTCGGCACATGCTGGCGGCGGGTCGGGGCCGGATCGTGAACATCGCCTCGCAGGCCGCCCACGTCGGGCTCGACCGGCACGCGGCGTACTGCGCGTCGAAGGCCGGCGTGCTCGGGCTCACCCGCGTGCTGGCGCTCGAGTGGGGCGGCCGCGGGGTGACCGTCAACACGGTCTCGCCGACCGTCGTGCTCACCGACCTCGGCCGCGCGGCGTGGGAGAACGAGGCCGGGGTGCGGCACCAGGACGAGATCCCGACCGGACGCTTCGCGACCCCGGCCGAGGTCGCGGCGGCGGTCCTGTTCCTGGCGAGCGACGCCGCCGCGATGGTGAACGGCGCCGACCTCCGGGTGGACGGCGGGTACACGATCCGCTGAGCCCTGCCGACTACGATCGGCGGTGTCCGACCGAGGTGAAGGGTCCCGCCGCATGTCCTCCGAGAGCACGACCGCGACGGAGGGGGCCAGGGGCCGCTTCCCGCTCGACACCGTCTACCAGGCGGCGCGGATGTACTACCTCGAGGACGCCACGCAGGGCGAGATCGCCGAGCGGCTCGGGGTGTCCCGGCCGACCGTCAGCCGACTCGTGTCCGAGGCGCGGCGCGCCGGGCTCGTCCGGATCGAGGTCGTCGACCCCTTCCAGGACGAGACGGTGGCCCTCGCCGAGCGCCTGCAGGTCGTGCTCGGACTCCGCGCCGTGCACCTGGCGGCGGTCACCCACCAGGCGACCCTCGGCGCGGACCTGGCCGGCCCGATCGCGACCGCGGTCGAGGGGATGGGGCTCGTGCCCGGGGACGCGGTCCTGATGTCCTCCGGCCGGACGGTCTCCGACGTCGCGCACGCGGGCATGCCGCCGCTCACGGGCGTGCAGCTCGTGCCGACCGTCGGGGGCCAGGCGGACCCGACGCCCTGGTTCCAGACGAACGAGATCACCCGGGCGGCAGCGCAGCGTTCCGGGGCGATCCCGGCGTTCCTGTTCGCGCAGGCGCTGCCGTCCGCGGCGATGCGGGCGACCCTCGACGAGGACCCGGCGTTCCAGCACGTCGTCGGGCTGTGGGGCCGCGCGAAGGGCGCGTTCCTCGGCATCGGCGCCCCCGTCCTCACCCGCGAGGCGTTCGCCACCGGGCTGCCCGTGGACGACGCCGTGCTGCACGAGGCCGCCGGTGACGTGTGCCTCAACTTCTTCGCAGCCGACGGGTCGCCGGTCGAGTTCCCCGGCAGCGAGCGGATGGTCCGGACCTCGCGGGAGGTCCTGGCCGGGGTCCCGCACGCCGTGGGCGTCGCGGTCGGCGCGGCCAAGGTGACGAGCATCGTCGGTGCCGTGCGCGCCGGCATGGTGAACGAGCTCGTCACCGACGCGGCGACCGCGCGCGCCCTGCTCGACACCCTGGGGTGACGGCGTCCCCGACCGGCGGACGGGAGGCACGGTGCGGGCTCGCACCGTGCCTCCCGTGCGTCACCGGTCACGACCACCGTCCGCAGGAGCGAGGTCACCGGGCGTCCGTAGGGTGGGCGCATGCGACTGCTGCTCATCCGCCACGGCCAGACCCCCGCCAACGTGAACGGCGTCCTCGACGCCGAGGTGCCCGGCCCCGGGCTGACCGAGCTCGGGCAGCGGCAGGCCGACGCGCTGCCGGCAGCCCTGGCCGACCGGGGGATCGAGCGGCTCTTCGTCTCCTCGATGGTCCGGACGCAGGTCACCGCCGCACCCCTCGCCGCCGCACTCGGGCTCGAGCCGGAGGTGCTGCCCGGGCTCCGGGAGATCGAGGCCGGCGACCTGCAGGGCAAGCACGACCGGACGTCGGTGCAGATGTACATCTCGACCGTGCACGGGTGGTCCGCCGGCGACCGTGCCAGCCGGATGCCCGGCGCCGAGAGCGGCGAGGAGTTCTTCGCCCGGTACGACGAGGCGGTGCGGCACGTCGTCGCCTCCGGGGTCGGCGTCGCCGCGGCGTTCAGCCACGGTGCCGCGATCCGGACGTGGGCGAGCGCCGTCGCGCAGAACACCCCGGACGAGTTCGGGACGCAGCGCCACCTGGAGAACACCGGCATCGTCGAGGTCGAGGGCTCCTTCGAGGACGGCTGGCGCCTGGTCGACTGGGAGGGCGAGCCGGTCGGCGGCGACGAGCTGATCGACCGGACGGCGCAGGACCCGACCGGCGAGCGCTTCTGACCCGACCACGTGACGGACGGGAGGCGCGGTGCCAGCCGGCACCGCGCCTCCCGTCCGGTTGCGTGGGGACTACGCGGGCTGCGCCGCCGTGTGCAGCGGGACGACCACACCGTGCGACTCGCGCAGCACGTCGAGAGTGCGCTGGACCTCGTCCGCGCGCTCCTCGGTGGTCCAGCCGAGCGACCCGGCCATGACGTCAGCGAGCTCGTCGAGCAGGTCGACCGTCACGCCACCGACGAACGCGAGGTTCGTGCGTCGCAGCACCACGTCCACCAGGTGGACCGCCTGCTCGTGCTCGGCGAAGTAGGCGACCTCGGCGCGGGTGAGCGACGGGTCCGACTCGAGCGCCTCGACCGGGCCGTCGGTCAGGACGTCCACGACCTCGGCGGCACGGGTGCCGTAGCGCTCGAGCAGACCGTCGACGAGCTGCTCGTCGAGGCCGTCGCGGTGCGACTTGATCCACAGGGCACGCTGGGCGTCCGTGGTCGGGAAGTCCTTGCCGCCGCCGATCGGCATGCCGGTCGTTTCGACCTTCCGGGCCACGCCGAGCTTCGTCGTGACGTCGCTCGACAGGTGCGCCGCGAGGGCACGGAACGTCGTCCACTTGCCGCCGACGAGCGACAGCACGGTGGTCGACGGCAGGCCCGCGATCGGGGTGTCGACGATCCGGTAGTCCCGGGAGACGAAGCCGGGTGCGGTGTCCTCGTGACGGGGGAGCGGCCGGATGCCCGAGTAGCTGTAGACGATGTGGTCGCGGGTGACCTCGATCTGCGGGAAGACGTGCTTGACCAGGCCGAAGAAGTAGTCGATCTCCTCCTCGGTCGTGGTGACGGGCTTCGACGGGTCGGCATCGATGTCCGTCGTCCCGATGAGCACGCGGCCCTTGAGCGGGTAGATGAGGACGATGCGCCCGTCGTTGTTCTCGAAGAACAGCTCGCGGCCCTTGGTCGCCTCGAGCAGCTCGTCGTTCTGCACGACGATGTGGGAGCCCTTCGTGCCGCCCATGTACTTGGTCTCGCCGCCGAACGCCTGGTTCGTCAGGTCGGTCCAGGGCCCGGACGCGTTCACGACGACCTCGGCCGAGAAGACGAACTCCTCGCCGGTCTCGCGGTCGCGCAGCACGACGCCGCCGTCGCGGGTACCGGCTGCCTCGACGTAGTTGACGGCGCGGGCGGTCGCGGCGCTGCCGGTGCCCTGCGCGGCGGCCAGGCCGTCCTTGAGCACGTCGAGGGCCAGGCGCTCCGGCTCGTGCACCGACGCGTCGTAGTAGGTGCCGGTGTACTTGAGGTCCTTGTTCAGGGCCGGCATGTCCTCGAGCGCGGCCTTCTTCGTGCGGAACACGTGCTTCGGCACCGAGCCGCCGTCGCGGGAGAAGGAGTCGTAGATCGTCATGCCGATCTTGATGAGCATCGCGCCGCGCTCCTTCGTGGAGCGCTGCTTGTGCGTGAGCATGCGCAGGGGGGCGTTCATGATGCCGGAGAACGTCGAGAAGATCGGCATCGTCGTCTGCAGCGGCTTGACGTAGTGCGGGGCGATGCGGATGAGGCCGTTGCGCTCCTGCACGCTCTCGCGCACCAGGCGGAACTCGCCGTTCTCGAGGTAGCGGATGCCACCGTGGATCATGTGGCTCGACGCGGCGGACGCACCGCCGGCGTAGTCGCCGCGCTCGACGAGCACGACGTCGACGCCCTGCAGGGCGAGGTCGCGGAAGGTGGCGATGCCGTTGATGCCGCCACCGACGACGAGGACCTGTGCGGTCGGGCGCTCGGTGAGCGCGGAAACGGTGTTCCGGGGCTGCGTCTTCTTCGACATGGTGCGTCGCTTCCTTGGGTCGGTTCCGTGGGACGGCTTCGATCGTGCGCCTCCGTGAGAGGTCGGGCAACTCACGTGCACGAACGTGCAGAACACCTGTCGGCGTCAGCAGCGGGGCGGGCAGGCGCGACCGGGAGGCGCGACCGGGGTTGCAGAGGCCGTGCACGTCCGTGCATGCTCGGTTCCCATGAGCGACGCGGCGCAGCCGATGCGGACCCAGCAGGCGCTGCGCGCCGCGCACCTGTACTACCTGCAGGACCTGACGATGGACGCCATCGCCGACGAGCTCGGGACGTCGCGCTCCTCGGTGTCGCGCCTGCTGAAGTACGCCAGGGACACCGGGCTCGTGGATATCCAGATCCGCTCGCCGCTGGACCAGGCCGCCGCGCTGAGCCGGAACATCCGCGCGCGGTTCGGCGTGCACGCGCACGTCGTGCCGGTGCCGGACCACACGAGCGACGTCGACCGGCTCGAGCGCGTCGCCCTGAGCGCCGCACGGATCCTCACGCAGTACGTCGAGTCGAACATGGTGATCGGCATCTCGTGGGGCTCGACCGTGAGCGCCGTCAGCCGGTACCTCGTGCCGAAGACCACGCACGGGTCGACGGTCGTGCAGATCAACGGGGCCGCGAACACCCGGACCACGGGCATCGTCTACGCGTCCGAGATCCTCCGTCGGTTCGGTGAGGCCTACGGCGCCTTCGTGCAGCAGTTCCCGGTGCCGGCGTTCTTCGACGACCCGGCGACGAAGGAGATGCTGTTCCGCGAGCGCTCCATCCGCCGGGTGCTCGACCTGCACGAGCGGATGGACCTCGTGGTGTTCGGCGTCGGCGCGCCGCAGGCCCCGGTGCCCTCGCACGTCTACTCCGGCGGCTACCTCGACCCGGCGGACCGCGACGAGCTGACCGAGGCGGGCGTCGTCGGCGACGTGTCGACGGTGTTCTACCGCGCCGACGGGTCGTGGAAGGACATCGGGGTGAACGCCCGCGCGGGGGCGCCGGACCTCGACACGATCAAGCGGTCGCCCCGGCGGGTGTGCGTGGTGGCCGGGCGGTCCAAGGCGGCCTCACTGAAGGGCGCGCTCGCCGCGGGGCTCATCACCGACCTCATCCTCGACGAGAGCGTGGGGCAGGCGATCCTGCAGCCCTGAGTCAGGGCCTGACGTACTTTGTCGGTGGTCGCCCGTACGTTCTGGTGCATGGTGCTTCCTCGCGATACCGGTCAGCCGGCTCCCGACACCACGCGCCCGGCGGCCCCGTCGTCGGCGCCGTCGAACGGGTCGTCGCACGACGATGCGCGCTACTTCCGACGGCTCGTCGGCAGCGACGTGGACGAAGCCCTGGCCTTCTTCACGGGCGACTACGACTTCCGGACGCCGCGGGTCCGACGGACCCGGCAGCGCCCGCACTGGGACTTCGCCGGCGTCGGTGACGAGCGCATGTCGCTGCGGTCGTCCCGCTTCCTGGTCGACCTCCGGACGGAGAGCATGGTCGACGACCAGTTCCTCGTCGCGTGGCTGCGGTCGGGCTCGAGCACGATCACCCACGGCGGCCGGTCGATCGACCTCGAGCCGGGTGTCCCCGTGGTGCTGCCCTTCGCCGAGGCGTACGAGCTGCACCACCGCGACATCGGCCTGAACCTCGTGCACCTCGACCGCGACCACGTGCAAACGACCGTCGGTGACCCGGAGTTCGCGTTCGAGGCGATGCGGCGACCGACGGCCGAGGGCATCCGGACGTGGCAGGCCGCCGTCCGTGCCCACGCGTCGACGTGGCTCGACGTCGAGCACCGGATGACACCGACCGTGCAGCGGACCATCACGGACGCCTTCGTCGCCGCCGCGGTCGAGGCGTTCCCGCGGCGCGACCGCTGGCAGTCGTCCGTCCACGGCAACGGCCCGGAGCACGACCGGCTCCGCCGCGCGCTCGAGTACGTGCACGCCCACGCGCGTGACGCCATCGGCACCCCGGAGATCGCCGCCGCCGCCGGGTTGAGCGCCCGCGGGCTGCAGCAGTCGCTCCGTCGGCACCTCGACCAGACCCCGGGTGACCTGCTGCGGAGCGTCCGGCTCGACGGTGCTCGCGGCGACCTGCTGCGCGGCGACCGCGACGAGACGAGCGTCGCGGACATCGCTCGGTCGTGGGGGTTCGGGCACCTCGGTCGGTTCTCGGCGACGTACCGCGCGCGGTTCGGCGAACTGCCGAGCGAATCGCTCCGGACGCGCTGACACCCGGTTCGGCCGAGCCGGCGACCGACGAGCCGGTGCCGAACGTCATCGCATCGAACGCCGCCGGTCTGCGCAGATGTTCGGCCGCAACGTGGTCGAAACGAATCCGAGCGCATCGTGGAAGGGACCTGCACCGCCCACGAAGGAGTCCGTGATGCTCATCGGCGTCCCCACCGAAGTCAAGAACAACGAGTACCGCGTCGCGGCCACCCCGGCCGGCGTGGGTGAGCTCACGCTGCACGGGCACGAGGTGCTCGTCCAGGCCGGAGCGGGGGACGGCTCGTCCTTCGCCGACGACGAGTACCGGGCCGCGGGCGCGACCGTCGTCGGCACCGCCGCCGAGGTGTGGGAGCGCGCCGACCTCGTGCTCAAGGTCAAGGAGCCGGTGGCGTCCGAGTACGACGCGATCCGTCCCGGCCAGGTGCTCTTCACCTACCTGCACCTCGCGGCCGACCGCCCCCTGACCGACGCGCTCGTGGCCTCCGGCGCGACCGCGATCGCGTACGAGACCGTGCAGCTGCCCGACCGGTCGCTGCCGCTGCTCTCGCCGATGTCGGAGATCGCCGGGCGCCTGTCCGTGCAGGTCGGGGCCCACCAGCTCATGCGGACGAACGGCGGTCGCGGCCTGCTCCTCGGCGGCGTGCCCGGCACCCCGCGCGGCCGGGTCGTCGTGATCGGCGGCGGCGTCGCGGGCGAGCACGCGGCGACGATGGCGCTCGGCCTCGGTGCCGAGGTCACGGTGTTCGACATCAGCCTGCCCCGCCTCCGAGCGCTCGACGCCCGGTTCGACGGACGCATCACGACGCTGCGGTCCTCGTCGCACGCGATCGCGGACGCCCTGCGCGACGCGGACCTGGTGATCGGGTCGGTGCTCATCCCGGGGGCCTCGGCGCCGAAGCTCGTCACCGACGCCATGGTCGCCGACATGCGCCAGGGGGCGGTGCTGGTCGACATCGCGATCGACCAGGGCGGCTGCTTCGAGGGGTCGCGGCCGACCACGCACGACGACCCGACGTTCCGCGTGCACGACGCCGTCTACTACTGCGTGGCGAACATGCCCGGCGCGGTGCCGCGCACGAGCACGATCTCGTTGACGAACGCGACGCTGCCGTACGCGCTCGCGATCGCCGACCAGGGCTGGGAGCAGGCGACCGCCGCCGATCCGGCGCTCGCGAAGGGCGTGAACGTGCACGCCGGTCGCGTGGTGAACGAGGCCGTCGCCGCTGCCCACGGCCTGGCGCCGGCGGGCCGCTGACGCGCCGGCGCGCACGCCGCTACGCCGTGCGCGCCGGGGAGCCCGCGCGAGCACGAGCCCAGCCGGTGCGGGTGCGGACCACGAGCGTGGTGACCACCACGACGGCGACGGCGACGACCGACGTCACGGCGGTCGGCACCGACACGAGCGGGCCGTCGAGCCGCGCGACCGCGACCCAGGCGAGCCCCCACCCGAGCGCCGCGGTCGGGGCCAGGCGTCCGCCACCCCACACCGCGAGTGCGACGCCGACGAGCCCGGCCACCGCGGCGACGAGCACGCCCCACGCGTCCTGCCCGAGCCCGAGGCCCCGGAAGCCCGCGGCCGTGAGCACCGCAGCGGTGTTCGCCGCCGTCGCGACGCACACCCACCCGAGGTAGAGCCCGAACGTGCCGTCCGTGACGACCGCTTCGACGGTGCCCGACGGACGGGTGCGACGGAGCACCACGAACGCCCACGCGAGCACGGCGAGCAGCGCGACGATGATCGGCTCGCTCGCCCACAGGAACCCGAACTGCACCGACAGGATCCACGCGGCGTTGAGGAGCAGCGAGAGCACCGCGGGGACGAACAGCCGCTCGTGCCGCTCGTCGTCGGCGGTCCGGAAGCACTGCCGCACCGCGTAGGCGATGAGCCCGACGTAGACGACGCTCCAGATCGAGAACGCGGGACCGTCCGGCGCGATGGCCGTCGACGACGCCGAGAGCGCCCCGCCCGCCGCGTCCTGGATCGGGGTCCCGCCCGCGGCACCCGAGCCGACGAACGCCCCGACGACCGCCACGACCGCACTCACGGCGATCGCGATGCGCTTCCAGATCTTCCTCATGTCCACTCCGTTCGTCAGCATGCTGATGAAATCGACCGTACGACGTCGACCGGCCGCGCGCGCAGCCGGCGCCCAGGAGCGCGGGGGACGGCAGCGGAGCGTCGCACGGGTGCGTACGGTGGCCTCGTGACCGTCGCGCTCAACACCGTCTACGTCGACCGGATCGCGCCGATGGCGTGCCCCTCGCTCGACGACACCTTCCGGCTGGTCGGCGAGCAGGGCGCCAGCGCGTGCATCGTGCTGCACGAGCCGGACGCCCAGGAGCTCGGCGACGTCGCGGTGGCCCTCGGTCTGCACGAGCTCGCGGTCGAGGACGCCGCCGAGGGACACCAGCGCCCGAAGCTCGAGCGGTACGGCTCGACGCTCTTCACCGTCCTCAAGCCGGCGGTCTACCACGACGGTGCGGAGGAGGTGGAGTTCGGCGAGGTGCACGCCTTCGTCGGGCAGGACTTCTTCCTCGCGGTCGTCGCCGCCGACCCGCGCGGCCGCGACGCCGTCCCGCGGGCCCTGCAGCGCATGAGCGGCAAGCCCGGTCTGGTCACGGCCGGACCGCAGGCGCAGCTCTGGGCGCTCATGGACTCGATCGTCGACGGCTACGCGCCGGTCATCGACGGGCTCGAGGAGGACATCAACCAGATCGAGGACCAGCTGTTCGCCGGTGTCACCGGGGTGTCGCGGCGCATCTACGAGCTGTTCGGCGAGGTCGTCGACTTCCAGCGCGCGGCGCGGCCCCTCATCGGCATCATCGAGAACCTGCACCGGGGTGCCGAGAAGTACCACCTGCCCGTGGAGCTCCAACGTCGGTTCCGCGACGTGCTCGACCACGTCATCCGCACGGTCGAGCGGCTCGACACCTTCCGGCAGCTCCTGCAGAACGCCCTGACGGTCGACTCGACGCTCGCGGCGCAGAAGCAGAACGACGACACGAAGCGCATCTCCGGCTGGGCCGCGATCCTGTTCGCGCCGACGCTCATCGCGGCGATCTACGGCATGAACTTCACGCACATGCCCGAGCTGTCGTGGACCTGGGGCTACCCGCTGTCCATCCTCGCGATGGTGCTGTTCGCGGTGGTCCTGTTCGTGGTGTTCAAGGTCAAGCGCTGGTTCTGATCCCCGTGCGCTGACCGCTCCCACGCGCGTCGGGTTGCGGCAGCGTGCACGGACCGGAAGGCTCGACACCGCCAACGACGCCGACCGGAGCACCGATGCCGACCACCACGCCGACCTCGCACGACCTCGTCCACCTCACCGCCGGGGGTGTCTCCCTCGTCCTCGACTGCCGCGCGAACGCGCTCCCCGCCGTCGTGCACTGGGGCGCCGCACTCGGGTCCCTCTCCGACGACGAGCTCGTCGCGCTCGCGGACGCCGACGTCGCCGTCGTGGCGAACAACGAGGCCGACGTCCCCGTCCGCCTCGCCCTGCTGCCGGAACCCCACCGGGGGTGGACGGGTCGTCCCGGGCTCTCCGGCCACCGCGACGGTCGCGACTGGTCGCCCGCCTTCACCGTCACCGCCCTCGACGTCGACGGGAACCGCGTGGTCGCCGACGCCGAGGACACGGTCGCGGGACTGACCGTCCGGGTGACGGTCGAGCTGCTCGGGTCGGGGCTGGTCCGTGCCCGCGCGGCGGTCACGAACGCCGCCGACGGCATGTACACGGTGGACGACCTGACCGTCGCCCTGCCCGTGCCCTCCCGCGCCCGCGAGGTCCTCGACTTCGCCGGTCACTGGGGCAAGGAGCGCACCCCGCAGCGTCGCGCCCTCGTCGTCGGCACGCACGAACGCGACAGCCGCAAGGGTCGGACGGGTGCCGACGCCGCGACCGTCCTCAGCGTCGGGGAGCCCGGCTTCGGCTTCGCCCGCGGCGAGGTCTGGGGCGTGCACACCGCGTGGAGCGGCAACCACCGGCACTTCGCCGAGCGGCTCGCCACCGGTCGCCAGGTCGCCGGGGGCGGCGAGCTCCTGCTGCCGGGGGAGGTCCGGCTCGCGACGGGCGAGTCGTACGAGGGACCGTGGGTCTACGCCGCGTACGGTGACGGCCTCGACGACCAGGCCCGGCGCTTCCACCGCTGGCTGCGCAGTCGGTCCCAGCACCCGTCGACCCCGCGTCCGGTCACCATCAACGTGTGGGAGGCCGTCTACTTCGACCACGACCTCGCGCGGCTGACCGACCTCGCCGAGCGCGCGGCCCGGCTCGGGGTCGAGCGGTACGTGCTCGACGACGGCTGGTTCCGCGGTCGGCGCGACGACCACGCCGGGCTCGGCGACTGGTACGTCGACGAGGACGTCTGGCCCGACGGCCTCGGCCCGATCGTCGACCGGGTCCGCGCACTCGGCATGGAGTTCGGCCTGTGGTTCGAGCCGGAGATGGTCAACGAGGACAGCGACCTCGCCCGGGCGCACCCGGAGTGGATCATGCAGGCCGACGGTCGGCTGCCCGTGCGCTCCCGCGACCAGCAGGTGCTCAACCTCGCGATCCCCGAGGCCTCCGCGTACGTGCTCGAACGGATGACGGCGATCATCGGCGAGTACGGCATCGACTACGTCAAGTGGGACCACAACCGCGACCTCGTCGAGGCAGGGCACCCGGGTGGTGGGGCCGCCGTGCACGAGCAGACCCTCGCGACGTACCGGCTGATGGCGACGCTCAAGGAGCGCTTCCCGTCGCTCGAGATCGAGTCGTGCTCGTCCGGTGGTGCCCGGGTCGACCTCGCCGTGATCGAGCACACCGACCGCGTGTGGGTGTCCGACGACATCGACCCCTCCGAGCGCCAGCAGATGCACCGCTGGACGCAGCAGCTCCTGCCCCCGGAGCTCCTCGGGGCGCACGTCGCCAGCGGCGTGAACCACACCACCGGGCGCTCCCACGACGTCTCCTTCCGTGCGGGCACCGCCCTGATCGGGCACCTCGGCATCGAGTGGGACCTCGCCCGGGCCACCGCGGACGAGGAACGCACGCTCGCGTCGTGGATCACGCTGCACAAGGAGTGGCGTGCGCTCCTGCACGGCGGTCTGCTCGTCCGGGTGGACGAGGTCGACCCGACGCGGCTCGTGTACGGCGTGGTCGCCGAGGACCGCCGCCAGGCGGCGTTCTTCGTCGCCAGCACCGGTCGCTCGGACGTGTCCGGCGTCGGCCGCGTGGTCTTCCGCGACCTCGACCCCGACACGCGGTACCGCGTCGACCCGGTGATCGTCGGTGCGGGCGACGACGTGCGGGCGCCCGCGTGGTGGTCCGGTGACCGCGTCTTCACCGGCCGCGTGCTCGAGCAGGTCGGCCTGCAGCCGCCCCTCGTGCCGGCCGACCGCGTGGTGCCGTTCCGCGTGACGGCCGTCTGACCGTGACGTGACCCGCTGCCGGACGGGAGGCGCGTTGCGACACCGCCACGGGCCTCCCGTCCGGCCACCGGTCACCTGCCGGGCCGGGGGCGGCCCCGACGGGCCGCTAGGCTTCCGGACATGCCGCAGACCGGGAACGCGACACGCACGACCACGCCGGTCTGGGCCCTCAAGCTCGCCGTGATCACCGCCCTCGTGGGCATCGCCGGCGGTGTCGCGGGCATCTCGGTGTGGCTCGCACTGCAGGCGATCCAGTTCGTGGCGTTCGGTTACCCGTTGGGCGGGCACCGCGAGGCGGCGGACGCGCCCTCGGGGCTGAACCGCTTCCTCGCGCTCACCGCGGCCGGCGTGCTCACCGGGGTCGCGTGGTGGGCGATCCGGCGCTGGGCGAAGCCCGTCGTGTCGGTGACCGCCGCCGTCGGGGGCAAGCGGATGCCCGCGCTCGCCACGGTCGCCAACGCCGCCGTGCAGATCCTGGCGGTCGGGCTCGGCGCCTCCATCGGCAAGGAGGTCGCGCCCCGCGAGATCGGTGCCTGGCTGTCGCAGCTCGTCACGGCGCGCGCCGGTCTGACCGCGCGCGAGACCCGCATCCTCGTCGCCTGCGGCGCGGCAGCCGGTCTGGCGGCCGTCTACGACGTCCCGCTCGGCGGCGCGCTGTTCGCCGTGGAGGTCCTGCTCGGCGAGCTGACCTTCGCGACCGCGCTGCCGGCGTTCGCGACGAGCGCGATCGCGGCCTTCACGGCACGGCTCGTGATCCCGGACGAGGTGCTGTACCACGTGCCGGCGATGCACATGTCGCCGTCGCTGCTCGTCTGGGCGCTCGTCGTCGGACCGCTCCTCGGCTTCGCGGGCGTCGGCTTCGTCAAGCTCACGAACCGGCTGCAGGGGATGGCGCCGAAGGGGTGGCACCTGCTCGTCGTGCTGCCCGTCGTGTTCGCGATGGTCGGCCTCATCGCGGTGCCGTTCCCGGAGATCCTCGGGAACGGCCGGGCACTCGGGCTCGTGGCGATGAACGCGACCACCGAGGAACCCGAGTTCGCCGGGCTGTCGCCGATCGTGTTCCTGCTGCTCCTCGCCGTGATCCGCACCATCACGACCTCGGCGACCATCGGCGCCGGTGCCGTCGGTGGCACGCTGACGCCGTCCATCGCCATCGGGTCCGCCGCCGGCGCCGCGCTCGGCGGGCTGTGGGTGCTGCTCTGGCCCGCCGACGGGTCGAACCTGGCGGCCTTCGCGTTCGTCGGCGCGGCGGCGTTCCTCGCGACGACGATGCGGGCGCCGTTCACCGCGCTCGTGCTCGTCGTCGAGTTCACCCAGGAGGGCACGGACATCCTCATCCCGTCGCTCCTCGCGATCACCGGTTCGGTGGCCGTCGGGTACCTGCTCGCCCGCCGGCGCAGCGCGCAGATGGCCTAGGCGCGCCCGACTCCCGTGTCCCGACGCCCGGTCCGGACACGGGCGTGGACCGCGCCTAGCATCGACCGCAGGTCGGGGCAGCGGGCCCCGCACGAGCTGAGGAGCATCCCGTGGCAGGGTTCGACGACATCACGAAGAAGGCGCAGGAGTTCCTGAAGGACGGCAAGGTCCAGGACGCCCTGAAGAGCGAGAAGGCCGAGGACGTCAGCGACAAGATCCTCGGTGGCGTGGCCGACGCGGTGAAGAAGGCCACCGGCGGCAAGTACGACGACAAGATCGACGGCGCCCGCGAGCAGGCCGACAAGCGCATCGGCAACGAGTAGCACCGGCGCTTCCGCTCACAGCGATTGGACGGAGCGGGCGCGACGGACCACGATTGTGGGGTGACCGTCCTCGCTCCGAACCAGCCGCTGACCCACGCCGAGGTCGCCGCGATCAAGCGGGACTTCCCGATCCTCCAGCAGGAGGTGAACGGGCGTCCGCTCGCCTACCTCGACTCCGGGGCGACGGCCGAGCGACCGCGGCAGGTGCTCGACGCCGAACGACGCTTCCTCGAGCAGGACAACGCAGCCGTGCACCGTGGCGCGCACACGCTCGCGGCGCTCAGCACCGACGCCTACGAGGACGCGCGTGCCACGGTCGCCGGCTTCGTCGGGGCGGCGTCGCCGTCGCAGGTCGTCTGGACGGCGAACGCCACCGACGCCCTCAACCTCGTGGCGTACGGCATCGCCAACGCCAGCCGGGGTCGCGGTGGAGCCGCCGCCGAGCGCTTCCGCATCGGCCCGGGCGACGAGGTCCTCGTCACCGAGGCCGAGCACCACGCGAACCTCGTCCCGTGGCAGGAGCTCGCGGCCCTGACCGGTGCGACGCTCCGCTGGGTGCCGGTCGCCGACGACGGCACGTGGACCGCCGACGACGCGACCTCGCGCATCACCGACCGGACCCGGGTCGTCGCCTTCGCGCACGTGTCGAACGTCACCGGCATGATCGCGCCCGTGGCGGAGGTCGTCGCCGCAGCGCACGAGCACGGCGCCCTCGTCGTGCTCGACGCCTGCCAGTCGGCGCCGCACCGTCCGCTCGACGTGCAGCAGCTCGGCGTCGACTTCGCCGCGTTCTCCGGGCACAAGATGCTCGGGCCGAACGGCATCGGCGTGCTCTGGGGTCGGGGCGAGCTCCTCGACGCGCTGCCCCCGTTCCGCACGGGCGGATCGATGATCACGACCGTGACGATGGAGTCGTCCGAGTTCATGCCCGCTCCCGAGCGCTTCGAGGCGGGCACGCAGCCCGTGTCCCAGGCCGTGGCGCTCGCCGAGGCCGTCCGGTACCTGCAGGCCATCGGCACGGACCGGGTCCGTGCCCACGAGGAGCAGCTCGCCCAGCGCATGCTCGAGGGCCTCGCCGCGGTGCCCGGCATCCGCGTCGTCGGTCCGCCCGCCGGGGTCCCGCGGTCCGGGCTCGTGGCGTTCGACGTCGACGGCGTGCACGCCCACGACGTCTCGCAGTACCTCGACGCGCAGGGCATCGCCGTGCGCTCCGGCCACCACTGCGCCCAACCGCTGCACCGTCGCCTCGGCCTCGTGGCGACCAGCCGCGCGAGCACGTACGTGTACACGACCGAGGAGGACGTCGACCGGTTCCTCGCGGCCGTCGCGGAGATCCGCGGCTACTTCGGAGCAGCCTCGTGAACGGGCTCGACTCGCTCTACCAGCAGGTCATCCTCGACCACGCGAAGGCCCGACACGGTGACACCGTGCTCGTCGACGCCGACGCGTCGCACTTCGAGCGGAACCCGACCTGCGGCGACGAGATCACCGTGAGCATCCGGCTCCAGCCGGGCACCGACCGCATCGCCGCGGTCGCGTGGCAGGGCGACGGCTGCTCGATCTCGATGGCGTCGGCATCGGTCCTCACCGACATGGCACCCGGGCGCACCGTCCCGGAACTGCTCGAACTGACCGAGGCGTTCCGGACGATGATGCGGTCGCGTGGCGCGGGGGAGCCCGACGAGGACACCCTCGAGGACCTCGTGGCGTTCCACGGCGTCTCGAAGTTCGTCATGCGGGTCAAGTGCGGCATGCTCGCCTGGGTCGCCGCCGAGGCCGCCGCCCGCGAGGCCACCGCCGCGTGACGGGCACGGGGGACCAGGTCGCGGCGGACGCCGCGCGGGACCACCGGCGCTCCGGCCGGACCGCCGTCGCGGCCGCGCTGCTGACGTGCGCCGTCCCGGTCGTCATGCTGCTGAACGTGGTGGGCACGTGGACCCTGTACGGCCCCGACGAGACCCCGGCGCACGTCCGGACCTACGAGCTGCTGCTGGTCGCCACGCCCGTCCTGGTCGTCGTCGCCGTCGTGTCAGCGGTGCGCAGCTGCGTCCGCTGGCCGGCGTTCGTCGCGCTCACGATGGTCCCGATCGTGCTCGTCGCCGCGTGGGTGCTCGCGGTGCCGCAGGGACGGTGGGCCGACATCCCGAGCCTCAGCAACGACACACCCGCCTGCTGGAGCGGCACCGACAGCTGCGCCGAGTCCGGCGGCTGAGCCCGCCGCTCGCGTCGCCCCGACCGGCCGGCCGGTGGAGAGGCGATCCGCGGCGGACGTGGGTGGCGGGGCGGAGTCGGGGCGGGCCTCCCGGCCGTGTCACGGAGCGTCACGAGGCGTGACGGACGCGCCGGACGCACGTAGCGTCACCGCCGTGACGGACACGACGAACGAGCCCCGGCAGATCCGCTTCAACGCGTTCGACATGAACTGCGTCGCGCACCAGTCCTCCGGACTGTGGCGGCACCCCCGCGACCGCTCGCGGCACTACAACGACCTGTCGTACTGGACGGACCTGGCGCAGCTGCTCGAACGCGGGCACTTCGACGGCATCTTCATCGCCGACGTCCTCGGGACGTACGACGTGTACGGCGGCACGAACGAGGCTGCCCTGCGCACCGGGTCGCAGGTGCCGGTGAACGACCCGATCCTGCTCGTCTCGGCGATGGCCGCGGTGACCGAGCACCTCGGCTTCGGCATCACTGCGGGGACCGCGTACGAGCACCCGTACCCGTTCGCGCGGCGCATGTCGACGCTCGACCACCTGACGAAGGGCCGCATCGGCTGGAACGTGGTCACCGGGTACCTGCCGAGTGCCGCCCGGAACATGGGACACACCGACCAGCTGAGCCACGACGACCGCTACGACGTGGCCGACGAGTACCTCGAGGTGCTCTACAAGCTGTGGGAGGGGTCGTGGGAGGACGACGCCGTCGTCGAGGACCGCGAGACCGGTGTCTTCACCGACCCGGCGAAGGTCCACCCGATCGAGCACCACGGCACGCACTTCGACGTGCCCGGCATCCACCTGTCGGAGCCGTCCGTGCAGCGGAGCCCCGTCGTCTACCAGGCGGGCGCATCGCCCCGCGGGATCCGTTTCGCTGCGGAGAACGCCGAGGCCGTCTTCGTCGGTGCGCCGACGATCCCGCAGCTCGCGGCCACGGTGGGGAAGATCCGCGACGCCCTCGAGGCCGCCGGCCGCGACCGGTACGCGGCGAAGGTCTACACGCTGTTGACCGTCATCACCGACGAGACCGACGAGGCCGCGCAGGCGAAGTACCGCGACTACCTGTCGTACGCGTCGGCCGAGGGCGCGCTCGTGCTCAACTCGGGGTGGATGGGCGTCGACCTGTCGCAGTACGACCTCGACGAGCCGCTCGGGAACATCGAGTCGAACGCGATCCAGTCGACGGCCGCGAACCTGTCCGCGGCGACGGGGGAGGACGGGGCAAACTGGACGGTCCGGGACATCGCCGAGCACACCGCGATCGGTGGACTCGGGCCGGTGGCCGTCGGGTCGGGGGCGACCATCGCCCAGCGGCTGATCGACATCCAGGAGCAGACCGACGTCGACGGGTTCAACCTGGCGTACGCGGTCACCCCCGGCACGTGGGAGGACGTCATCGAGTTCGTCGTCCCCGAGCTCCGTGCCCGCGGGGCGTACCCGGAGGAGTACGTGGCGGGGTCCCTGCGCCAGAAGCTGTTCGGCCGCGGGGACCGGCTCCCCGAGGAGCACCGTGCGGCGCAGTACCGCTCGGGGGTCCGCGCGGCGGTCTGAGCGTCGACGGTCACGGTGCGACGTAGGGTGGTCCGGTGATCGGGACCACCTTCGTCGTGCGCACCGCGACCGGGGCGGACGCGGCCTGCGTCGACCTGTGGGTCGCGGCCGTGGCCGACCGTGACGGTCTGCCCGCCTCGCCGGCGGTCCGCGAGCGCGCCCGGACGAAGTTCGCCGCCGACCGTGTCGCCCTCGTGGTGGCGGACGACCCCGCCGGAGCACCGGTCGGCTTCGCCCTGGTCACGGCCCCCGGTACCGGTGGCACCCCGAGCGACGCCGCGTACCTCAGCCTGCTCGCGGTCGCGCCGACCGCGCAGGGGCACGGGCTGGGCCGCCGGCTGCTCGCCGCAGCGGTGGCGGCCGCGGCCGAGGCCGGGCACGCGCAGTGCGAGCTGCACGTGCTCGACGACAACGCGCCGGCACTGGCGCTCTACGCCAGCGCCGGGTTCCGGCCCGTCGGTGACTCCTTCCCCCACGCCCTGAGCGGTCGGCCGACCCGGGTCTGGCGGACCGGCGCGGACCGGTGAGGTGAGGCTGTCCTCACCAGGAAACCCCAGGTCAGGCATGCCTCACCTTGCTGGCGCGCGGCGCACGAGCGTGATTCGATTGCCCCCATGTCGACCGCATCGGACCTCTCGCTCCCCGTCTCGGAGCACGACGACGCCGCCAGCGCCGCGCGACTCAACTGGCTCCGCGCCGGACTGCTCGGCGCGAACGACGGCATCGTCTCCGTGGCGGCCGTGCTCGTCGGCGTCGCCGGCGCGGGAGCGGGCACGGGGCCGGTGGTGGCCGCGGGGACGGCGGCGCTCGTCGGCGGTGCGATCTCGATGGCGCTCGGCGAGTACATCTCGGTGAGCGGCGCGCGTGACGCCCAGCGCACCGGGCAGGCCGCGGAGCAGGCGAAGCTCGAGGCCGACGCCGAGGATGCCCCCGCGCTCGCCGCGCACTACCGGTCGCTCGGGGTCGAGGAGTCGGTGGCGGTGGCGGTCGCCCGGGAGCTCGCGCGACCGGAGGTCCGCCGCCGCCGGGCCGAGGCCGCCCTGCGGGACGCCGAGGACGAGGTCGTGAGCCCGTGGCGTGCCGCCTGGGTCTCCGCCGCGACGTTCACGGTCGGGGCCCTGCTGCCGTTCCTCGCGATGCTGTTCGCCCCGGAAGCCGCGCGGGTGCCGGTCACGGTGACGGCGTCGCTCGTCGCGCTCGCGCTCACCGGGACCACCGGTGCGGTGCTCGGCGGCGCCCGGCGGGGGCGTGCGGCGTTGCGGGTCGTGGTGGGCGGGGCGCTCGCGCTCGCGGCGACGTACGTGGCCGGGGCGCTGCTCGGGACGCACGCGCTGTGAGGGCTCGGGTGCGGTAGATCTCGGACGACGAGTCCTGACCGTGCTCCCGGAGGCGGCGCGGCGGAGCGCGCGGCTCCCTGTGGCGCCTGGCGCCGCGGACGCCACCGGTGTCAGTACCGCGTCAGCGGGGTGTGAGTGGTCGGGCGGATGGTGGTCCCACCGACACGAGGAGTCCCCATGACCCGCATCCTGATCTCCGGCGCCAGCATCGCCGGTCCCGCCCTCGCCTTCTGGCTGCACCGCTCCGGCCACGACGTGACCGTCGTCGAGAAGAACGACGGCATCCGGCCCGGTGGACAGGCGGTCGACTTCAAGGGCGCGACCCACATGCAGGTCCTCCGGGAGATGGGGATCCTCGACGAGCTCCGTCAGTACGACATCCGCGACGAGGACGCCGCGATCGTCGACGAGCACGGTCGCACGATCGGGGTCGCGCCCGGTGGATTCGGCTCCGGCGAGCTCAACGTCCCCCGGGACACGATCGCGACCGTCCTGTACGAGCGGACGAAGGACGACGTCGACTACCGGTTCGGGGATCGCATCTCGCGCATGGTCGACGACGGCGAGGGCGTCACGGTGACGTTCCGGAGCGGATCGGTGGAGCGCTTCGACCTGGTCGTCGGTGCCGACGGCGTGCACTCCGGGGTGCGCCGTCTCGTCTGGGGCCCGGAGGAGCAGTTCGTCGAGCACCGCGGACACCACTACGTGCTGGCGGACCTGGACCTGGGCGACGACGACGTCGTGTACAGCCAGCCCGGGATGACGGTCATGCTCGGCGGGTCGAAGGCCCCGACCTTCATCGTCGTCGCCGCAGACCGATTCCCGGGAGCCCGTGACGACGTCGACGAGCAGAAGCGCCAGATCGCGGGCGCACTGCGGGAGGGGCGGTGGCGCATCCCGGAGATCGTCGACCGGTTCGCCGACGCGCGGTCGTTCTACACCGACTCCATCAGCCGGGTGACCGTGGGCCGCTGGAGCCGAGGGCGCGTGGTCCTGCTCGGCGACTCCGCGTGGGGGAACGCCCTGAGCGGGTACGGCACGGGCCTCGCCCTGGTCGCCGCGTACGTGCTGGCCGGCGAGCTGCGTCTGGCGGACGGAGACGTCGCGACGGCCCTGGCGGAGTACGAGGCCCGTTACCGGCCGTACACGGCCGCGTCCCACAAGGTGAACGCCGGCGCGCTCCTGGCACCGAGGACGATGCGGGGGATCCGTCTCCGGAACCTGTTCTTCCGCGCCGCGTCGATCGCGTCGCCCCTCATGCGGCTCCTCGACCTGCCGGCGAAGGGACTCGACCTCCGTCGCTACGAAGGCGCAGCATCGCCCGTTCGGCGGTGAGGCACCGCTCGTGTCGAGGGCTGCCCTGTGGTCCTCGCAGCCCGGGGACCGGCCGTGTCGTGTCAGGAACTCGGGCGGAGCGCGCTCGCGACGAGACGGAGGACGAGGGTGACCGCACCGACGACCGCGATCGCGCTGCCGACCACGACCAGGACCAGGACGCGCAGCAGCTCGTGCGCCGCCGACTCCTCCGCCTGCTGGGTGACCATCGTCGTGCTGATCAGCACGATGCCGGCGACGACGAGCAGGATCGTGCCGATCCACGTCGCCGCACGGAGCGCGAGCGGTGCTCGGACGTGGTCCGTCGGTGTGCTGGGTCGTGCCCGGGCACCCTCGGCTTCCCAGTCGGCAAGGTTCGTCATGGTGTTCCCCTCTGTCGGCTCGAGCGTAGAGCGCCCGGCGCGACTCCACTGTCCCCTGTTCGTCCGACGGGTCAGTCGGTCGTCCGGCGACGAGTCAGCGGGCGGTCTGGAGACGGGCGAGTGCCGCGAGCGTCTGTTCCGTCAGTTCCGACGACGGTGGCGTGCGGTCGAGCGCGATGTGCAGCGCTGCGCCCTCGATGTACGCGTCGAGCGTCCGCGCAGTGTCGGGCGGGAAGTGCTGTTCGAGTGCGGTCCGGCTGGCGTGCATCCAGTCCTCGGTGATGGATCGGAACTCGCCGCGGCGCGCAGCCAGCGTGTACAGCTCGTAGGTCAGGACATGCTCGCGGGGCGACCGTTGCAGGTCCTCGTGGATCAGTTCGACGATGCCGGCGACGGCTTCGTCAGCCGAACCAGCGGCTGCCATCCGGGCGGTGAACGCTGCTGCGACGCTGCGGGCGAACCGGGTGAACGCCTCGACGAGGAGTTCGTCCATGTTCGAGAAGTGGTACGTCATGGACCCGAGCGGGACGTCGGCGCGCTCGGCCACCTTCCGGTGTGAGGTCCCGGCGACACCGAGCTCGGCAATGCACTCGATCGCTGCGTCGATGATGCGGTCCCGGCGCTCGGGATCGAACCGGCGCGTCATCACAGCTCCCGGATCACGCGCGCCGGGTTGCCGACCGCGACGACGTCCGCCGGGAGGTCCTTCGTCACGACCGTGCCGGCTCCGACCACGGTGTTGTCACCGATGCTCACGCCGGGCAGGACGATGACCCCTCCGCCGAGCCACACGTTGTCACCGATCGTGATCGGTTCTCCGCCCTCGAGCTTGTCCCGCCGAGCCTGCGCCTCGACGGGGTGCGTCGGTGTGAGCAGCTGCACGTTGGGGCCGATCTGGCAGTCGGCACCGATCGTGATCTGCGCGACGTCCAGCGCAGTGAGGTTGTAGTTGGCGAAGGTGCGCGGGCCGATGGTGATGTTCTCGCCGTAGTCCACGAACAGGGGCGGCTTGACGAACGCCCCCTCGCCGAGGTCACCGATCAGTTCACGCAGCAGCGGCAGGGCGGCCGCTTCGTCCCCGACCGACGCGCGGTGGTACGCGTCGGCCAGCTGCACGGCCCGTTGCGCGCGACGGGCGTTCTCGGGGTCGTCGGCGATGTACCAGTCACCGGCGAGCATCCGCTCGCGGTTCGATCGAGGGTCATCCGCAAAGTAGTCCGTCACCACGCCAGTGTACGACCGTCCGCATAGTGTGTACGCTCGTACGCATGGCTGTTCCGTCCACCCTTCGTCGCGCCCGTCTGGCCGTGATGGGCTTGTTCTTCCTCACCGGGCTCGCGCTCGCGATGTGGGTCGTGAACATCCCCGCCGTCCAGGAGTCCACCGGCGTCTCCCACGCCGTCCTCGGCGGGCTGCTCCTGCTGCTCGGTCTGGGGTCCGTGATCGGGATGCAGGTCACCGGACCACTGGTCGACAGGATCGGCAGCCGCCGCTCCGCCATCATCGGCGCTGTCGTCCTCGCGGTCGGCGTCAACCTGCCGGGGCTCGCGCAGGACGCCTGGGGTGTCGGCGCTGCGCTGTTCGTCCTCGGGCTCGGCAACGGGGTCATGGACATCGCGATGAACGACCAGGCCGTCGTCGTGGAACGCCGGTGGGGCAGGCCGATCATGTCGAGCTTCCACGCGTTCTTCTCGGTCGGCGGTGCCGTCGGCGCCGTTGCCGGTGCGGTCGCCCAGGCCCTCGGCCTCTCGATCCACTGGTCGCTCGGGTTCGGCGCCGTCGTCGTGATCGCCTTGTCGCTGTACGGCGTCCCGAAGCTCCTCCAGGACGACCCCACCCCGGTGCTGTCCGATGCGGAGACCCCGGCCGCGACGACCGACCCACGTTCGGTCCGCAGACGCATCATCGCCCTCGCCGTGCTCGCGTTCCTGCTCATGCTCGCCGAAGGCACCGCCAACGACTGGTCAGCGCTCCAGGCCGTGCAGGACCTCGACGTCCCCGAAGCGGCCGGGTCCATCGCCTACGGCGCGTTCGCCGTCGCGATGACCATCGGTCGGTTCGCCGCCGACCCCATCGCGCACAGGCTCGGCCCGGTGCGCGTGGTCCGCTCCGGCTCGGTCGTCGCCGCAGCGGGCATGGCCGTCATCGTGCTCTCACCCGCCTACCCGCTCACACTCGCCGGCTGGGTCGTGTTCGGCCTCGGCCTGTCCGGCATCGTCCCGCAGCTCTTCACCGCCGCCGGCAACCTCGGCGTGCCGAACCAGGGCGTCGTCATGTCCCGAGTCGTCGGCGCCGGCTACGTCGGCCTCCTCGCCGGTCCCGCCATCATCGGCTGGCTCTCCCACCTCACCGGCCTCACCCACGCCCTGGTCCTCCCGCTGCTCTTCTGCGTCGTCGGCATCGCGCTCGCGACACAGGTCGCTCCGGGGACGGGCACGCGGACCACCCCAGGGCCGGTCCGGGTCGACAGCAACGGTCGTCGGCCTCGTCGGACCACCGGCGACGACGACGTCGTCGACCGGTCGGATCGGTGACCCGACACGCACGGTGACCGGCGGTCCGCACGGAGACCGGACACACACGGTGACCGGCGAGGCGGACGCGAGCCGTGCCTCCCGGCCGGCCGGTCGGCCCGTCAGGCCGGGTCCAGCTGCCGGAGCCGGTCCACGTCCGGCCACGGCGCCCACTTCGCCCGGGGTGCGTGCAGCAGGTACGGCTGCGGTGTCGGGTAGGTGACGAGCTCGAGCGTCGACCCCCACGGCGTCCGGGTGTAGACGAAGCGGTTGCCCTCCCCGGCCTCCTCGCCCCGCAGGGGTCGAGGGTCGCTGTTGCGGACGGCGCCGGCGGCCTCGAGCCGCAGGAGGGCCTCGTCGAGGTCGTCCACGTACAGCGCGAGGTGCTGCCAGCCGAGGTCGGACGGGTGCGCAGCGGCGCGCTGGTCGGGGCCGCGGTACTCGAAGAGCTCGAGCCCCGGGCCCTCGGGCAGGGCGAGCATGCGGATGGCGCCCTGCGCCATCGTGTCCGGGATACCGAGGTAGCGGTGCGCCTCCGGTGTGTCGTTCGGCACGTCGGTGGTGCGGCGCACGTCGTAGAGCACGACGGCGTCGAAGGCGGCGGCGAAGAACGCCGTCGCCGCGTCGATGTCGGGCACGGTGACGCCGACGTGGTCGATCCTGATGCCCCTGGTCATGGATCGATGATCGTGCCGCGTGGTGCTCCCCGGACGGCTCCTGTCGACCGGTGCGCCAATCCCTGCGGCATCCCGCACCGGACTGTGCGGCCGCTCAGGTGACGGCCGTGGTTGCTCGGAACGATCGTTCCGGGCCGGGGAGCGTGTCACACGACCGTTACACGAGGGAAACGGGCAGCGCGAAGAGCCTCCATAGCGTCGTCCAGGAGCGGGGACCCCCGCCGCCCACTCCCACGGAGGACGCCTTGGTCACAGAGATCGCGACACCCGTCGCTGCGCCCCACGCCCCCCGCACGACGTCGTCGGCCGCCGCCGGTGCCGGCGTCGTCAAGCCCGGGTACGACCCGTCGCTCACCAACGAGGACCTCGCCCCCCTGCGCGAACAGCGCTGGACGAGCTACAACATCTTCGCCTTCTGGATGTCCGACGTGCACTCGGTCGGCGGCTACGTCACCGCCGGGTCGCTCTTCGCACTCGGGATCGCCAGCTGGCAGGTGCTCGTCGCCCTGGTCGTCGGCATCCTGGTCGTCCAGGTGTTCGCGAACCTCGTGGCGAAGCCGTCGCAGCGCACCGGTGTGCCGTACCCGGTCATCAACCGCGCGGTGTTCGGCGTCATCGGGGCGAACGTCCCCGCCGTCATCCGCGGGCTCATCGCGACGGCCTGGTACGGCGTGCAGACCTTCCTCGCCGCGCAGTCGCTGAACATCGTGTTCCTCAAGTTCCTGCCCGGCTCGGCCGCGCTGCTCGACCACGCGTTCCTCGGGCTGTCGGCGCTCGGCTGGATCTCGTACGGCATCCTCTGGGTCGCGCAGGCCGCGCTCTTCTCGATGGGCATGGAGGCGATCCGCCGCTTCATCGACTTCGCCGGCCCCGCCGTCTACGTCGTGATGATCGCGCTCGCGGTCTACCTGGTCGCCCGGGCCGGCATCGGCAACATCTCGCTCACGCTGCACACGGGGGCGCCGATGTCGTTCGGCGCCGCGATCCCGGTGATGCTCTCCGCCGTCGCGATCGTCGTCAGCTACTTCTCCGGTCCGATGCTCAACTTCGGCGACTTCTCGCGGTACGGCAGGTCGTTCGCCGCCGTCAAGCGCGGCAACCTCTGGGGCCTACCGGTCAACTTCCTGTTCTTCTCGGTCCTCACGGTGCTCTGCGCCAGCGCCACCGTCCCGGTGTTCGGCAAGCTCATCACCGACCCGATCGAGACGGTCCAGGCGATCGACGCACCGTTCGCGATCCTGCTCGGCGGCCTGACGTTCGTGATCGCCACGGTCGGCATCAACATCGTCGCGAACTTCATCAGCCCCGCGTTCGACTTCTCGAACGTCGCCCCGCGGAAGATCAGCTGGCGCACGGGCGGCATGATCGCCGCGGTCGGCTCGGTGCTCCTGACGCCGTGGAACTGGTACGGCAACGACCAGGCGATCCTGTACACGCTCGGCATCCTCGGCGCGCTGATCGGTCCACTGTTCGGCATCCTCATCGCCGGCTACTACCTCGTCGCGAAGCAGCGGGTCGCGGTCGACGACATGTACTCGAAGGAGCCCACCGCCCGGTACTGGTACCGCGCAGGATGGAACCCGAACGCGATGTGGACCCTGCTGGTCGCCGGGGCCGTGTCCGTCGCCAGCGCGGTCCTGCCGCCCGCGACCGGGGTCCTGCCGTGGCTGTCGAACTACAGCTGGTTCATCGGCTGCGGGCTCGGGCTCGTCGTGTTCTGGGCGCTCGAGCGCCGGTCGCCGCGGATGCCGGTCCTGGCGGCCGACGACCCGACGGTCGACGACGGCGCCGCCGTGGGGCGCGCCTAGCGCGGCCCGGCCCGGCCCGTCCCGTCTCGGTTCGTTCCGGCTCGGCCCGTCTCGGCCCGTCCCGGCCGGGAGGCCCGTCCCGCCTCCGCCCCGCCCGTCACCACACAGCTCCACGCCCCGCTTCCCCTCGTCACCACCCGGAGGACCCGCTTGCGCATCCGCGTCGTCAACCCCAACACCACCGCCGCCATGACGGCCGCGATCGGGCGCGCTGCGGCTGCCGTCGCCGGGCCCGGGACCGTGATCGAGGCGGTGACGCCCACCACCGGACCGGCCTCGATCGAGAGCCACTACGAGGAGGCGCTGGCGGTCCCCGGGCTCCTCGAGCAGGTGGCACTCGGGGAACGGGACGGCGTCGACGCGTTCGTCGTCGCGTGCTTCGGCGACCCGGGCCTCGACGCCGCCAGGGAGCTCGCCACGGGTCCCGTGATCGGCATCGCGGAGGCCGGCTTCCACGCCGCGGCCATGCTCGGTCGGCGGTTCGGGGTCGTCACCACCCTCGCCCGGACGACCGGCAGGGCGTGGGAGCTCGCCGAGCGCTACGGGTTCGCGCCGCTCGTCACCGAGGTCCGCGCGTGCGAGGTCCCGGTGCTGGCGCTCGACGACCCCGCCTCGGGCGCGCGGGCGCTCGTCGTCGAGGAGTGCCGCGCGGTGCTCGCCGGTGGTGCGGACGCGGTGGTGCTCGGGTGCGCCGGCATGGCGGACCTCTGCGCCGAGGTGTCCCGGGAGGTCGGTGCCCCGGTGGTCGACGGCGTGGCTGCGGCGACGGTGCTCGCCGAGTCGCTCGTCCGGCTCGGCCTCGCGACCGGCAAGCGCGGCGAGTACGCCCCGCCACCGCCGAAGGAGGTCACCGGGGTGCTGTCGGGCTTCACCATGGCCGCCCCGACCGCCGTGCTGAGCGGGGTGTCGGCATGAGCGGCGCCGAGGCCGACCTCGTCCTGCGCGCTCGACGGGCCTGGGTCGGCGGCGCGTTCCGCCCGGCTGCGGTGGTGGTCCGGAACGGGGTCGTCGACACGGTGCTGCCGTTCGGGGACGCCGTCGACGCCGCGGAGGACCGGACCGTGCCCGACGAGCACGTGCTGCTCCCGGGGCTCGTCGACACGCACGTCCACGTCAACGAGCCGGGCCGCACCGAGTGGGAGGGATTCGCGTCCGCCACCCGCGCGGCGGCGCTCGGCGGTGTCACGACGATCGTCGACATGCCGCTCAACTCGATCCCGGCGACGACCGACGTCGACGCCCTGGCGGTCAAGCGGGCGAGCGCCGAGGGTCGCGTGGCGGTCGACGTGGGGTTCTGGGGTGGCGCGGTCCCCGCGAACGCCGGCACCCGCGGGCCGCTCCACGACGCCGGGGTGTTCGGGTTCAAGTGCTTCACCGCCCCGAGCGGCGTCGACGAGTTCCCGCACCTCGACCCGGAGCAGCTCCGTGCCGCGATCGCCGAGGTCGCGGAGCTCGACGCGCTCCTCATCGTGCACGCCGAGGACCCGGACCTGCTCGTCCCGCACGACGCGCTCGGCGGCCGGTACGCCGACTTCCTGGCGACCCGTCCGGGCAGCGCCGAGCGGTCCGCCATCGCGCGGGTCGTCGACGGTGCCCGCGAGACCGGTGCGCGCGTGCACGTGCTGCACCTGTCCGACGCCACCGCCCTGCCGCTGATCCGGGCGGCGAAGGCGGACGGTGTGCGGATCACCGTCGAGACCTGCCCGCACTACCTCGCCTTCGAGGCCAGCACGATCCCGGACGGCGCCACCGAGTTCAAGTGCTGTCCGCCGATCCGCGACGACGCGAACCGCGACGCGCTCTGGGCCGGGCTCCTCGACGGCACGATCGACTGCGTCGTCTCGGACCACTCGCCGTCGACGGCGGACCTGAAGACCGACGACTGGGGGCTCGCCTGGGGTGGGATCGCCGGGCTGCAGGTCGGCTTCCGCGCGGTGTGGACCGAGGCCGTGCGGCGGGGGATCCCGCTCGAGACCGTGCTGCCGTGGTTCACGACCGGACCGGCGGCGCTCGTCGAACTCACGGACCGCGGTCGCATCGCGCCGGGTGCCGTCGCCCACCTCGCGGTCCTCGACCCCGCGGCCGAGGACGTCGTCGAGGTCGCCGCCCTCGCACACCGCAACCCGGTGTCCGCCTTCGCGGGCCTGCACACCCTCGGTCGGGTCGTGGAGACCTGGCTGCACGGGCGGCTCGTCGCGACGGCCGCCGAGGGGGTGACCGCGGTCGAGGGCGTCCTGCTCGTCCGGCCGCAGGACACGCAACACGTACGAAACGATCGTTCCGGTACCATCCTGAACGGAACGGAGGCACCATGACGCAGCCAGTGAACCCGCCCGCCCGACTCCTCATGGGTCCGGGCCCGATCGACGCCGACCCCCGGGTGCTCCGGGCGCTCTCGACGCCGCTCGTCGGGCAGTACGACCCGTGGATGACCGCCACGATGACCGCGACGCAGGAGCTGTACCGCCAGGTCTTGGGCACCCGCAACGACGCCACGGTCCTGGTCGACGGGACCTCGCGCGCCGGCATCGAGGCGGCCCTGGTCTCCCTCCTGGCACCCGGGGACCGCGTGCTCGTGCCCGTGTTCGGGCGCTTCGGACACCTGCTGGCCGAGATCGCCGGGCGCGCCGGCGCCGAGGTGCACACGATCGAGACCGAGTGGGGACAGGTCTTCCCGACGTCGGTGGTCGAGGACGCCGTGCGCCGCGTCCGGCCGAAGGTCCTGGCGGTCGTGCAGGGCGACACCTCCACCACGATGAACCAGCCGCTCGACGAGCTCGGCGCGGTCTGCGACCGGTACGGGGCGCTGCTCTACACCGACGCCACCGCGAGCATCGGCGGCAACCCGCTCGAGGTGGACGCGTGGGGGATCGACGTCGCGAGCGCCGGGCTGCAGAAGTGCCTCGGGGGTCCGTCCGGCAGCGCCCCGATCACCGTCTCGCCGCGCGCGGTCGCGGTGCTCGACGGCCGTCGGAGCATCGAGGCCGGTATCCGCGAGGCCGACGACGTCGTCTCCGACCACCCGATCCGGTCGAACTACCTCGACCTCGCGATGATCCTCGACTACTGGGGACCGCGGCGTCTGAACCACCACACCGAGGCCGCGTCGATGCTCTACGCCGCCAACGAGTGCGCACGCATCCTGCTCGAGGAGGGGCGGGAGACCGTCGTCGAGCGTCACGCGACGGCCGGTCGCGCGATGCTCGCGGGGGTGGAGGCCCTGGGTCTGCGGGTCTTCGGCGACGTCGGGCACAAGATGCACAACGTCGTCGCCGTGGAGATCCCGGAGGACGTCGTCGGCGACCAGGTCCGCGGCGCGATGCTCGAGGACCACGGCATCGAGATCGGCACGTCGTTCGGCCCGCTGCACGGCCGCGTCTGGCGGATCGGCACGATGGGGTACAACGCGCGCAAGGACGCCGTGGTGACGACGCTCGCCGCGCTCGAGCACAGCCTCCGGCGTGCGGGGCACGCCGTCCCGCAGGGAGCGGGCGTCGACGCGGCGCTCGACGTGCACGCCGGAGCGTCCGTGCCGGTCGGGGCCCCCGCATGAGCGCGGTCACCCCGACCCCCGTCCCGACCGCCAGCACGCGTGCCCTCGCCGACGCCGCGACGATCGTCCGGTGGTGCGACGCCCTCGCCGCGGTGTCCGAGGACGACGGCCGCACCACCCGCGTCTACCTGTCACCGGAGCACGCGCGGGTGAACGCGGTCGTCGCGGAGTGGATGCACGACGCGGGCCTCCGCACGTGGCAGGACGCGGCGGGCAACCTGCACGGCATCGTCGACGGCGCGACGCCGGACGCCCCCGTGCTGCTGCTCGGCTCGCACCTCGACACCGTCGTCGACGCCGGTCGCTACGACGGGGTCGTCGGGGTCCTGATGGCGATCCGCACCGCGGCCCGGCTCACCGCGGCCGGCCCGTTGCCCGTCGCCCTGCAGGTCACCGCGTTCTCGGACGAGGAGGGCACCCGGTTCGGCAAGGCCCTGCTCGGGTCCTCCGCCGTCGCCGGGGTCTGGGACGAGGCGTGGTGGGACCTCGAGGACGGCGACGGGACCACCCTGCGGCAGGCCTTCACCGACTTCGGACTCGACCCGGAGCGTGTCGGCGAGGCCGCACTGGCACCGGAGCGGCTCGTCGGGTACCTCGAGGCGCACATCGAGCAGGGTCCCCACCTGGAGCAGGCCGGTCAGGCCCTCGGCGTGGTGACCAGCATCGCGAGCGCCCGTCGCTTCACGGTCGAGGCCGTCGGTGAGGCCCGGCACGCCGGCGGCACCCCCTACGAGCGTCGGCACGACGCCCTGCTCGCCGCGGCCGAGGCCGCCCTGGCCGTCGAGCGCATCTGCCGGGCGGAGCAGCACGTCGGCACCGTCGGCACGATGTCCGTCGAACCCGGGGCCGTGAACGTCGTGCCGGGGCTCGCCCGCTTCAGCGTCGACCTGCGTGGGGAGTTCGACGAGGGCCGCGACCGGGTGTGGGAGGCGATCACGGCGGCGTTCGACGAGATCGCCACCCGACGCGGCGTGGCCGTGTCGCCGACCGAGGTGCACCGTGCGCCGGCGGTGTTCTGCGCACCCCGGCTGATGGACGCGATCCGTGCGGGCATCGCCTCGACGGGGGAGACCGCGCCCGCCGAGCTGTTCTCCCGCGCCGGGCACGACGCCATGTCGCTCGGCCTGGTGACCGACGTCGCGATGCTGTTCCTGCGCAACCCCGACGGCATCAGCCACCACCCGGACGAGTTCGTCTCCGAGGACGACGTCGCCCTCGGCCTCGACGCGCTCGCCGTGGCCGTCGAGCGGATCGCCGACGACGTCGTCGCCCACGGTCGGGAGGTCCCGGCGTGAGCGCCGTCCCCGACGTCCGCGCCCGCGTCGACGCCGTCTGGGACCGCCTGTCGCCCGCGGAGCGCCGGGTCGCCGCGATGGTCCGGCACGACCCCGAGCTGCTGCTCGTCGGCACGTCCGCCGAGCTCGCGGCCGAGTCCGGCACGTCGAAGGCGACGGTCTCGCGCCTGGTCCGCTCCCTCGGGTTCCAGGACGCCGCCGAGGTCCGGCAGGAGCTCATGTCCGCTCGGGGCAGCGGGTTGCCCTGGGCCGCGGAGGACGCCGCGCACGTCGACCAGCGGGCCGTCGAGGCGCGCAACCTCGACGCCGCGTTCGCCTCCCTCGCCCGGGCCGACCGCGTCCGGCTCGCCCGCCGGATCGTCCGCGCCCGCCGAGTGCTCGTGTTCGGCGAACGCGGCGCGCACCCCGTCGCCATGCAGCTCCGCTCCCAGCTCGCGCAGGTCCGTCCGGACGTCCGGATCGGTCCGGCACCCGGGCAGCGCCTGGGGGAGGAGGTCGCCGACCTCGACCGCCGCGACCTCGTCGTGCTCGTCACGGTGCGGCGACACGCGGCCGGTGCCGAGCGGCTCGTGCGGCACTGCGTCGCGACCGGGGCGGACGTCGTCGTGCTCGGCGACCCGACCGCGGCGGTCATCGCCGCCCCCGCTGCGACCGCGGTGCTCTGCCCCGTCGACTCGCCGTCGGCGTTCGACTCCATGGCGGCGCTCTTCGCCGTCGTCGCCGCCATCGCGAACGACGTGTACGAGGCGTCCGGTCCCGCCGGTCGTGCCCGCGTCGACGCGGTCGCCGCGGCCTACGACTCGCTCGGAGAGCTCGCCGCGCGCTGACCGTCGTGCCCGCGCTCGAGCTCCGCGCGGAGCGTGGCGTTCCGCGCGGCGATGAGCCGCGGCATGTACCGCGCCAGCGCGAGCCGCTCGGCGAGCCACCCCAGCGGACCGAGCGGTGCGCGGAAGGTGACGTCGTCCACCATCCGCGTGCCGACGGCCGACGGCTCGAACCGGTGCTCGTGCCGGAAGCGGGCGAACGGACCACGCACCTGTTCGTCGACGAAGCGACCCGGCGCCTCCAGGGCGGTGATCCGGCTCGTCATCCGCCAGACGACCCCGAAGTGCCGTGCGCGCCACGTGACGCTCTCGCCGAGGCCGATGGTGCCGGACGTCGTGCCGGCCACGGCGCGTTCATCGGTACCCGCCATCGAGCGTTCGTGCGCGCCGACGTCGAGCGAGAGCGCGAAGACCCGCTCGGGCGGCGCCGCGATCTCGGTGACCAGGCGGAAGACGACGGTCACGCCGTCGGCCAGACCTGCGGCCCGGACCGGTCGTCGTCCCGCAGCACCGCCGCGAGCAGTTGGTCCTGCCGGACACCGCGGTGCAGCACCGCCGAGCGTGCGCGTCCCTCGTAGCGCAGGCCGACCCGCTGGGCGGTGGCGGCGGAGGCGGCGTTCGTCGCGATGGCCCGCCACTGCACCCGCTCGAGCGCGAGACCGGTCGGTGACGCCGCGAAGGCCCACCGCAGCACCCGCTCGACCGCCTCGGCGACGAACCCGTGCCCGCGTCCGTCGGGGTGGAGTGCGTAGCCGATCTCGGCCGCACCGTCCGCGATCCCGAACAACCCGACCGTGCCGAGCAGCCGCAGGTCGTCCGCGCGGCGGAGGCCGAACTCGGTGCGGGTGCCGTCCCGCCAGCCCGCGGCGACGACCTCCCGGATCCAGTGCCGGGCCTCGGCGTGGCCGTACGGCACCGGCACCGGGGTGAAGGCGACGACGTCCGGGTCGTTCGCGTACGCGACGACGTCGTCGGCGTCGGCGTCGACCGGGACGGACAGCACGAGCCGGTCGGTGCGGAGCGTCACGGGGTGCACAGCGCGAGCCTAGCGAGCGGGCGGCGGCGCGGTAGCGTCGACGCATGACGTTCGACTCCCTCGCCTTCCCCGTCGTCGACGGCCACAACGACCTGCCGTGGGAGCGTCGCGAGTCCCACGACTCCGGCGTCGAGGGCATCGACACCGAGGACGGGACCCTGCACACCGACCTGCCGAAGCTGCGCGCCGGTGGCGTCGTCGGACAGTTCTGGTCGGTGTTCGTGCCGTCGGACGACCCCGACCCGGTGCGGACGACGCTGCAGCAGGTCGACACCGCCCACCGGATCATCGAGCGGTACCCGGACGACCTGACCTTTGTCCGGACCGCCGCCGAGCTCCGGGCCGCCGTCGCTGCCGGACGCATCGCCTCGCTGCTCGGGGCCGAGGGCGGGCACTCCATCGGCGACGACCTGGCCGTGCTCCGCACGCTCGCCCGGCTCGGCGTGCGCTACATGACGCTGACGCACAACGACGACACCACCTGGGCCGACTCCGCGACCGGAGTCCGGGCGCACGGCGGACTGACCGACCGCGGGCGCGAGGTCGTCGCCGAGATGGAGCGGATCGGCATGCTCGTCGACCTCTCCCACACCGCACCCACCACGATGCGGGACACCCTCGACGTCGCCACGCAGCCCGTCGTGTTCAGCCACTCGTCGACGGTCGCGATCGACGACCACCCCCGCAACGTCCCCGACGACGTGCTGGCCCGCCTGGCCGACAACGGCGGGGTGGTGATGATCACCTTCGTCCCGAAGTTCGTCTCGCGCGCGTGGGCGGACTGGGAGGAGGCGGGTTCCGAGGGGACGCCGCCGCCGGTGACCGTCGCGGACGTGGCGGACCACGTCGAGCACGCGCGGGACGTCGCCGGCGTCGGGCACCTCGGGCTCGGCGGCGACTACGACGGGACGCCCGTGCTGCCGCCGGACCTGCGGGACGTGTCGCGGTACCCGGTGCTCGCCGAGGAGCTGCGGCGGCGCGGGTGGGGCGACGCCGACCTGCGGGCGCTCGCGGGCGGCAACGTGCTGCGGGTGCTCGAGGCGACGGACGGGCGGTTCGCGCGCAACGCGGGGCGCTGACCCGGACCGGATGCGTGGTCGACGTCCGGCGCGTCAGTGGGCGTCATCGACGGGGGAGCACCGGGCGCCGTCGGTAGGATCACGGGGGACTGCAGCGTCACCACCGTCGGTGGCGCCCATCGACCGGAGGACGAAGACGGATGACCGGCACCATCTACGACGACATCACGCAGGCGTTCGGCAACACCCCGCTCGTCCGCCTCAACCGCCTGCCGCAGCCGGACGGCGCCGAGGTCCTGGCGAAGCTCGAGTTCTACAACCCGGGGTCCAGCGTGAAGGACCGGCTCGGGGTCGCGATCATCGACGCGGCCGAGGAGTCCGGGGAGCTCCGTCCGGGCGGCACGATCGTCGAGGGCTCGTCCGGCAACACCGGGATCGCGCTCGCACTGGTCGGTGCCGCGCGCGGGTACCGCGTCGTCATCACCATGCCGGAGACCATGAGCGTCGAGCGTCGTGCACTCATCCGTGCCTTCGGCGCCGAGATCGTCCTGACGCCCGGTCCCGAGGGGATGAAGGGCGCCGTCGCGCGTGCGGAGCAGATCGTCGAGGAGACCCCCGGGGCGATCCTCGCGCACCAGTTCGAGACCGCCGCGAACGCGGCGATCCACCGCAGGACCACCGCCGAGGAGATCCTCCGCGACACCGAGGGGCACGTCGACGTGTTCGTCGCCGGTGTCGGCACGGGCGGCACCATCACCGGTGTCGGCCAGGTGCTCAAGGAGCGCGTCCCGGGCGTGCAGATCGTCGCCGTCGAGCCGAAGGACTCGCCGCTGCTGTCGGAGGGCAAGGCCGGTCCGCACAAGATCCAGGGGATCGGCGCCAACTTCGTGCCCGAGGTCCTCGACCGGTCCGTCATCGACGAGGTGTTCGACGTCGAGCTCGACGACGCCTTGCGCGTGGCACGGGCGCTCGGGACCGAGGAGGGCATCCTCGCCGGCATCTCGTCCGGTGCCATCGTGCACGCCGCGGTCGAGATCGCCGCCCGCCCGGAGAACGCTGGCAAGCGCGTCGTCGCGATCGTCTGCGACACCGGTGAGCGCTACCTGTCCACGCCGCTCTTCGAGGGACTCACTGCGTGAGCCGTGCCGTCCGACGCGGCGTGCTGGGGACCGTCCGGGAGGACCTGGCCGCAGCACGCCGCGGTGACCCCGCGGCCCGGGGCGACCTGGAGAACGCGGTGGTCTACTCCGGCCTGCACGCGATCTGGACGCACCGCCTGACGCACCGGCTCTGGCTCGCGCGCGGTCTGCCCGGCTCGCGCTTCGCCGCCCGGGTCCTGGCGCAGCTCGCGCGCGCCACGACCGGGATCGAGATCCACCCGGGCGCACGGATCGGTCGTCGCTTCTTCATCGACCACGGCATGGGCGTCGTGATCGGCGAGACCGCGGTCATCGGCGACGACGTGCTGGTGTTCCACGGCGTGACGCTCGGCGGCCGCGGCGGTGAGCACGGACCGGGGCGGCGGCGGCACCCGGTCGTCGGCGACCGGGTGGTGCTCGGAGCGGGGTCGTCGCTCATCGGTGCCATCACCGTGGGGGCGGACACCGTCGTCGGTGCGAACACGGTGGTGACGAAGGACGTCCCCGCGGGGTCGGTCGTCACCGGGGTGGCCGGCACGGCGCGGCCGAGGTCGGGACACGAGGGTGTCCCGACGCTCTGACCGTGTGCGTCAGCTCTTCTCGCAGGCGATGCCGTCCTTGTCGGCGTCCATCGACTTGTTCGCGTTGTAGAGCGCGTCGTCCTTCTTGACCGTGCCCTTCAGCGCGCGGTGCTCGACCTTGCCGGACTTGGTCTTCACGGTGTTGTACGTCACCGATTTCTTCGCGATGCCGCCGGAGTACACCTTCTGCACGGCGGCGCAGTTCGCGTAGGTCTTCGGCGCGGCGGACGCGGCCGTGGTGCCGCCGAGCACGACGGCGGCGGCGAGTGCGACGGTGGCGACGGTTGCGCCGAGGGTGCGGGTGGTCTGCACGGGTTCTTCCCCCTGGGACGTGGTGGCCGCTCGCGCGACCGCCGCGTCGGGTGCGCGGCGGCACGATCGTAGCCGAGCAGGGCTCATCAGCGGATACCCCCGAGCGGGGCGGTGCGGCATGCTGGAGTCGTGGACGGCGCAGCACTGCACGAGGTGGCGATCCGGACGGCCCTGGCACTCCCCGCGGTCGAGGAGACGCAGCCGTTCGGCGAGGACTCGGTCGTGCACAAGGTGGTCGGCCGCATGTTCCTGCTCACCACGACGCTGCGGGGCGTGCCGATCGTCAACCTCAAGTGCGCGCCCCCGCACGCTGCCGCACTGGTCCGCGACCTCGCCGAGGTCACACCGGGGTGGCACATGGACAAGCGGCACTGGATCACGCTGGCGCCGGGGGAGGGGCTCGACGAGGCGATGGTGGAGGACCTCGTCGCGAACTCCTGGGAGCTCGTCGTGCAGGGGCTGCCGCGCGCCCGCCGTCCGCTCGACCCCGCGCGCCGGGTCGGGCCCTAGTCCCGTCCGCTCGACCCCGCGCGTCGGGTCGGGCCCTAGTCCCGTCCGCTCGACCCCGCGCGTCGGGTCGGGCCCTAGTCCCGTCCGCTCGACCCCGCGCGCCGGGTCGGGCCCGAGAGCCGCCCGCGGGCGAGCACCTTCGAGACGTCGCGGACGACCTTCGGCGCCAGCCCGTCCCCGGAGTCGAGCACCGCGCGGGCCTGCTCCGGCGTGAGGCCCGCGGAGATCTGGCCGATGGTCACGCCGTGCGCCGGCCGGTGGGTCACCACGACCGGGTCGCCGGCGGCAACCGGTCCGGACCGCAGGACGCGGAGGTAGGCGCCCGGACGGTTCTCCTCGGCGAACCGGCGGACCCACCCGTCGATGCGCATCCGCCGCGCGAAGGTCCCGCACGGCACCCGCGGGATCGTGACCTCGAGCTCGAGGGTCTCGCCGATCCGCCACCGTTCGCCGGTGACCGCCCCGGTGACGTCGACGCCGCTCGTCCGCAGGTTCTCGCCGAAGAGCCCGGGCGGGACGTCGCGGTCGAGCACCTCGGCGAAGTACGCGGCGTCCTCGTCGGCGTAGGCGTACACGGCCTGGTCCTCGCCGCCGTGGTGCTTCCGGTCGGCCTGCACGTCGGCGTGCAGGCCGAGCGGGCGCACCCGGACGGGGCCGTCGACGGGTCGCTTGTCGATCGCGGTGATGCCGATGGTGCCGGAGTCGCGGAGGAGCTGCTCGACGCGGCAGACGGCGGTGACGAGGGACACGGCACCACCCTGCCCCATGTCGGTCCCCGATCGCGACCGGCGTGCCGCGTGACGATCCGTCCCGTCCGACCGTCACACCGACGCCCAGACTTCCCCGAGGCGTGACCAGTAGAAGGTACCCGTGCCCCACCAGCCCCTCGCAGACCTCGACGACGCCGTCCTCGCCGGTCGCTCGTCGGACGGCGACGTCCGGGCGTTCGAGGTCCTCATCCGCCGGTACACGCCGCTGCTCCGCGCGTACGCCCGCCGCACGCTCGGCTCGACGGACGAGCTCGACGACGTGGTGCAGGAGACGTTCATCACGGCGTGGAACCGGCTCGACTCCCTCGACGACGGCGCCCGTGTGAAGGCGTGGCTCATGCGCATCCTCAGCCGCAAGTGCCTCGACCGGATCCGTGCTCGACGCGTGCACGACGACGTCACCGAGATCGAGGTCGCGGCACCCGACGACGGTGCTCCGGACCGGGTCGCGGAGGCGCGGTCCCGTGAGGAGGCCGTGGAGACGGCGCTCGCCGAGCTCCCCGAGGCACAGCGACGGTGCTGGGTGATGAAGGAAGTGCTCGAGTACCGCTACGAGGACATCGCCGACGAGCTCGACCTGCCGGTCTCGACGGTGCGCGGACTGCTCTCGCGCGCGAGGAAGAACATGATCCGTCTCATGGAGGCTTGGCGATGACCCGACCCGACGACCTGCGCCTCGACACCCTCGAGCCCGAGGACCTCGACGGCCACACGATCGACGAGCTCGCCGACTACCTCGACGCCGGCATGCAGCCGGCGGACCCGAGCATCGACGACTCGGCCGCCTGCCAGAACGCCCTCGCCGCGCTGGTGCGACTCCGACAGTCCTCGATGGGCTCCCTCGACGCCGCCGCGGACCACGAGGAACCGGCGGACGAGTCGTGGATCGGTGGCGTGCTCGCGAACATCTCGCTCGAGGCCCGCGCCGGTCGCGACGTCCCGCTCCGCCCGGTCGCGCCGACCGAGCGGCCGGTGATGACCGAGGGGGCGATCCGCTCGATGGTCCGGACGGCGGGCGACGTCGTGCCCGGGGTCGTCATCGCGCGGTGCTCGCTCGAGGGCGACGTGACGGAGCTCGACGCGCCCGTGCGGGTGCTGGTCGAGCTCGCGGTCCGGTCGGGGGTGCCGATCCACCCGGCGGCGGAGCAGGTACGGGCCGCGGTCGCCGGGGTGCTCGCGGAGCAGACCGACCTGGTCCTCGCGGCCGTCGACGTGCGCGTCCGCGACCTGCTGCCCCCGCAGCCCGGGTCGGTCGACCCGCACGACGACGAGGAGGACCGCGCATGACCCTGGACGACGACACGACCGCGGCGATCGAGGCGGCCGTGCTCGCGGTGCCCGGCGTCGCGGAGCTCTACCGCGCGCGGCCCACCCTCGGCAGCGCGATCGACTCCGCGAAGCGGCTCGCCGCGCGCACCCCCGGACCCCGGGTGGTGCTCGACGAGGACGTGCTGCGCGTCGTGATCGGGACGGACGGGTCGCTGCCCGCACCCGCGACGGCGCGCGCGGCGCACCTGGCGGCCTGGGAGGCCGCCGCCGCTCGCGGCGTCGCGCTCGCGCGGGTCGACGTCCGCATCGCACGGGTGGGCTGACCCACCCACGCCCCGGCGGACGGGAGGCGCGGTGCCGGACGGCCCCGCGCCTCCCGTCCGGCGACCGGTGAGGACCGGCACGCGTCGGCTCAGTAGAAGTTGTTCGCCTGCGAGTGCGCCCACGCCGTACACGGGGTGCCGTAGGCGGCGCTGATGTACCGCAGCCCCCAGGTGACCTGCGTCGTGGCGTTCGTCTGCCAGTCGGCGGCGACCGTGGCCATCTTCGACCCGGGCAGTGCCTGGGGGATGCCCGTGGCGCCGCCGTTCGGGTTCACGGCCCGGTAGTCCCATCCGGACTCCTTGGTCCAGAGACTGTCGAGGCACTGGAACTGGGCCGCTCCCCAGCCGTACTGCGACGCGGCCATCGACGACGCGGTCGCCTTGGCGCCGGCGACGGTGTTGGCCGCGGCCTGTGCCCGCGCGGCCTCGGCGGCGCGTTCGGCGGCGGCCGCCGCCTCGGCCTCGGCCTTCGCCCGGGCCGCCGCTGCTGCTGCGGCGTCCGCGTCGGCCTTGTCCTGCGAAGCACTCGCGTCGGCGACCTCGGTGGTCGCGTCGACGGTCGACGCGATGCGCGCGGTGATCGCGCCGCCGGACAGTTCGCGGTAGTCCGACAGCGCACGCACCCGGCGTTCGAGGGTCGTGGTGTCGGTCTTCTCGTTCGCATCGGCCAGCACGGTCCGCGCGGTGACGATGGTCGCGGCCGCCTGGGCCCGGTCGAGGGACGCGCCGTGCAGGGCCGGGGCGCTGCTGGTGGCGGCGCCGCTCGCGCTCGGGACGCCGAGCGCCTCGCCGATCGCGGGCTGCGTGCCGACGGTCGCGATGCCGCCGACGAGTGCCACGGCGGCGGCGCCCCCGACGAGCAGGGGGGCGCGGCGGCGCAGTGCGCGACGGCGACGGCGGTCCGGGGTGTCGAGCGCCTGCCGACGCGTGGTCGGGGTGGTCGCGCTGGGTTCGGGGGTGCTGCCTGGCTCGGGGGTGCGCTGGGGTTCTGCGGTGTTCTGGGTCATCGGTTCCGGTGGTCGGCCGGCTGGGGCGCGCCTCCCGGTCCACGGCGGTGCCGGGCACGCGGGTGGGGTGGGCGTGCACGGTGCGTCGTGGGGGGAGTCGCGAGCCGGGGAGGACCGGACGGTGGTGTGGGGCCCGTCCGTCCGCCGCTCGGGCGGCGCGGGGCCGCCTGCTCGGGCGAAGCCGACACGATGACGCGGCAGCCTGGGCATCGGGTCCAGGAGTGCTGGCAGGACGGCCCGACGGCCCCTTGGTAACGGTTCGGTAACGGCCTCGTCAGCGAGCGGAGGTGGGAATCTCCTGGGCGCGCTCGCCCTGCCCGATGCGCTCGAGTGCACCGAGGGCCGCTGCGATCGCCTCGACGTCCTCGCGCGGCAGGTCCGCGATGAGTTCGGCGACGATCCCGGTGCGGTCGGCACGGGCTCGGTCGACGGCGGCGATGCCCTCCACCGTGGCCGACACCATGAAGGCGCGGCCGTCGCGGGGGTCGGCCTCCCGGGCGATGAACCCGCGCTGCTCGAGCTCCGTCAGGATGCGGGTCATCGTCGGCTTGGTGACGACCTCGATCCGCGACAGATCGCCGGGACGCAGGGGTCCCTCGGTCTGGATCGTCGCGAGCGCGGACACCAGGCCCCACCCGAGCGAGGCCGAGTCGGTCCGGGCGCGCCGGTTGATGCGGCCGACCGCGGCGGCCAGGCGTGCGGCGATCTCGGCGCGGTCCGGCTGGCGGTGGCTCATGCGGTGCTCCGGGTGGTCGAGGCTGGGTCGGGCCGTGCGGGGCCCGAGGCGGGTCCGGCCGATGCTACCGGTCCCGGACGGGCCGTGCCCGAGCGTGACGACCGGCCGCTGAGGACCGCTCCCGGTGGCGTCCGGACGGTGTTCCTGTACGACGGTACAGGTCGTGTCAGCGCTTCTCGCCGGGGAGCAGGTGGATCGCCTCCGTGGCGAGCTCGGCCGCGACGTTGTCGCCCGCCTCGGTGGCAGCACGGAGCCGCCGGAAGTCCGCCGTCATCCGGTCCCAGTCGACGAGCTCGTCGAGGTTCGGGAGGCGGAGGCGGAAGGCGAGGCCGTCCGAGGTGTCCCGGCAGACGCGCTGGAGGTCCGCGTTGTCGCAGGCGTCGACGTACAGGCCGAAGACGGCGAGGGCGTCGCGGTTCACCGCCGGGACGTCGTGGGCCTCGAGCTCGGCGATCGTGCGGTCGAGCTGCGCGAGGATCTTCTTCCGGGTCGCCGCGGTCAGGAGCGGCACCGCGAGCCGGACCACGCCCCCGAAGAGCACGCCGAGCGTCTGCATCGCCTCGACGACCTGCGCGGGGTCCGGCGTCGTCACCCGGGTGTACCGGTTCGGGGCCATCTCGATGAGCCCGGCGCGGGCGAGCTGGCTCAGGGCCTCGCGGATCGGGGTGCGGGAGACGCCGAGCCAGGCGATCAGTTCGTCGTCGTTCAGGCGCTCGCCCGGTTCCAGCGTGCCGTCCATGATCGCGGCGTGGATCTTGTGGCGGACGGTGTCGCGGAGCAGCTGGTGCTCGGTGGGGGCGCTGCTGGGGACCGGCATGCGGGTGTCCTCGTGGTCGGTGGACGGACGTCGGCGGCGCCCGACCGGGCGGTGCGGGCGCGGGATCACCGTACCGCTGCGGGGACGGTGGACGGTGCTGCCGCCGGGGTGTGTGCGCGCGGGCGCTCCGCCGGTCAGGCGTCGCCCTCGAGCAGCCGCACGGTCAGCGGGTCCTCGCTGCCGTGGAACCAGCGGTCGAGCACGGCACGGAACGGAGCCGGGTCGTCGGCGGTCCGGGCGAAGAGCGTCATGGAGGACCGCGCCTTCATGGCGTCGATGCCGCCGAACAGGGCGTCCGCTCCGGACGCCGGAGCAGCGGCCGCCACCCTCGCCGCCTCGACGAGCCGCGGTCCGAGCACGGGGTGCGCCAGGTACGCCCGCGCCTCGGACGGTCCGTCGATCGCGTAGTACTGGGCCGTCGTGCTCCTGCCGAGCCCTGCGAGCTGCGGGAAGACGAACCACATCCAGTGCGACTGCTTGCGACCGGCGCGCAGCTCCGCCAGCGCCCGGTCGTGCACGCCGTCCTGCGCACGGACGAAGCGGTCGAGGTCGTGCTCGTCGTCGCTCACCGGACCACGTCCCCCCACGCGTAGCGGACGGTGGTGCCGTCGACCACGAGCAGCGAATCGGGCTCGCGGTCGAACAGCCCCGGCAGGCCGACGGCGTCGGGCAGGTCGCCCGTGAGCCGCTCGAGCCGTGCCGACCGGATCGTGAGCGGCGCGTGCTGCCGCTGCCAGAACACGGTCCGCGAGAAGAGCCGGGCGTGGATGCCGGCGCGGGTGGTCAGGTCGGCTGCGAGCGGGGTGTCCACGACCCCACCCGCGGTGACGCGCAGGACGACGTCGTGCCGGGGCCGCGGTGCCGTGGGCCGACGGGTGTGCCGGACGTCACGCAGCCACCGGACGGGGTGGGCGGCACGGGCGGGGTGCCGCACGGACCGGTGGTCGAGCGTGTCGCCCTGACGTCGCGACCGCACGTGGGCGTACGTGTAGGGCACCCCGAGCATCGTGTTCGCGGCGACGATCGCCGGGACGTGGCCCGTGTCGACGGTCCGGTACGTGATCCCGCGGCGTCCACGTCGGTCGACCGTCGGGATCTCGAGCGTGACCTCCCGCATCGACCCGAGCCGGCGGGAGGGCGGGAACGGCGGGACCGCCGTCTGCCGGAAGACGTAGGCGGTCAACCCGACCCAGGCGCTGCCGTCCACGACGTCGGGTCGGGTGCCCCGCGGGACGAGGTGCTCGAGCGAGGCCGGGTCGCGACGCCAGTGAGCGAGGACGATGTCCTCCCACGCGTGCTCGGCGACGGGGCGGTGGCGCAGTGGGGCGGCCGCTCGCGACGTGGCGGTCACCGCCGGGCCGCGTGTCGCCCGACGCGGACGGCCCAGCCGACCAGCGGTGCCTGCAGGGGGAGGCGCAGCACCGCGACGAGCCGCGCCGCGCGGGTGGACCGCGGACTGTCGAGCAGGTCGCGCGCCATCGTCACGTTGGCCGGGAACACCGCGAGGAACAGCGCCGCAGCGGCCCACCCGGACGCCCGCCGGGTGGCGGGGACCGCCAGGCCCGCCGCGACGGCGAGCTCGGCCACGCCGGACGCGAGCGTGGTGATGCGGGGCGGCAGGCCCGCGGGGACGATGCGGTCGTAGCCGCGCGGCCGCAGGAAGTGGGTGACACCGGCTCCACCGAGGAGCACGGCGAGCATGGTGGCCGTCCGGGTGGCGCGTCGGGTGCGCTCGCGTCGTCGCATGGTCCCATCGTGCCCGCCGCGACCCGGACGAGTGTCAGGTCCGCTCGGGTCGGGTCGGGTCAGGTCAGCGCGGTGGCGACGAGGTCGAGCACCGCGGTGGCGACGTCGGCCTTGCTGCCCGAGGTCTCCCGCACGACGTCGCCGCCGGGCACCAGGACCTCGATCGCGTTCTCCTCGCGTTCGAACCCGGCGTCCCACCCGACGTGGTTCACCACGAGCAGGTCTGCCGGCTTCCGGGCGATCTTGGCGCGGCCGAGCGCGATCCGGGCGTCGCGGTCGGGCTCGGTCTCGGCCGCGAAGCCGACGATGACCTGCCCGGTGCGCCGGGCGGCGACGAGGTCGGCCAGCACGTCGGGGTTCCGGACGAGCTCGAGCGTCATGGTGTCGCCCTGGTCGTCCTTCTTCATCTTCTCGGCACGGACCTCGGCGGGACGGTAGTCGGCGACCGCGGCGGTCATCACCACGACGTCGGCGTCGGCGGCCGCACCGTGCACGGCGGCCGCGAGCTCCTCCGTGGACCCGACCGGCACGACGGTCGCGCCGAGCCCGGCGGTCAGCCCGGCGTCGACGTTCGCGGCGACGAGCGTCACGGTGGCGCCGCGGCGGACGGCGTCCGCGGCGATCGCGACGCCCTGGCGACCGCTCGAGCGGTTCCCGACGAAGCGGACCGGGTCGAACGGCTCGCGCGTGCCACCGGCGCTCACGACGACACGGACGCCCGCCAGGTCGCCCTGGTCGCCCCGCGCGGTGGTCCCGGAACCGGCCGGGAGGCGCGCCCCGCCCCCGTCCGCTCGGCTCGCCTCCGCTCGGCCCGCCTTCGCTCGGCTCGCCTCCACCGGCCCGTCGAGCACCGCCAGCGCGGCGGTCACGATGTCCTCCGGCTCGGCCATGCGGCCGATGCCCGCGTCGTCCCCGGTCAGTGCGCCGACGACGGGACCGACGAAGCGGACGCCGCGGTCCTGCAGGGTCCGGACGTTCGCGCGGGTCGCGGGGTGCTCCCACATCTGCGGGTGCATCGCGGGGGCCACGACGACCGGGGCCTCGGTCGCGAGCAGCGTCGTGCCGAGCAGGTCCCCGGCCAGCCCGCCGGCCATGCGCGCCAGGGAGTCGGCGGTCGCGGGGGCCACGACGACCAGGTCCGCCCGGCGTCCGAGGGCGACGTGGCGCACCTCGGCGACGTCGTCCCAGACGCTCGTCGTCACCGGATTCCGGCTGAGCGCCTCGAGCGTGGGCAGGCCGACGAAGCGCAGGGCGCCCTCGGTCGGGACGACGTGGACGTCGTGGCCGCGCTTGACGAGGTCGCGGACGACCCCGACGGCCTTGTAGGCGGCGATGCCACCGGTGATCCCGACGACGACGGACAGACGGCGACCTGCTGCAGCATCCACGGCGGTCACGCTACCCGGACTCGCGCGTGCGAGGATCGAACGCATGTGCACCGTCGTCGTCCGCGTCGACCCAGCGGCCGAGTGGCCCGTCACCGTGCTCGCGCTCCGCGACGAGTCCCCGGAGCGCCCCTGGGACCCGCCGGCGGCCTGGTGGCCCGAGGTCGACCCGACCGTCCGCGGCGTGCGGGACCGGTCGGCGGGCGGCGCCTGGCTCGCCGCGTCCGACGCCGCCGGCCTCGCGGTCGTGCTCAACCGTGCCGAGCCGGTGCCGACGGACGACGGCACCTGGACGACCCGCGGCGTGCTCCCGCTCGACGCGGTGACCGGCACCGTGCCGGGTGCCGACGGGCAGCTGCCGACCACGCGGGCGTTCAACCTGGTCCGTGCCACCGCCGAGGGTGCCGCGGTGGACACCTGGGACGGCACCGAGGTCCGGACGACGGTGCTCGGCCCCGGCGTCCACATGGTCACCCACGGGGCGCCCGACGACCCCGCCGCGCCGCGTATCGGACGGTGGCTCGACGCCTTCCGCGGCGTGCCCGCGCCGGCCGGGCCGCCGGTGCTCGGGCCGTTCGACGAGCTCCGCGCCGCGGACGCGGGGACCGACCCGGGCGACGGGTGGAGCGGCTGGTTCGGGGTGCTCGCCGCGTCCACCGCACTGCCCGCCGACGATCCCGACGCCATCCTCCGCGACGCCGTGGAGCCGGACGGGCACGTCGCCACGCTGTCCGTGGTCGCGGCGGCCGTCGGGCGCGACCGGACCGTGCTGCAGCACGCGCGCCTGGAGCGGCCGGGCCGGTTCGACGGATCGGTGGAGCTGCACCGCGCCTGACCGCTCCCGGGTCCGGGGGCGCTCGTGTCGCCGACGCGTCCGGCGATGCTGTGAGGAGCAGCAGCGCGCGGGCCGTCCGGGACGGGCACGCGCGGCGTACGGTCCCGGACGTGACCCCGAGCACCCCGTCGACCGCCCACCCCCTGGCGGCACGCACCACCCGCGCACCGAACCGCCCGCGACCGGTCCGCGCCGTCGTCGCGGCGGCGCTCGCCGCCGTGACCGCGCTCGCGCTCGTCGGCTGCAGCGAGGACTCCTCGGTGGCGGCGCCCAGCCCCACCGCGACCGACCGCGCCTGGGACCACGCGCCCGGTGAGCGGATCGTGGTCATCGGCGACTCGGTGAGCGGCGGTCACGGCCTCACGCCGGAGCAGGCGTGGCCGGCGCTCCTGGCGCGGACGGAGCGGTGGCAGCTGACGAACCTGTCGTGCGACGGTGCGGGCGTGGTCGCCGAGGGCGACGCGGACGAGTGCGCGAGCGCCTACCCGGGGCTCGTCCGCCGTGCGGTGGACCTGCGTCCGCGGGTCGTGTTCGTGCAGGCGAGCTCGAACGACCTCGGCGAGGACGACGCCGAGGTGACGAGCGCCACCGACCAGCTCGTGGCGCTCGTGCACCGCGACCTGCCGCGGGCACGGGTCGTCGGGCTCAGCGCGGTGTGGAACGAGCAGGCGCCGCCGGCGCAGCTCGCGACGATCTCGGCGGCGCTGCACCGCGCGGTGCGGAAGGACGGCGGCACGTACGTCGACATCGGGCAGCCCCTCTCCGGGCACGCCGACTGGATGCAGTCCGACGACGTGCACCCGACCGCGCGGGGCCAGCGCGCCCTCGAGGCAGGGGTGATCGACGCCTTCTCCCGCGACCACCTGCGGTTCTGACGGTCCCGGGACGGGGGCGAGGCGGGCCTCCCGTCCGGGACCCCGACGTCAGGCGGGCGCGCGCGTGTCCGTGAGGTCCTCGGCGACCGCCCACAGCGAGCGGGCGAGGTCCGCGCTCCGGGCCGAGCGCGGCACCGACACCGTGGTGGTCGGCCCGGTCAGGCCGCCGAACCCGGACGGCCCGTAGTACGCGCCGCCCACCGCCGCGGGACCGACCGCCGCGTAGAGCAGCGGCTCCGCGCCCTGCTCGACCGCCTGCGTCAGCGGGAAGGCCCGGTCGCTCGACCGGACGGGGCGGGACCGGCCGAGCGAGCGGCCGGCCGACTGCAGGTTCGTCCGCGTGTACCCGGGGTGCGCGGCCGTGCTGACGAGCGGCCAGTCCCGTTCGACGGACAGCCGGTGCAGGTGCAGCGCGAGGAGCAGGTCGGCGAGCTTCGACTGGGAGTAGGCGCGCCAGCCGTTGTAGCCGCGCTCCCACTGCGGGTCGGTGAACCGGATGCTGCCGGGGATCGCGGCGAGGCTCGACATCGTCGCCACCCGGGGCGCCGGACCGGTGCCGTCCCGCCCCCGGCGCAGCAGCGTCGGCAGCAGCAGGTTCGTCAGGGCGAGGTGCCCGAGGAAGTTCGTGCCGAACTGCAGCTCGAAGCCGTCGGCGGTCTCGAAGCGCTGCGGCGGGGCCATCACGCCGGCGTTGTTCACGAGCACGTCGAGCGGCCGGTCGTCCGCCTCGACGCCGGCGGCGAACCGGCGCACCGACCCGAGGTCGGCGAGGTCGAGCTCGCGCACCTCGACGTCGGCGTCCGGGTGCTCGCGGCGGATGCGGTCCACCGCGGCATCGCCCTTCGCGGGGGTCCGGACCGCCAGGACGACGCTCGCGCCGGCACCGGCCAGGCGCTTGGCGGTCTCCTCGCCGGTGCCGCTGTTGGCTCCGGTCACGATGATGCGGCGGCCGGTCTGGTCGGGGATGTTCGGCATGCGCGGCACGGTACGCGGTGGGCCTGGTGGGGTGCCTGGTGGAACGCCCGGGCTGCCTGGTGGCGTGCCGTGGGGTACCTGGTGCTCCGTCGCGCGCCGTGGTAGTTTCATGCGTACGCATTCACTTGGAGGACGCGATGAGCAACGCATTCGGCACCGGCCGCCCCTCGGACGTCCCGCCGCCCGCACCCGACCGGATCGGCCCGGTGCAGCTCGGCCTCGACACCTTCGGCGACGTCACCGAGCGCCCCGACGGCTCCCTCCGGTCCGACGCGCAGGCCATCCGCGACGTCGTCGACCAGGCCGTCCTCGCCGACCAGGTCGGCATCGACTTCATCGGCGTGGGCGAGCACCACCGGGAGGACTTCGTCGTCAGCGCGCCCGAGGTGGTGCTCGCCGCCATCGCGGCCCGAACGTCGACGATCCGGATGGGTTCCGCGGTCACCGTGCTGTCCTCGGACGACCCGGTCCGCGTCTACGAGCGGTTCGCGACGGTCGACGCGCTCTCGAACGGTCGCGCCGAGGTGATCCTCGGCCGGGGCTCCTTCACCGAGTCCTTCCCGCTGTTCGGCTACGACCTGTCCGACTACGAGGTCCTGTTCGAGGAGAAGCTGCAGCTCTGGAACGCGCTCCGCGGCGGGGACGCCGTCACGTGGTCCGGCACGAAGCGCGCCTCGCTCACCGACCAGGACGTCTACCCGAAGCTCGAGCACGGTCCGATCCCGACGTGGATCGGCGTCGGCGGCTCGCCCCAGTCGGTCATCCGCGCGGCCTCGTACGGACTGCCGCTCTTCCTCGCCATCATCGGCGGGCAGCCGGCGCAGTTCGCCCCCTTCTCGCGGCTCTACCGTCAGGCGCTCACGCAGCTCGAGCTCCCGCAGCAGCCCATCGCCATGCACTCGCCCGGCTTCGTCGCCGAGACCGACGAGGAGGCCGCCGAGCGCTACTGGCCGTACCACAAGGCCGTCACCGACCGGCTCGGACGCGAGCGCGGATGGCCGCCCCTCGACACCGCCCAGTACCAGGCCGGGCTCTCCGCCGGCGGTTCGCTGTACGTCGGGTCGCCGGAGACGGTGGCGCGGAAGATCGCGCGCAACATGCGGATCCTCGGGGTCTCGCGCTTCGACATGCGGTACGCGACCGGTCGCTTGCCGCACGAGGACATGATGCGGTCGATCGAGCTCTACGGCACGCGGGTCGCCCCGCGGGTGCGCGAGCTCCTCGCCGAGCCGGTGCCGGTGCCGTAGAGCTGGTGCGTGTGGGGGCGCGCCGGTTCGGCGCGCTCCGGGCACGCTTCGTGTGTCCGGCAACGTCGGTCGCCCGTCGTGGCGCGTCGTCGTCCCGTCGTGACGCGGCCGGGAGGCACGGCTCGCCCCCGCCGCGTCGGCTCACGGGAGCGCCGGGTACGGTCCAGGGCATGTCGCCCCGCTCCAACATCGTCGAACGTCGGTTCCGTGGTCGGATCACGGGCGTCGGGACGACGTCGGGCGTGCGGTTCGTCGTCGGGATGTGGGAGCGTTCGCCGTTCGGTGCGTTCACGGACGTCTTCGTGGAGCAGCCCGACGGGTCGAGCGTCCTGCTCGCACCGGACGAGATCGTCGCCGCGTACGTGTCCGGCACCTACCGGTTCGACACCGTGTCCGTCGTCGACGTCGACGCCCGCCGCACCGCCCGCGGCATCGAGCTCGACGCCGGACCGCTGCGGGCCACGATCGACGTCGGCGCGATCTCGCCGCTCGGTCGGGTCCTGCGCATCGTCCCGAAGCCGGTCGCCCGGGACCCCCGGTGGCTCCGCGCGATCGACCCCGTGGCACGGCTCGTCGCGCCCGGTGCCGGGACCGCCGGCACGGCCGGAGGCGGGCGCCGCGAGTACTACGGCGTGACCGGGGCGCACGACGTGACGGCGGTCACGGGGACTTGGGCGGGGGAGCCGCTCGGGACCCTGGCGCCGCTCGACCCGCCCGTGGCGTTCGGCTTCGCGTCGATGCCGAGGGTGCCGCAGGTCGTCGACGTCGAGACCACGATCCGCGAACCCGCCTCCTGAGGGGTCGGGCGCGCATGCCCCGCGCCCCGCGCCCGATGCTTCCCATCACACCCGCGATGCCTGGTTGATCCGGGCGTCCCTGGTCGTCCTGATCGACCGGGTACGCCCGGTCCCGCCGGGTACGCCCGGTCCCGCCGGGCACGTCCCAGCGTCGAGGGGCACACTGGCCGGAACGGAACGCGCCCGGGCAGTGCCCGGCCGGACGTCGAGCACAACGGGGCGCACGACGAACAGGAGCATCATGACCGACACGCAGGCAGACCAGCGCGCAGCCATCTCGGACATCGTCCACGGCGCCCGCACCGCCCTGCTCACGACCGTCAGCGACGACGGTCAGCTGCACGCACGACCCCTGGCCGTGCAGGACAAGGCGTTCAACGGGACGCTCCGCTTCCTCGTACAGGACGGCAGCGAGAAGGTTGAGGACATCGCCCGCAACCCGCACGTGAACGTCGCCATCGAGTCGCAGGGCGGGTACCTGTCCATCGCCGGGACCGCCACGGTGACGCAGGACGACTCCGTCATCGACGAGCTGTGGTCGCCGTTCGCCGAGGCCTGGTTCCCCCAGGGTCGTCAGGACCCCTCGATCCGACTCCTCACCGTCGAGGGCGACTCGGTCGAGTACTGGACCCAGGACACCGGCCCGGTCGGGAGCCTCGTGCAGACGCTCAAGGCCGCGATCGGCAAGCAGAGCCAGCCCGACACCGGTCGCCACGGCACCGTCGAGCTCTAGCCGGACGCCCCCGTCCGCCCGAGGCGTCCCCACATCGACGAGACGCCCCCGGAACCGGGGGCGTCTCGAGGTGTCGGGGGCGTCTCGCGGTGTCCGGAGACCCCGCAGCCGGGGTCAGGGCGGGCCGAGCAGCCAGAGCACGGCGACGAGCACCGGCTGGCCGAGGACCGCGCAGCTCACGAAGGTCCAGCGCATCCAGGGCCGCGCGACGAGCTCAGGGGAGCCGAACAGCGGCGCGAGCGGCATGAGCAGCCGCGGGGTCGAGGCCATCGGCAGCGACACCGCGAAGATGTAGAGCGCGTACGCGGCGGAGTACAGCACCGTCGTCGACCCCAGCCGGAGCGTCGACCGGCGGAGCAGCCACACCGGGTACGCCACGAGCAGGAACACCACGATGAGGATGCCGCCGACGCCGAGCCACCTGCCGGCGAGCAGGAACCACGGGGTCATCGGCGTGAAGTCCACCCGCCCGATGAAGTTCACCCACCACGACATCTCGGTCTCGAGGTAGGCGTCCGGCCGCCCGGTCACGTGCGACGCGATCACCGGCCACGCGACACCCGCGGCGGCCATCACCACACCGGCGGCCACGACCCGGACGCGCTCGGCGACGGGGAACGCGTCGAGCGACCGCACGCCGGTGCCCGCGGCCGCACGTCGGGCGCGCACCCACCGCACGAGCGCGACGACCCCGAGCAGCAGCGGGACGGCGACCGCACCGGGCCGGGTGAACGCCGCCAGGACCCCGAGCAGCGTCAGCAGGCCGTACCGCCGACGCTCGAGGGCCAGGAGCGCACCGAACGTCAGCGCGAGGAACGTGCTCTCCGCGTACCCGACCTGGAGCAGGAACGAGAGCGGACCGCACGTGAAGAAGAAGACCGCCCACATGCCCGCCGCGTGCCCGGCGCGGTCACTGACCAGCCGGTGCAGCAGGAACGTCGCGACGAGCCCCGCCGCCAGTGCGACGAGCGGTGCGCCGACCTCGAACGGCACGCCCGTCGACGCGGTCAGCGCCCGGATCGTGAACGGGAACGCGGGCAGGAACGCCCACGCGTTCTGCGCGACGTGGCCACCGGCGTCGAGCGGCAGCGAGGTCGGGTACCCGTGCACCGAGATCTGCTCGTAGTACTGCCCGTCCCACGCGGTCAGGAAGGCGCCGAACCCGTGCGCGTTGCCCCAGATGGCGTTGTCCGGCATCGCCCGGCCCATCAGCGGGTACGCGAGCGCGAGCCAGAGCGTCGAGACGATGCGTCCGCCGCCCCACACGAGCAGCACGGCCGCCCAGGCCGGCAGGCTCGTCGCCACGTCCACGAAACGACGACGACCGTTCGCGAGCGACCCGGTGACGGCACCGTCGGTGCGGCTCACCGGCCCGCTCCGACGGGCACAGGGCAGACGGTGGGCACCCCACGACGGTATCCAGCCTGCCCGGGAATCCGGCGCACCGGCCGGGAGGCGCGCCCACGTTGTGCAGTCCGGAACGGCTCCGGCGGGTGGCCGGGCACCGCCGCGCACCCGCCCCTAGCCTGGAGGTCCCGTCGACCGACCACCGGTCACCGACCCGCGAGGAGCCCCCGTGCCGAAGACCGCCGTCACCACCGAGAACGCCCCGCAGCCCGCCGGCCCGTACAGCCAGGGCATCGTCGCGAACGGCTTCCTGTACACGGCGGGCTTCGGACCGCAGGACCCGGCGACGGGGGCGATGGCGGACGACGTCGCCGGTCAGACCGCCCAGGTGCTGGCGAACGTCGCGGCCGTGCTCGCCGAGCACGGCGCGACCCTCGACGACGTCGTCAAGTCGACCGTCCACCTCGAGCACTCGGACCGGGACTTCCCGGCCTTCAACGAGGAGTACGCCAAGCACTTCTCGCAGCCGTACCCGGTCCGCACGACGGTCCAGTCGCACCTGGCCGGCATCCTCGTGGAGATCGACGTCGTCGCGGTGCTGCCCAGCGCCTCCTGACGAGCTGCGCCTCCTGAACGGAACCTCACCGACCCCCGGTGCCGCTGCCGGACGCTCCCGACCCGGAGCGCCGCAGTCCGGTGCCGGGGGTCGCGCCGGTCATGGCACCGTCGGTGAGCACCGGCACGCCGGCGACCAGGACGTCGTCGACGCCGACCGCCGTCCGCGTCGGTTCCTCGTACGTCGACCGTGCCGCCACCCGCTGCGGGTCGACCACGGCGAGGTCGGCGACGGCACCCGGTCGCACCACGCCGCGGTCGCCGAGCCGGTACCGCTCGACCGCGGTCGTGGCGAGGTGCCGCTGTCCCTCCGGCCACGACAGCAGTCCGGCGCGGACGAAGTCGCCGAGGTACCGCGCGAAGGTCCCGGCAGCCCGCGGGTGCGGGTGGGTGCCGACGTGGATGCCGTCGGAGCCCGCCGTGTGCCCCGGGTGCCGGAACAGCGGCGCGAGGTCCTCGGGGGTGCGCGGGTGCGGCACACGCATCACGGCGGTCACCTGGAGCGCGGAGGCGACCAGCACGTCGATCGCCAGGTCGACCGGGGTGCTGCCGGTCGCGGCGGCCGCCTCGGCGAGGGTCCGACCCTGCAGGGCGTGGTGCGCCGGCGACGGGACGTGCGACAGCGTCACCTGCTCGGCCCAGCCGGCACCGAGGTCCGCGCGTCCGAGCACCCGCTCGAGTGCGGCCGTCCGGACCCGGTCGCGTCCGGCGTCGTCGGCGACCGCGCGGGCGAGGTCGTCGGTGCCGGGGCGGGCGAGCGCCGCCGGGAGCAGCAGCATCGACAGGATCGTGCAGCCGCGCGAGTACGGGTAGGCGTCGAAGGACAGGCCGATGCCGTCCGCCGCCAGGTCCGCGAGCGCGCCGAGGGCCGTGTCGACTGGTGCGTGCAGGTGCGAGACGTGCGCGCGGACACCGCTCGTCCGGGCGATGGCCGCGACCTCGTCGAGGCCGACCCGCACGTTCGCCTCGTACCCGCCGCGCATGTGGGTGACGTACAGCCCGTCGACGGCGGCGACCTCGGCACAGAGCGCCGCGAGCTCCTCGGTGTCGGCGTACAGCCCGGGCACGTAGTCGAGCCCGCTGGCGAGCCCGACCGCACCCTCGTCCAGCCCCCTGCGGACGAGTCCGCGCATCGCCGTGGTCTCGGCGGCCGTTGCCGGGCGGTCCTCGTCGCCCACGACCTCGTGCCGCACGGTGCCGGCCGGCACGAGCGTCGCCACGTTCACCGGGGTCGTGCCGTCGTACGTCGCGAGGAGGCCGTCGATCCCGCCGCCGGCGTAGCGCGGGTGCGGGCCGTCGATCGCCGCGAAGTACCGGTCCGCCCACGTACCGTCGCCCGGTGCCGGTCCGACCCCGTCCTGGCCGGTGACGATCGTCGTCACGCCCTGCCGCAGCAGCGCCTCCTGCACGTCCGCGTCGAACACCCGCGACCCGGCGTGGGAGTGCGCGTCGACCCCGCCGGGCAGGACGAGGCGCTCGCCGCAGTCGAGCCGGTCGGCGTCCTCGGGGACCGCGAGCCGGGGGCCGACGGCGACGATCCGCCCGCCGTCCACGAGCACGTCGGAGCGCACCGGTCCGTCCGCGCCGACGACGGATCCGCCGCGGAGGACGACGGGGCGGCTCACCGCGCCAGCCCGGCGACGAGCCGTTCCGCCCGCGACCGGAGGGCGACGAGGTCGCCCGTGGTCAGGGCGTCGCCGACGAGCGGGGAGCCGAGGCCGAAGGCGACCGCGCCGGCGTCGAGGTAGTCGGCGGCGTCGTCGACCCCGATCCCGCCGGTCGGCACGACGTCGACGAAGTCGAGCGGCGCGAGGATCTGGCGGAGGAAGGCCGGGCCGCCGAGCTGCGCCGCGGGGAACACCTTGACCGCCCGTGCGCCCAGCCGCCAGGCGTGCACGATCTCGGTCGGCGTCGCCGCGCCCGGGTACCAGCCGAGCCCCCGCTCGTGGGCACGGGCGCCGATCGCCGGGTCGAGGTGCGGGCTCACGGCGAACGTCGCACCGAGGTCGGCGGCCTCGTCGACCTGACCCGGCTCGAGCACGGTGCCGACGCCGACGGAGACCGCGGCGCCGTGCTGCTGCGCGGCCCAGGCGGTTCCCTCGCGCCACCCCGGGGTGTTGGTCGTGAGCTCGATCGCGCGCACCCCGGCCTCGAGCAGGGTCGCGATGACCGCCTCGACGTGTTCGCCGGTGCCGCCTCGGAGGACCGCGACGGCGGGCCCGGCGGCGTGCCGCGCGCGGTGGTCCGGCCCGGGCGTGCCGGCCGGCGTGGTGGGACGGGTGTCGGTCATGGTGCGCGCTCCTCGGGATTCGTGCGGGTGCGGGTGCGGGTCGATCGCGTCTGTGGTGGTCGTCGTCGGGCTAGCGGTCGACGCGGTCGTGCACGCCCGGGTCGACGCCGGGCCACTCGTGGACGCGCCCGTCGTCGCCGCGCCCGTCCCGCGTGGGTGGGTGGTCGGGGGGCCGCCAGTCGCCGTCGACCGTGCAGGCGAGGGCTCCGGCGTCGGCCGCCCGGTCGAGCGCGTCGTCCGGCGTCGCGCCGGTGAGCATCGCCGCGAGCCAGGCCGCGACGAAGGCGTCGCCGGCCCCGACCGGGTCGACCACCCGCACCGGCGTCGCCGCCCGTCGGGTGACACGGCCGTCGACGGCCGCGACCGCCCCGCGCGAGCCGAGCTTCACGACCGCTCGGCCGCCTGCCAGCGCGGCGAGCCGCCGGGCGAGGTCCTCGTCCGTGGCGGGGTCGGGGTCCGTCGCCTGCGGGTCGGCGCCGAGGAGGAGGTGTGCCTCGTCGTCGCCGGCGAAGACCACGGCGGCACGTCGCGCCACGGCGAGGTAGTGCTCGCGTGCGGTGGCCGCGTCGAGCAGCTTCGGGCGGTGGTTCACGTCGAAGGACACCGGGACCCCGGCGGCTTCGGCGCGGTCCAGGACCGAGCGCACCGTCTCCCGCGCGCTGTCGGAGAGCGCGACGGTGATGCCGCTGAGGTGCACGAGGGCCGCCCGCTCGACCATGCCGGCGGGGACGTCGCCGGGAGTGAGTGCGGACCCGGCCGAGTGGCGCCGGTGGTAGGTCACGCGCGTCCGCCCGTCGGCGAGCCGCTCCTTCATCATCAGCCCGGTCGAGCGGTCGGGGTCGACGACGGCGACCACGTCGACACCGGCGCCCCGCACGTCGCGCACGACCCGGTCGCCGGCCGGGTCGGCGCCGACGCGCCCGACCCAGGTGGCCCGGACCCCGGCACGTGCCATGCCGATCGCGACGTTGCTCTCCGCCCCGCCGGTGCCGATGCGCAGGTGGTCGAGGTCGCCGACCTCGCCGACGCCGGTGCCGGACAGCAGCAGCATCGTCTCGCCGAGCGTCAGCACGCCGGCCGCGGTGTCGCGGGTCACCGGGCGGCTCCGACCGTTGCCGTGCGGGTGAGGGCGAGCCGCGCCGACGACGACCCGAGCGCCACCGAGATCTCGAGCGCGGTCCGGACGACGCGGTCGCCGGCCTCGCGGACGGCCGCTGCCGGGAACCGCGAGGCCAGACCGGAGATGCTCATCGCGCCGACCACCTGGTTCGCGTGGTCGAGCACCGGGGCGGCGACGCACCGGATGCCCGGCTCGTTCTCGCGGTCGTCGATGCCGTAGCCGCGGGCGCGGGTCCCGTCGACCTCCCGCACCCAGCGGTCGTCGTCGGTGATCGTCTGCTCGGTCGTCGCCTCGACGGGGACCGCCAGCACCGCACCGAGCAGGTCCGGGTCGCCGAACGCCACGATGGCCTTGCCGGACGCCGTGTTGCGCATCGGCAGTCGGTTCCCGACGCGGGAGCCCATGCGGACCGTGCCGCGGGTCTCGACCTTGTCGACGTAGACGATGTCCGTGCCGTCCGGCACCACGAGGTGGCAGGTCAGCCCGGTCGCCTCCGCGGTCCGGCGGAGGAACGGCGCGGCCGCGGTGCGGAGGTCGATGCCCTCGAGGTAGCTCTGCCCGAGCAGGAGCGCACCGAGACCGAGCGTGAAGCCGGCGTCCGGGGTGCGGCGGAGCAGGTCGGTCTCGACCATCGGCGCGGTCAGTCGCAGCACGGTCGACTTCGCCGTGCCGAGCGTCGCGGCGAGCTCGCCGAGCGACACCGAGACGGCACCGGTCCGGGTGCGCTCCGCGACGTGGTCGAGCACCCGGAGACCGCGACGCAGCGACAGTGCCGCGTTCCGGGCCGGCGGTTCCTCGGGAGGGGTCGTGCCCGCACGGTGGTCGGTCGCCATCAGAACCACGTCGCGATCGTGTCGGTGACGGTGTCGTCGTCCGCGAGCAGCTGCACCTGCCGCCACTTGTCGAACACCGTGCAGGGGTGCGAGACCCCCAGCACGACGACGTCGCCGGGCGTCAGCCCGGGCGCGGTGTCCGCCAGCGTGAGGTAGCAGTGCTGGTCGTCGAGGCGGGTGACGGTGACCGCCCCCGGAGGCGGGACGACCTGCGGGTCGTGTGCCGTGCCTCCCGGCCGGATCCCGCGCACCACCGGCAGGCCCTCGTCGAAGGAGACGTCGCGCTTGCCGACGGCGACGAGGGCCCGATCCGGTTCGGGGCACGACGTCACCCGGCCCCAGACCTCGATCGCGGGGCGGAGCGAGCCCTCCTCCGGTCGACGGCGGAACGGGGTGCGTTCGGCGTAGAACCCGTCGTCGTGGGTGAGGTACGCACCGGAGCGGAGGAGCACGTCGACGTCGTCCGGCCGGTCCGCGACGGCGTCGACCACGCCGTCGAACCAGGCGCTCCCGCCCATGCTGAACAGCGACCGGTCCGCCGCGACGAGCGGACGGAGCTCCACCGCGACCGCGAGCACCTCCGTCACCCAGTCCCGCGCGGTGTCGACGTCGGGCAGCCCGCCCTCGTACCCGGTCACCCCGCGGAGCGTCAGCCCGGCGTCCACGGCCGCCCGGGCGACGGCGCGTGCCTGCTCCGCGGTGCGGACGCCGGTGCGTCCGCCCGGGAAGCCGACCTCGACGAGGACGTGCACGTTGCCGTCGACGTCGCGCTGGGCGCGGGCGGCGGCCTCGACGCCGGCGACCGAGTCGACGTTGCAGAGGACGTCGGCGGTCGGGTCCTCGGTGCGGCGGGAGGCGAGCCACGCGAGGCCGGCCGGGTCGAGGACCTCGTTGGCGACGAGGACGTGGTGTGTGCCGTGTGCCCACGCGACCATCGCCTGCTGCACCGACGCGACGGTGACGCCCCACGCGCCGGCACGCACCTGCCGGTCGGCGAGGGCGGGGGCCATGTGCGTCTTCATGTGCGGCGCGAGCAGCAGGCCGTGCCGATCGGCGTAGGCCTGCACGACGGTCGTGTTGTGCTCCAGCGCGGAGTCGCGCAGGGTCATCGCCGGCAGGTGCGCGTGGTCGAGCACGTGACGGCCGACGGCGGGGGCGGCGGGGTCGGGCGCACCCTTCGTCGTGACGGTGCCGGGCACGCGGGTCGCCGTGGTGGGGCGGTCGTCCGCGGGGGTGGTCGTCATCGGTCCTCCTGCGTGGTCGCGGTGGGGCAACGCTCCCGGTGGCGGGGCCGGTCGGGCAACGTCGTCCTCCCGGTCATTGTGCGCTGCAGAACGGCGGCTGGGTCAGGGCACGTGTGCGGGCGGAAACCGAGCGGGCATAGCATTCGACCTGATGACGACGATGACGACGACACGACGACCGGGCAGCACGGCGGTGGCCGTGCTCGTCGCGGGCACCTTCTTCATGGAGCTGCTCGACGGCACCATCCTCGCGACCGCGGCCCCGGCGATGGGCCGCGACCTGGGGGTCGACTCCGCGGCGATCGGCGTCGCCATCACCGCGTACCTCGTCACGCTGGCCGTGTTCATCCCCGTCAGCGGATGGCTGACCGACCGCATCGGGTCGCGCACCGTGTTCGCCGGGGCGATCGCGCTCTTCACCGTGGCGTCTGCCCTCTGCGCGGCGTCGACGGGGCTCGTCGAGCTGACGCTCTGGCGCGTCCTCCAGGGGCTCGGCGGCGCGCTCATGGTGCCGGTCGGCCGGCTCGTCGTCCTCCGCGGCGCCGGGCGCGAGCAGCTCGTCACCGCGATCGCGATCCTCACCTGGCCCGCGCTCGCCGCGCCGATCATCGCGCCGTTCGTCGGCGGGGTGCTCGTCGACACCCTCAGCTGGCACTGGATCTTCCTCGTCAACATCCCACTCGGCGTCGTCGCGTTCGTCGCCGCGCTCGTGCTCGTGCCGCAGGAGCGTGCGCCCGAGCGGGTGCCGTTCGACTGGCGCGGGTCGCTCCTGGCGTGCCTCGGCCTCGGGTCCCTGGTCGTGATGGCCTCGCTGCTCGCCCTCGACACGATCCCGCTCGTCGCGGTCGTCGTCTCCGGGGTCGTCGGCGCGGTGTGCTGCTGGGCCGCCGTCCGGCACTTCCGCCGGGCGCCGCACCCGATCATGGGGCTCGAGTCCCTGCGGCTCGAGACGTTCCGGGTCTCGCACGCCGGCGGCAGCCTGTTCCGCCTCGCGGTGTCCGCGGTGCCCTTCGTGCTGCCCCTGCTCTTCCAGGACGCCTGGGGGTGGAGCGCCGTGCTCGCCGGTTCCGCCGTGCTCTGGGTGTTCGTCGGCAACCTCGGCATCAAGCCCATGACGACCCCGTTCCTCCGGTGGTTCGGGTACCGGCCGGTCATCGTCGTGTCGAGCGCGGTCGCGGCGCTCAGCGTCGTCGCGATGGTGTTCCTGACCGAGGACACGCCGTTCTGGCTCCTCGCCGTGCTGCTCGTCGTGAGCGGCGCCGCACGGTCCGTCGGTTTCACGGCGTACAACACGATCGCGTTCGCCGACGTCGAGCAGGCGGACATGACCCCGGCGAACACGCTGTCGTCGACGCTGCAGCAGGTCGCGGCGGGGTTCGGGGTCGCCGTCGCAGCCGTGGCCATCCGGGCGGCCTCGGGCCTCGGCGGCTCCGGACCGTACGACGTGGCGTTCTGGGTGATCGTGGTGCTGCTCGTGGTGGCCTGCGTCGAGGGGGTCCTGATGAGCCGGACGGCGGGGGAGACCGTGCGTCCGGCGGCCCGGAAGCGGCGCGTCGCCGGCTGACCGGTCGCCCGCGGCCGAGCCGCGCGACGACCGTTCGTGCCGTGGTCACACGCACGAAACCCGCCGTGCGCTACCGTCACAGGAACTGCCCGCGACCGCCGAGTACGGTTGCCGCGGCAGGGTGACCGAGACACCCAGGACGGAAGGCAGCATGGCCGGGCCACAGCAGCAGGGATCGATCGCGGACGACACCGCCGTGGAACCCACCGAGCTGCGCGTCGTCAGCTACAACCTCCGCGAGCACACCGCGAACAGCGAGCTCGCCGCCCTGGCAGAGGCCTCCCAGGCCGACGTCATCTGCGTGCAGGAGTGCGACAGCAACGACCTCGCGCCGAGCGTCGCCGGTCTCTCGCTCGCCGCCTCGACCAAGGCGAACCGCCTCGGTCTCGCGATCTACAAGCGCGACGACCGGTTCGAGGTCGAGGACTTCAGCATCCACTCGCTGCAGAAGTCGCTGCACGACCGGGTCCTCGCGCCCGCGCACGAGCGGCTCATCGCGATGCGCCTCCGGGACACCCAGGCGGACACCGAGGTCATCGTCGCGTCGTTCCACGCCTCACCGCTGACCGCGACGAACTCGCTCCGACGCAAGCAGATCGAGGCGGCGCACCAGTTCGTCCGCGAGCTGTCGGCCGAGGCCCCGGCGATCATGGTCGGCGACTTCAACTACCCGTGGTTCCAGACGAACCTGCGTCGCAAGATCGAGGAGCACGGCTTCGCACTGTCGCTCTCCGACCAGCCGACGTACCTGCGCTACCGCAAGTTCACGGGCCACTTCGACTTCGCGACGAGCGTCGGGCTGCACATCGCCGGCGTGGAGACGCTCCCGGCGGGCATCTCCGACCACCGCCCGATCCTGGTGCGGGCCCACTACGAGCACGAGGGCGCGACGGGCGCCGTCGCCGTCCCGGAGGCCCCGGCCGCCTGAGTCCCGGTGCCGGGTGCCGGGTGCCGGGCAGACCGGCGTCGACACGCTCGACTGTCCCTGCAAGGTTCCGCAATTCTGGAATCTCCTGACACCTCGTCGACGTTCACGGGACCTCAGCGATGGACGAGCGGCGAGTCGCGGAACCTCGACGACCGACGGCCGGCGAGTCGCGGACCGACGGCAACCGGCAACCGGCAACCGGCGACCGGCCTGCACGCCGGCACCCGCACCGACGACGGACGGGAGGCGCGGTGCCAGCCGGCACCGCGCCTCCCGTCCGTCGCCCGATCGCGTCGCGCGAGGCGGGCCTGCGGCTCGACGTGGCTGACCTC